>NZ_MVOJ01000009.1:0-191650 GCF_002018845.1 Pseudomonas sp. MF6394
GGGCACACCGAGCCTAAGCGAGGTGCCGAGTGGTGGGGCAAGAGCGTTTTGCTTACTTTTGCGCTGTTCAAAAGTGAGCCGCCGTCAGGGCGGAACCCTAAGTGGCCGTTACCTAAATAACGGATATCTACCCGGTCCAACGGTGTTGACTGTTAGGCCGCCTTCGCAGGCAAGCCAGCTCCCACAGTTTGATCGCGGGGTGCCAGGTAGATGGGTGTTGGCTGTGAGGTCGTCACGGGAGCAAGCTCCCTCGCCACAGGTTTAGCGTTGTGCCGAAGTTGTGTAGATACCTCTGCTGCGATGGCCATATACCAGCGCCCGATGGGTAGACTGCCAGGCCGCCTTCGCAGCCAAGCCAGCTCCCACATTTGACCCGTGGCATGTCAGTTAATAATTGTTAAGGCACATGCGCTGAAATGGAGCCGGGATTAACCGGCGCCAGGCAGGTACAATAGTGGCCCCCTTTTGTTACGGCCCTTGTCATGACTGACCCCATACGCCTCTCCAAACGCCTTATCGAACTGGTCGGTTGCTCCCGTCGGGAGGCTGAGCTGTTTATCGAAGGCGGCTGGGTCTCGGTGGACGGCGAAGTGATCGACGAGCCGCAGTTCAAGGTCACTGACGAGAAAGTCGAGCTGGACCCGGAAGCTAAAGCCACCGCGCCAGAGCCGGTGACCATCCTGCTGCACGCCCCCGCAGGCGTGGATGCTGAAACCGCCATGGCCTCGATCAGCGCCGATACCCTCTCTGAAGAACACCGCTTCGGCAAGCGTCCGCTCAAGGGCCACTTCCTGCGCCTGAGCGCCAGCGCCGACCTGCAAGCCAAGGCCAGTGGCTTGCTGGTGTTCACCCAGGACTGGAAGATTCTGCGCAAGTTGACCGCCGATGCCGCCAAGATCGAGCAGGAATACGTGGTGGAAGTCGAAGGCGACATGGTTGCCCACGGCCTCAACCGCCTGAACCACGGCCTGACCTACAAAGGCAAAGAGCTGCCTGCCGTCAAAGCCAGCTGGCAGAACGAAAACCGCCTGCGCTTTGCGATGAAAAACCCGCAACCCGGCGTCATCGCGCTGTTCTGCGAAGCGGTTGGCCTGAAAGTCATCGCCATCCGCCGCATTCGCATCGGCGGTGTGTCCATCGGCAAGGTGCCGGTGGGTCAATGGCGTTACCTGTCCGGCAAAGAGAAGTTTTAAGCCGTTCCCCTTTTCCCGACACCGCCTGATTCCGGCGGTGTCATCCGTTGAATACCAGGATTGCCCACCATGATTCACAACGACGTACTGCGCAGCGTGCGCTACATGCTCGACATCAGCGACAACAAGATGGTCGAGATCATCAAGCTCGGCGGCATGGACGTGACCAAGGACGATCTGCTGACCTACCTCAAGAAAGACGAGGAAGAAGGCTTCGTGTTCTGCCCGGATGACGTCATGGCCCACTTCCTTGATGGCCTGGTGATTTTCAAGCGCGGCAAGGACGAAAGCCGTCCACCACAGCCGATCGAAACCCCGGTGACCAACAACATCATCCTGAAAAAGCTGCGCGTGGCCTTCGAACTGAAGGAAGACGACATGCATGCCATCCTCAAGGCAGCGGAGTTCCCGGTGTCCAAGCCAGAGCTGAGCGCGCTGTTTCGCAAGTTTGGTCATACCAACTACCGCACCTGTGGCGATCAGTTGCTGCGTAACTTCCTCAAGGGCCTGACCTTGCGGGTCCGTGCCTAAGCCATGAGTTACCAGGTCTCGCCCATCGGCTTCGTACGCTCCTGCTTCAAGGAGAAGTTCGCCATCCCGCGCCAACCGCAACTGGCACCGGCTGCCCGTGGCGTGCTGGAGTTGGTGGCGCCGTTCGACCAGGGCGAGGCGGTGCAGGGGCTGGAACAGGTCAGCCATGTGTGGCTGCTGTTTCTGTTTCATCAGGCCCTGGAAGACAAACCACGCCTGAAAGTGCGCCCACCACGCCTGGGCGGCAATACGTCCATGGGTGTGTTTGCTACCCGTGCGACCCATCGTCCCAATGGCATCGGCCAGTCGGTGGTGAAACTGGACAAGGTGGAGCCGGGGCGGCTGTGGATTTCCGGCATAGATTTGCTCGATGGCACGCCGGTGCTGGATATCAAACCGTATGTGCCGTATGCCGATAGCGTTGATGCGGCCACCAACCACATCGCCAGCGATGCGCCCGCGCTGATCGGCGTGCAATGGCTCAAGGCTGCACTGCAACAGGCGCAAGGTCACGCCCAACGCCTTGGTGAACCGTTGGTAGAGTTGATTGATCAGTGCCTGGCGCAAGATCCGCGACCGGCCTACCAAACGCCCGGCCCTGAGCGTGAATACGGTGTGCGCTTCTGGGACGTGGATGTGCGCTGGCACTACCCGGAGCCGGGGATGATTTGTGTGCTGGAAGTGGTTCCGGCGCAGTAAATCGCAGAAACGCAAAAGCCCGCGCTGCCTTCACAGGCAACGCGGGCTTTTCTTTGCAACACATTCAACTGTAGGAGCGAGCTTGCTCGCGAAAAACGAGCAGGCACCGCGTTCAGTCAAGATGCCAGCGTTATCGTTGACGGTCTTCGCGAGCAAGCTCGCTCCTACAAGTGACCCGAAGTCACTTTTCGACGAACGCACGCTCGATCAGGTAGTCACCCGGCTCACGCATCCGTGGCGAAACCTTCAGGCCGAAGCTGTTCAGCACTTCGCTGGTCTCATCCAACATGCTTGGGCTGCCGCACAGCATGGCGCGGTCGTCCTCGGGGTTGATGGGTGGCAGGCCGATGTCGCTGAACAGCTTGCCACTGCGCATCAGGTCGGTCAGGCGGCCTTCGTTCTCGAACGGTTCGCGGGTCACGGTCGGGTAGTAGATCAACTTGTCACGCAGGGCCTCACCGAAGAACTCGTTCTGCGGCAGGTGCTCGGTGATGAATTCGCGGTAAGCGACTTCGTTGACGTAGCGCACGCCGTGGCACAGGATGACTTTTTCGAAACGCTCGTAGGTCTCTGGGTCCTGGATCACGCTCATGAATGGGGCGAGGCCAGTACCGGTGCTGAGCAGGTACAAATGCTTGCCCGGCTTCAAATCGTCAAGCACCAGGGTGCCTGTCGGTTTTTTGCTGATGATGATCTCGTCGCCTTCCTTCAGATGCTGCAACTGGGAAGTCAGCGGGCCATCGGGCACCTTGATGCTGAAGAACTCCAGATGCTCTTCCCAGTTCGGGCTGGCAATGGAGTAAGCGCGCATGAGCGGGCGGCCGTTGGGCTGTTGCAGGCCGATCATCACGAACTGACCGTTCTCGAAGCGCAGGCCCGGATCGCGGGTGCACTTGAAGCTGAACAGAGTGTCGTTCCAGTGATGAACACTGAGGACACGCTCGTGGTTCATGTTGCTCATGTACGGGGGACTCCTGGAAATGGGTCTGCGCCAAAGGTAGGAATGCGCAATTGCACAGCATTCTAATGGCGGCGACAATATCTGTTAACTGGATTATTAAGATAAGGGTTATCGGTTATATCGATATGCGATTTACTCTCCGTCAACTGCAAGTTTTCGTCGCCGTCGCCCAGCAGGAAAGCGTCTCGCGCGCTGCTGGCCTTCTGGCCTTATCTCAATCCGCCGCCAGCACCTCAATTACCGAGCTGGAGCGTCAATCCAGCTGCCAATTATTCGACCGCGCCGGTAAACGCCTAAGCCTCAACGCCCTTGGTCATCAGCTATTGCCCCAGGCTGTGGCATTGCTGGACCAGGCCAAGGAGATCGAAGACCTGCTCAACGGCAAGTCTGGCTTCGGCTCCCTGGCGGTCGGCGCGACGCTGACCATCGGCAATTACCTGGCGACGCTGTTGATTGGCAGCTTCATGCAGCAACACCCCGAGAGCCAGGTAAAGCTGCATGTGCAGAACACTGCGCATATCGTGCACCAGGTGGCGCACTACGAAATTGACCTGGGTCTAATTGAAGGCGACTGCAGCCATCCGGATATCGAGGTGCAAACCTGGGTAGAAGATGAGCTGGTGGTGTTCTGTGCGCCCCAGCATCATTTGGCCAAGCGTGGCGTGGCCACCATGGACGAATTGACCCACGAAGCGTGGATTCTGCGGGAACAGGGCTCGGGCACGCGTCTGACCTTCGACCAGGCCATGCGTCATCACCGCAGCGCACTGAATATCCGCCTGGAGCTGGAGCACACCGAGGCGATCAAACGGGCAGTAGAGTCGGGCTTGGGGATTGGCTGCATTTCGCGGCTGGCGCTGCGCGATGCCTTCCGCCGTGGCAGCCTGGTGCCGGTGGAAACCCCGGACCTGGACCTGGCGCGGCAGTTCTACTTCATCTGGCACAAACAGAAGTACCAGACCTCGGCGATGCGCGAGTTTCTCGAACTGTGCCGCGCCTTCACCGCTGGGGTGCAGCGCAGCGACGAGATCGTGCTGCCGAGTATCGCCTGATCGTCAGATCAGGATCACGGCCCATACCAGGGTGATCATGGTCAGTGCCACGAATTGGGCGGCGCTGCCCATGTCCTTGGCGTTCTTGGACAGCGGGTGACGGTCCAGGGAAATACGATCAATGGCCGCCTCTACCGCTGAGTTGAGCAATTCGACGATCAGCGCCAACAGGCACACTGCAATCAGCAGCGCCCGTTCAACCCGGCTGACCTGCAGGAAAAAGCTCAGGGGGATCAGGATGACGTTCAGCAACACCAATTGGCGGAATGCCGCCTCGCCAGTGAAAGCTGCACGCAGGCCATCCAGGGAATAGCCCCCTGCGTTGAAGATACGTTTGATACCGGTTTGACCCTTGAAAGGCGACATAGATGTAGGCAACTGAACCAAAGAAGTGGGGAAGCTAGATCACGCAAAGTCAAAAAAGCGTGAAGCGGCTGTAACTTAATGTTGCGAGATCGACTCAAGTTGCTGCAACAGCAACGCCGCCTGGGTGCGCGTACGCACGCCCAGCTTACGGAAAATCGCCGTAACGTGGGCCTTGATGGTCGCTTCGGACACACTCAACTCGTAGGCAATCTGCTTGTTCAACAACCCTTCGCAAACCATGGTCAATACCCGGAACTGCTGGGGCGTCAAGCTGGCCAGGCCATCGCGGGCGGCCTTGGCTTCATCGGACACATTGATTTCTTCAAACGCCTGGGGTGGCCAGGACACATCGCCGTCCAACACCGTACGCACGGCTTTCTGGATATCTTCCATCGCGCTGGACTTGGGAATGAAACCGCTGGCGCCAAACTCTTTGGAGCGCACCACCACATCGGCTTCTTCCTGGGCCGAGACCATCACCACCGGTATTTGCGGGTATTGCCCACGCAGCAGCACCAATCCGGAGAAACCGTAGGCGCCCGGCATGTTCAGGTCGAGCAACACCAGGTCCCAGTCGGATTTTTCGGTGAGGCGGGCTTCCAGTTCGGCAATGCTGGCCACTTCGACCAGACGTACATCGGGGCCAAGGCCCAAGGTTACGGCCTGATGCAGTGCGCTGCGAAACAGCGGGTGGTCATCGGCAATCAGGATTTCGTATGTGGCCATTGGTTAAATGATCCTGTTTTTTATGGGAGCCCTGATGGGTTCAGGGTTCACCAATACACGAGGCGACGGCCAGGCAGCGATCGCCACAGGGCCCGTTCAACGTCAAAAACACCTGAAACGACGTCGATAATTCACGGTTGCACCCAATCGGCGCACAGCATGCCCAGCGTAGCCTGGAGGGTCAAGCACTACGCCCGTGGGGATTTTAGCGGGTTGCGGGCTTACAGTGCCATCATGCAAACGTCGTCTGGTTATACCGCCGGGATGTAGGGTGCAAGGCGCGTATGCACGGTGTCCGCTGCATCCAGTGGCAGTTGAAACTTGGCAGCCAGGTAATGGGTGCTGAACACATCAAGGTAGGCATCCAGCACTTCGCTGGCGGCCAAATCATCGGCCAGTTCCAGGCACAGCGCCGCCACCTCGGCGGTGCAGAAATGGTCATCGCGCTTGGAGCGCCGTAGTTTGTAGCGCGACAACTGCTCGGGCGCCAGGCTCAGCACGGGTAAATGTTCCAGATAGGGGCTTTTGCGAAACATCTTGCGCGCTTCGCTCCAGGTACCGTCCAGTAGAATAAACAGCGGGCGCTTGCCCTCCTCCACGCACACTTCACTGACCACCCGTTGCGGCGCCACGAATTCACCGGGGAATACGATGTACGGTTGCCACTGCGGGTCGGCCAGCAACCTGAGCAGCTCGGGGTCGACTTCGGTGCGCGACCAGGCGAACGCGGTGGTGTCGTGTATGACATCGGCGATCAGCCAGCCCGTGTTGCTGGGTTTCATCGGCTCTACGTCATGCATCAACAGGCACATGGCGGACTTGGCTTCTACCTGCGGCCGCCAGGCACATAGGCAGTATTCAGGAATGACCCGACAGCCGGGACAGCGCTCAGCACGCGAACCCCGATTGAGAAACGGCCTGACGGCACGCGCCAGACGCTGGGTACGCAAACGGGAGACGGCGTGGCTCATCGGGCACGCGGCGAAGAAAAGGAAATCGACACGGAACAAACTCGTGAAAAACAGAAGTCCCGCAGTTTACCAGCGATACGCCTGGCTGTAGTGGCAAGGGCTCACCTATAATTGCGCGCCACTGAACGCACAGCCCAGTGGCTGGTCTATGCACCAGTAACCGAATCAGGAGAGTTTCATGCTGCGTTCCATGCTGCGCCTTGTTGCCCCATCCGTCGCCCTTGCGCTGGCCTTGCCTATGGGCGCCCATGCGGCCTCGCTGCTGGAGGCTCAAATGAACAAGAAGCTGCAAAGCGTCGCGGCTGAAAGCAACAAGGACCTGCCCCGGGAAATCGATGAAAAAACCCTGGAAGTCGCCTACACCGTTGAAGGCATGCAGTTGATCGATCACCTCAGCGTGCTGCCTGACCGTGCCGAACAAATGCGCGCCAACCCCAAGGCTGTGTATTTCCAGCTGGGCCGCAGTGTGTGCACCAACCCAGGCTATCGCGAGCTGATGGCCAAGGGCGCAGTGATGCGCTATGAAATCACCGAGAACAAGACCAATCGCCCGGTGGCTTCGGTCAAGTTCGCAGAGTCCGATTGCCCGGCGCCAGCGAAGAAGAAAAAGTAACCTCTGCTTGACCCTCCCGCGCTGCTTCCCAGCGGCGCGCACGCTTGCTCTGCGTTTGCCACCAACGACTAAACTGCGTAATGAGCCACCAATAAGCGGTTGCCAGCCAAGGGTTTTTCGGCCCATGATCAGTTCATCCCAGATGCCCGCCCACCACAGTTTTTAATGCTGTTCTGTCATATTTTCAGGGCAAAAAAGGCCTGCCCTCCTGCGGCATGCCGCGACACAAGCAGTGTCGTGGCCCAGGCGACGTTTTCGTCGACTACCCAGGCCCTGTAAAGAAGGAGAAATTGAATGCCTTATGAATCAGATGATTTGCTGCTTCGTCATTTTGAAGAAAACGGGACCGACCTCACTCAGCAGGTCGACGCACAAATTCAGTTGATCGCCCCCAACAGCCCGAATATCCCTCTTTATCGAGACATGATCCTCACCGTCCTGCGCATGGCCCAGGACGACCGTGATCGCTGGAACGCCAAGATCACCCTGCGCGCCATCCGTGAACTGGACCATGCCTTTCGCGTTCTCGAACAATTCAAGGGCCGGCGCAAAGTCACGGTATTCGGCTCGGCGCGTACACCAGTGGAAAGCCCCCTGTATGCGCTAGCCCGAGAAGTGGGTGCGGCGTTGGCACGTTCCGACCTGATGGTCATCACCGGTGGCGGTGGCGGCATCATGGCTGCTGCCCACGAAGGCGCGGGCCTGGAGCACAGCCTGGGGTTCAATATCACCCTGCCCTTTGAACAGCACGCCAACCCGACCATTGATGGCACCGACAACCTGCTGTCATTCCACTTTTTCTTCACCCGTAAGCTGTTCTTCGTCAAAGAAGCCGACGCGCTGGTGTTGTGCCCTGGCGGTTTCGGCACCCTCGACGAGGCATTGGAAGTGCTGACCCTGATCCAGACCGGCAAAAGCCCGCTGGTGCCGGTAGTGCTACTGGATGCGCCGGGCGGTGGGTTCTGGCAAGGCGCCCTGGACTTCATCCGCAGCCAGTTGGAAGCCAATCGCTATATCCTGCCCACCGACCTCAAACTGGTCCGCCTGGTCTACAGCGCCGAAGAGGCCGTGGACGAAATCAACCAGTTCTACGCCAACTTCCACTCCACCCGCTGGCTTAAGCGTGAGTTTGTGGTGCGCATGAATCATCCCCTGAGTGAGCGCGCCCTGGCCCATATGCAACAAGCATTTGCCAGCCTGCGGCTCAGCGGCGAGTTCCAGCAACTCGCCTACACGGGCGAAGACCATGACGAACCGAGGTTCAGCCATTTGACGCGCCTGGTGTTCAATTTCAACGGTCGCGATCAGGGGCGGCTGCGGGAGTTGGTGGATTACATCAACCTGCCGGAGAACTGGGCGCAGGCTCAGGGCAAGGCGCAGCAACGGATGACGCCAGAGACAGCGTGATTTTTTACAGGCGAAAAAAAAGGCCCACTATTTTCATAGTGGGCCTTTTGTTTTTTGGTGTTCAGTCGTCCATACCCCGACCGCTCAATAAGCGGCTGATCATGTCCATCGAAAACCCGCGATAACTCAAGAAACGACCTTGCTTGGCACGCTCCCTGGCATCAATTGGAAGGTGGCCCGCAAACTTGCGGCGCCAGGTTTCCTCCAACTGCGACTGCCAACTGATACCGCACTCACGTAGCGCGAGGTCGATATCGGCACGTTGCAGGCCACGTTGGCTCAGCTCTTCACGAATCCGCGCAGGGCCGTAACCGGAGCGCGCTCGGTAAGACACAAAGCTTTCAAGGTAACGGGCTTCCGACAACAGCCCTTCTTCCGTCAACCGGTCGAGGGCTGTTTCGATCATCTCAGGCTCTGCACCGCGCTGACGCAGCTTACGTGTCAGCTCGACTCGACCATGCTCGCGGCGAGCGAGCAGGTCCATCGCAGTGCGCCGAACGGCGACGAGTGTATCCAGTACAACAGTCATCGTTTGCTTCAGATGTCAGTGTCGGCTTCTTCCACTTCTTCAACCGGCTCACGGTTGGCAGCCGCTTTTACATCTGGCGCGGCAGTCAGCAGCTTGTCGCGGATCTGCTTCTCAAGCGTGGCAGCGATATCCGGATTGTCCGCCAGGAACTTGGCCGAGTTGGCCTTGCCCTGACCGATCTTGCTGCCGTTGTAGGCATACCAGGCACCGGACTTCTCGACGAAACCGTGCAGCACGCCCAGGTCGATCATCTCGCCGTTCAGGTAAATACCCTTACCGTAGAGAATCTGGAACTCAGCCTGACGGAATGGCGGCGCCACCTTGTTCTTCACAACCTTGACGCGGGTTTCGCTACCAACAACCTCGTCGCCTTCCTTCACCGCGCCGGTACGGCGGATATCCAGACGGACCGAAGCGTAGAACTTCAGCGCGTTACCACCGGTGGTGGTTTCCGGGCTACCGAACATCACGCCGATCTTCATACGGATCTGGTTGATGAAGATCACCAGGCAGTTGGCGTTCTTGATGTTACCGGTGATTTTACGCAGCGCCTGGGACATCAAGCGGGCTTGCAGGCCCACGTGCATGTCGCCCATTTCGCCTTCGATTTCAGCCTTGGGCACCAGGGCCGCCACGGAGTCGACCACGATCACGTCGATGGCGTTGGAGCGCACCAGCATGTCGGTGATTTCCAGGGCTTGCTCGCCGGTGTCTGGCTGGGAAACCAGCAGGTCATCAACGTTGACGCCCAGCTTACCGGCGTATTCAGGATCCAGGGCGTGCTCGGCGTCGACGAACGCACAGGTGGCGCCCATTTTCTGCGCCTGGGCAATCACCGACAGGGTCAGGGTGGTTTTACCGGAAGATTCAGGACCGTAGATTTCAACGATACGGCCTTTTGGCAGGCCGCCAATGCCGAGCGCGATGTCCAGACCCAGAGAGCCAGTGGAAATAGCCGGGATCGCCTGACGGTCGTGATCGCCCATACGCATTACGGCACCCTTGCCGAATTGACGTTCGATCTGACCCAGGGCCGCAGCCAAGGCTTTCTTCTTGTTGTCGTCCATTAAAGTCCTCACGTAATCAATAAGGCCTGACGGCCAACACCTGTATAAGTAGACAGTATTGTTCCACAAAGATCGGTGATCGCCTACCCCTGATTGTCTATTTCTGCTGCAGCTCGTCGCAACAAGCCCTCCAGCGCGGCTTTCACCGTTTGTCGGCGGACCTCGTCGCGGTTGCCGGGGAAGTGCGCAAGCTCGGCGGTCACCTCGTCGCCCACCGCAAAGGCCAGCCAAACGGTGCCCACCGGCTTGTCCGGCGAGCCGCCATCGGGGCCGGCCACACCGCTGACCGCCACGGCAAATCGCGCCAGGCTTTTTTCCTGCGCGCCGCGGGCCATCGCTTCCACCACTTCCTGGCTGACGGCCCCGACTTTGGCAAACAGCTTTTCCGGCACATTCAACTGTCGGGTCTTCTGTCGGTTGGAATAGGTGACATAGCCCGCCTCGAACCAGGCCGAACTGCCCGGGATCCGCGTGATGGCTTCGGCAATACCGCCGCCGGTACAGGACTCGGCAGTGGTGACGTGGGCACTGAGCACCTGCAAACGGCGCCCCAGTTCGGCAGCCAGTTGAGTGATTTCCTTCACGGTCGTCTCCAGGAATGGGCGGGGGTTCGCCTACCCTACAGGAGCCTATCGGCCATGCAAGATACAGAGTGCATCAAGAGGCTAATGCGCGACGGCCTGCACCTGCCACACATGCACCATGCGCCGGCACACACCGACCGAGCGAAACGCACCTAGGAAACGCATAGCACTGCCTTCGCCCGCGCCCACAACTGCAAACGGTCGTCCAGGCCATTGAGGCCGCCATTGATGCGGCGGGTGATGGTGGTGAACTGGTCTTTGTCGGCGAGCTCGTTGAGACCGTTGCTTTGCCAGAACCAGGCGGCGGATTCGCAGGCCCATTGTGGCTGCTCCAGCAACTGCGGTTGTCCAAGCAAGCGATCGTCACCGAACAGCGCTTGGCTGCATGCCATGTAATTGCGGCGCCCGGTGATCTGGATCAGCCCCCTGCCCCGATACATTTGCCCATCTCCGTCCGCTTCGGGGGTGTTGCCCAACCGCGCGGCCAAGCTGCCAGTGTCGTACTTGCTCAGGTATTGATCACTGCCCAATTCGCGCACGTACTGCAACTGGGCAGACTCGTGGCCAACTTGGGCGAGGAAGGCGGCAACGCGACGGGCCGTATTGATCTGGTGTGCAGCGAAGGCCGCATTTAGAAAGGTTAAAAAAAAGCCCGCGCGAAGGCGGGCTCCAGGCATGACACCCAGAAGCTGAGCATGTGTGATGACCATGGGTTTTACTCTAAGGAAGCCTCTACACCGACAAACCGCTGGCCTGGACCGTACTCCGATAGCCACCTTTGCGTTCGCCCCTGGATTTCACCGTTTTAATCGACCAGCGCCCTTGCATGAACCCCGGCCACGACTCATCCAGCAGCAACAGGCCTTCAGCAGCCAACGAAGGATTGCCAGGGCAGACCACATCAATCTGCAACCCTTCACGCCCCACGCGGCGCATCTCTCCCTGCGCCGCTGAGCGCGCTTCGTCCTCGCTCTGGTATCGCTGTGTCACCACTTTGAAGGGAGCGACGCCCACCTGGACGACATGCTGTTTGCCGCCTGCGGCATCCCACCATGAGGTTTGCGCGCCGTTGTATTTGGCACGGCTGGTGTCGGTGAAACTGGCGCTGATGAACGCACGCTCGCCTGGACGATTGTCATGAGTAATCGACAACCGCACATCCGGCATTGCCTTGCCCGACAGTGTCTTGATCTGGCCTTTACGCCCCAGTACATACAGCTCATCGACAGGCTTGGCCACCGCATCGAAGCGCTTGGCCAAGCGCGTGAGAAAAGCCATGTCGCTTTCATTGGTCTGATCGATGTGTGCGATGGGCTCACCGTCGAGTTCAGGCGCCACACGCGGTGAAAAACCGTACCGAGTGGTCAGTTGACGAAACAGCGCACCCAGGGTTATCGGCCCATGGCTGGCGGTGCGGCGCTGTTTGAATTCGTGCTCGTCGAACGGTGCCGCCGTGGCCACCAGCACCAGTCGCAATGGGAACATCGAGGGCGTGCGCTGGGTGATCTTGAACACGCCCTTATCCACCAGGCCCGATTCCAGGTAGCCGATACGCAGGCCAATTTTGCCGCCCAGATCGGGCAGCCCTTCAAGCCCCTCGATATCGAGGGTCAACTTCAGTTGATCAGATACAAACCCCGATGCGTCGGTGTGTTCCCATTCCAATAGCCGCTCGTTAAATAGCGCGGCATTGGTTCCGTAAAGCTCCACTACAGGTGTAAAACCGAGTGCCATAATGGCTCCTTAATCCCAGGCGGAAACCGGTCGACTTGCGACCGGTTGCGCATCCAATTCGGGCACCAGCACACTGACGCCCGCAGGCAGTACTGCGCCCTGTTCGGCCAACTCCGGATTCAAGCGCCACAACGCCTCTTCTGCGGCATCATCACTGCGCCCCAGTTGGCGGTAGAGCAACAGGTTCACCGAGTCGCCGGCAATACTTCGAACCCTACGCATTGACGAACTCCTCCAGTACCAACGACCAATTGATCACCATGGCCGTACCGTCGTCGATCACGCTGGTTTGTTTTTCACTGATCGACTTGATGGTCCATAGCCCCCAGTTACGCCCTAATCCGTCCACCAAAGGCAACGGCGTCCGCAGGGCCTGCAGGGCGCGCAATTCATCCAGGCGCGCCATGCCCTTGGCGCGCGCAGCCTTGCCGCCCAATGCCAGCGTTTCGAGCCCCTGGCCGACCTGGCTGGATTTAGGTTTGCCGGCAATGATGTCGAGACTGACCCAGCCCCCGCTGCTACCACGATCAAGCGTGTCGTAGGCGAATCCACGGGACAGCCCGAAAATAAAAGTACCCAAGACCATCTGTTGTCGCATCACACAGCTCCATCGGTGAGTGCTGCGCCGCGTCGGGTCGCCAGCAGGTTGTCCATCGACAGCGGGGTAAATTGCGCTTCGATCTGTTGCACCACGAGCGCCGCCAGTTGTTGATGGCTGGCTTGCTCAGGCGCGGTGATGGTGATTTGCGGGGCGAAGTTGATTTGGCGGTTGTCGGCTTGAGGGGCGTTGAGGTTTTTGCTGACCTCTGTGGGGGATGGCAGGCGATCGCCCGTCCCCATCACTTTTTCAGCAAGCCACGCACCGACGTCACTGCCCACGAAAGTGCCCACGGCACCACCGACTACCTTACCGATTGCGCCCCCGGCGACGCCGCCCATCACCCCGCCCAACACTGTGCCGGCACCCGGAACGACCGAACCGATAACAGCTCCCGCCAGCGTGCCGACCGCACGACCAATCGCCATCCCCGCCACATCACCAACGACACCGCCGGCAACACCGCCGCCGATAGAGCCCACGCTGGTGCCAACCGCTTGCCCCAGGTTTCCGGTCATCGCGCCTCGCGTCATCTCGACACCGGCCTGGGCCACCACCAAACCCAGGGCCCCCCCTTTGGCCAGCGTGCTCACCTTCGCCGCTTTGCCAGAGATGCCAGGGCCGGAAGCAGGCGGGCGATTACCGCTGTGCTCGTCATTGCTCGGGGCTTTGCGCTGGCTGTCCGGCGGTGTGGTTTTATTCCCTGCTGCCGGCCCCTCTCCGAGCACTTTCCCTGCGACCTTTTCGAAAATCTTGTCCTTCACGGCACCGAAAACACCGGAAACCACCGGGATCAGCACCGCCCCCGCCAGGGTGACGGCTGCGGCAGCCTTGGGCAGGCCTTCCGCGAGCCAAGCCACGCCACTGACCAGGCCGTTCATTGCGGTCAGCGAGGTATCCACAACGGGGGCCAACGCTGTATCAGAGGCGGTGCTCAAGCGTGTGGTACTGGCTTCGTAGGCTTGCCGACGTGCGTAAGTAGAGTCCGCACGAACCGCGGCCGAACGCAGCACCGAACCTTGGTCGCCCAGCGTCGAAGTGGCGTAGGTGGATTTTTCTGCGACCAGCGAAAAGGCCTGTTTCACGCTGTCGATCACCGGTACCAGGCTCAGAATCGTCTGGTTGCCGTCGAACAACTGCGTCGCCAGCACCGCCTGCCTTTCAGCGGGTTGCGACTTGAGCGCCTCCAGCACCGTAAGCACGGCCTGTGGGGCGTCCTGTTTCATGCCCGCTGCGAGTACTTTTGGATCAAGCTTGAGCTCTGCCCAGGCACTGCGTTGCCCTGCAGAGGCGTTGTCGCCTTTAGCCAGGACGGCGCTGATTTTTTCCAGCCCGGCACCAGCAACAGCCTTGCTGTTACCTGCGCTCAACAATGCCGCCGAAAGCGCTGCTGCCTGTTCGGGGCTCATGCCCGCAGCCTTCGCGGCAGCGCCCTGGAGTTGCACAATAGCGCCGATATCCGCCGATTCGGCCTTGAGCGATACCTGAGTGCCCAGCACGTTTGTTGCGTCGGCAAGGTCCAAGGCTTGTGCGCGATCAAGGTGCATGGACTCGCGCCAGCCGCCCATGAGTTCGCCGGCATTTTTGACGTCGATCTTGAACGCGGTCGCCATGATTGCGGCGTCGCGGGTGAACTGCTGCAGGTCTGCCTGGCGCCCAACGGGGTCAATATTGCCTGAAGCGTCCTTACGATCGCTGCCAATACCTGTGCGGGCGGCGGCATACTCGACCTTAGCGAGGTCGACGGCGCTGGCACCACTGGCGGCCACCACCGGCTCAGATGCCATGGCAAGGTTGGCTTCGCGCAATGCCTTGCGCTCATTGCGAGTAAACCTCAACAGTTGATCAAGGTCGGTCATCGCGGCGTCCAGCGCCTGCGAGGGTGTACGCTTGTCGGTAGCCGCGGTGGTCTTCGTACCCTCTGCGTTCCCGGCAGCTTCGGCTTGCCGGGCGTCCATCACCTTGAGCAACGAGACGTTGAACAGCTCCAGCGTATCGACCAACCGTACCTGCCCGTCCGCCAGATGCTTGATCTGCAAGCTGGCATCGGCCAATGCCAATGCCAAATTCGCCGCACTCCCCGGTGCCTCCAGCGGGCTAGCCAGGGTTTGCGCCATAGGCTTGAGGCTGGCTTGTGCCCCTGCCATTGCAAGTGAGCCCTGAGTCATCACGCCTTCCTTGGCAATGGCTGACCCCGCTCCATGGTTACTGTCTGCCATTGCGCTCTACTCCTGTTTAACGCCAAGACGACTGATTGCGATGTCGTAGCGGCGCATTGCTTTGCCGGCTTCCCAGTCGAGGATTTCCGCTTCGCTTACCGAGTAAACCAGCGGCACTACATCGAGGATCACTTCGATGTCGCGGTCCGAAAGAAGTCCGCCGGTTTGTTTAAAAAATCGTCAATGCGCTCCTGCAGTTCGGACCAGTCGGGCACGGTCAGGCCGGCAAGATCGGGAATCATCAGGCCGGTGCAGTGAGCGGTGATGAACTCGGCCCGGTCTTTGTTAGTGGCGAGTTTTTTCATCACCTTGGTAGCGCGCAAGGCGGGCATTTCCAGGGTGACGCTGGTGAGAGTGCGACCGCTCGCGTCCAGCGGCAGCAGCAGGGCAACCTGTTCGCACGTCAACGACTCGCGCGGGCTATCGGTTTGCGCGAGAAAAAACGATGCAGGTCGGGTCGACATTTCGTGTACGTACTGCGCAATGCTCACGTAGTCCGGGCGCTTGAGTTGGTCGAGCTCTTTTTCCGACAGGCCGGTGGCGAGTTTCGCCAGTTCAAAGAACTGGTCGTCCTCGTCATCACCGGCCCGGGCCAGCGCGTCTTTTTGGGCGGCGTAGAACAACGGTTTGAGTTGAACCTGCTCGATCGTCGCGCCGGTGTCGGCGGTGATCGGGGACAGCAGGACGTGCAACGGAGGCATCCAGGCCATGGGGCAATTCCTTGTTGAGCGGTATGGAAAAGTGCGAAAAATCTAAACCTGAGCACGGCCCCTGTGGGAGCTGGCTTGCCTGCGATGGCATCCACTCGATGCTCCAGGGATACCGAGTCGCCTGTATCGCAGGCAAGCCACCACCTTGACCGTGCTCGCTTCAGATTGCGCCGGCCCTTAAGGCATCAGCACAGCGCGGCGGGCATCGCCAAGAATGTCGACGCCGTTGAGCACGAACTTCTGGGTGCGCACGTCGATGTCGATCACTGGAATGCCATTTTCCAGACGGTTGTAGGTACGGCAGGACAATTCCAGAGTGGTGACCGGCTTGGCGTTCATCGTCAGCGCCGTCTCGGCCAGGGACTTCAGCTTGCCGCCCACGGTGTGGTACGTGAAGTAGGTCTTGCCGTCCTGATCCTGACCGGCTTCACGCACGTTCAACAGGATGTCGTCACCCTGGGTGACGCCAAGCGCCAGCAGGACTTGGGCGCCAACACCTTGCAGTACCAGGGTTGCATTCAGCACCTTGGCGCTTTTGGCGACCTCCTCGGCGATGAAGCGTCCGCCAGTCATCGGGTCCATCTCGAACTCGATTTTCGGCGGCGTAAAGGAATCGACGGTTGCCGACAACGGCAGGCCTTGAAGGGTGGCCGCAATGGCCTGTCTGACTCGGTTGGTAAACATTAGAGAACGTCCTCCAGGAACTGCTCGATGATTTCATCGCGGGCGTTGAGTTGATAAACCATGTGTTCGTTCGGCGCGTAGCGGCCGTAGTCGATAACGATGAACCAGGTGCCGTTCTTGTACTTCTCGACGCTGTTCAGCTCCGGGTGCAGGTACACGCTGCCGCCGGGAATGGTTTCGTCGGCCACCAGGGTTTGCAGCCAGTCATTGATGCGCTTGACCTCCTGGTCCATGAAGGACTTGGTGAGGTTCTTGGCCATGGCTTTCTGGCCGGCCTTGACCAGCTTGCGGCTGATGGCATCTTCCAGGCCGACGTAGCTGATGAACTTGCCGGTGATGGAGCGGTTACCCAGCAGCGAGAAACCGCCGAGGATGGTGCGGGCGTAGTAGCTCACGCCGTAGCGGTTGAGCAGGTCGCCTTCGGTGGAGGTGTCGAGGATGTTGTACTCGACCACGCGAGAAACGTCCTCGGCGAAGGTCACCTGGTTACCTGGGCTTTCCCACTGCTTGACCTTGGCCAGTGCGGCGATGGCCAGCGAGGATGGCGACAGGAACACGTTTTTCTTCGCGGCTTTGGAGTACACCGACGGCATGTTGTGCACCAGCAGGCAACGGTCGAAGCCCAGGTCAGCCCCGCCCAGTTCGCCGCTGTAGGTCACTTGGTCGGCAACGGAAGCGTCCTTGCCATCGAGCACCACACGGGCCTTGATGCGTTTGCCGAACGAGGCGAACTCACCGGCTACGGCTTTGGTGCCCGTGAAGCCAGGGGCGCCGATGATGGTGAGGTCTTCAGGGACGCTGCTCAGGGCAGCCAGGCCCAGTTTGCGACCGGTGACCGGGTCGTTGCCGCCGATCACATTGTTGATCGTGTCGGCCGGGGTGGCGCCCTCTTCGACGATGACTACATAGACCGGCACCTTGACCACTTTGAGGATCTGGTACACCGCCTGGAACAAGGTGCCCGACTCAGTACCGGTGGGGTCCAGCAGCGCCTGGGTGGTGAAGCTGTTGATACGAAACGGCGCGTTTTTGGGGATCGACGCATGGGCATTCGGCGCAGTGCCGACCAGGCCAATGACGTTATCACCAAGGCCACCCATGGCCTCGGGGGATTCAGTGGCATTCACAGTGATGCCGTTGTGCTCGAAGTTCAGGACTTCTGCCATGGTTATTCAGCCTTCTTGGGGGTGGAGTTGAGGACGCTGGTCAGTTCCAGGCGGCCGGCGGTGCGCAGGGCGGATGCTTCGACGTCGAGCAGTTCCAGCTCCTCGCCAGCGGTGGACCAATGGCCGTTGCCGATGGGGAATGGGATGAGGACGGTGTAGGTTTGGCGGGTGGGCATGGGTGAAAATCTCCGGGTGGGAAACGCAAAAGCCCCTGCGGGGAGGGGCTTTGGGGAGGCGAAAAAAAACCGCTTTCGCGGTGGGGGTTACTTTTCTTCTGGCAAGGGGTAGCGCGCCTTGATTTCGGCTACTTTGGCTCGCCATTCTTTTTCCTTCTCAGCCGTACCGTCGAATTGCCATTCGAGGTACATCGGGTCAGCTTCGCTGACATAGGCAGAACGGCGGGCAGCAATAGTGCTAGCGAGTGCGGCTGCGGCCGTGGCGTTCTCGATCAGCGTCTGAGCGGCCTCATCGCTAAAGCCCAGACCTTTGAGGGTCTGCGGGCTGGCGGGTACGTTGATCAACGAGTCGCCCGCAGGGGTTACCAACTTTTCGATAAACAAAGTCATTTGATCACTCCTTAAACCTTGGCGGTATAGCGAATGTCGTTATCGTGGGAATAAGCCAAACGCTTCTCTTCGAGGGTTTTACCGAGCGCAACCTCTGCCTGAGCCAAGGAATAAGGTTTCACCGCCCAACGAACTTCCCAATCGGCGTTAACGTCATCCTTCATAGTCACTTCAGTGTCTAACTTGCTGTAATTAACAGGATAATCAAATGTTTTGGTGATGGTATAGCTCAGCCCACCCCTCAGGTACATCCCAGAAAACTGCGGAGCATTCGTTAGTTGTCCAGCGACCAAACCCAAGTACATGGGCTTGAGCCCAGTAACGGCACGTGCTGTACAAACCATGCCAAACGAAACACCTCTCACCGTTTCACGGTAAGTCTGGGAGATGCGCTTGATAGCTAGGAAGTTAGCATCACCGTTCCATATATACCCGACGCCCTCGAGTTGCAAGTTCAAGCCAGCGATGTGATAAATCCCCTCACCGAAGGGTGCTTTGTCACTGTCTCGATAAAATACCCGCGAGACGGTAATTTCTGTTTCACCCGCCTCGTTACCAGGCATAGTCCACCAAACAGGATAAAACACCTCGGTGGACAATCCAGTGAGGTCAATATCCTGTTTATAAAGCGCACGACCATTAATATCCTTAGCCTGCACACTATTACGCCAAGCAGTAAACTGACTCGAAGCGGCCTCTACCCGCGCATCAATCTTCCCAATTTGGTTGGTAACCGTCTCCGTAAGCTTATTACATGCATCCACAACTTTCGTGATAGTCGTTTCAAGTCCCATCATCAACTCCCTGTCAGTTAATCTTTCCAGCACTTTTGTCAGTGCTACTACTTCGCTTCAAGATGCATAACCCGAAACATCAAATCAACGTGGCGGGACATATTGCCAACCGAAGCCGCGGCCATAATCGCGATCTCCTCCGCCAACAACAGATTCAAGTTCTCACTCCCCACCACAATCGTCACGCTATCCGCCGGCAACGGCGAAACATCCAGCGTAAACTTCTGCAGCACTCTTGCCGCCGCCGCTTTATACGTCAGCAACTTCCCCGCCACGGAATACACCGCCAGCAACGTCCCACTGGCGAGGTAAAACCCGAACTCGCCAATCTCATACTCGCCGTCGCCGTCAAACAGCGCAGCCATCCTGAGTTGGCGTTCGCCCAGGTCTTCGTAATCGACGATGGCCACCCGTTGGCGCTCGTCACGCAAGGCCACTTCCGTGCCGTCGGGGTTGTAGCGGCCGGTGCCGGCGCCGATGTGGGTGATTTCGCCTTTGAGGCCCTGGTTCTTTGCCTGCAGCACTTCATCCAAACCTTTGGAGGTGAAGCGCACCAGGCGCGTGATTTCATCTGTCATGGCTGCGCCCTGAGGTCGTAATCGTTAATGGTGTAGTGCTGGGCAACCCCGGCACTGTTGAGCCGAGCCACCAGCGCCAATTCCGGCAACGCGCCGTTCAGATAGAACTCGCCGTCGCTTAAAGGCGCGTCGAGCACTTGCGTGAGCGCGAGTTGGCCTTCGGTCTCATGCACGATGGTGATCGTCGCCTGATCGCGCTCACTTTTTGCCGCGTTGATGCGGCGGATCAGCCGGTTGTGGTCGCCGCTGGACCAACTGCGCCCGATGATCGCCTGCACGTCGAAGGTGTAAGGCACGCCGAGCGGACGTTGCTGGTACCAGGCGCTGATATTGGGCGTGAAGCCCAATGATTCCACCGCATGGCTCAGTGCCTTGGGTGTGCCGGCCTGGCGCTGGATCTGCCAGGACAAGGCTACGGTCAGGCGCTTTTCCGCTTCGCTGGCCTCGGCATCCCATTCGCTGACGCCGCGGTCGGCGGCCAGGTAAGGCAGGAATTCGCTGGGGGCGTACAGCGGGTTCATCAGCGCCGGAAACGGCGGGGTGACGCGCTCAAGCAATCTGCCGAAGCCCAGGTCCAACGCCTTTTCCAGCGGTGAGCTGTTGGCGGGCAGCAAACTCGCCTTGGGTTCACTCATAGCGTGCGCACCTCCACCTCGACGCCCGTGCAATACGGGGCCTGGAACGCGGTACTGACAATCGGCGCCAGCGGTTCGAGGATGTGCAGTTGCGCAGCGCCGGCACTGTGGATGGCGTAGTCGATCCAGCTGGGGTCCACCCGCCCTTCGAGGCGGTGGCAGGACTCTGCGTAGTCTTGCAGCAGTTTCTGCGCCGCCACTTGGGTCAGCCCCGAGTCCGGGCCGGCGTTGATCTTGGCCACCACACGAATTTTATAGGGTTGAATCTGCGCGCCTTGGACGCTGACTAGATCGGTTTCCGGCCTTACATCTGGCCGTGCGAAATGTCGACGTACGCCGTCAAGCAAGTCGATAGATGGCGTGCCGTCGCCTTCCCTGGAAAGCACGGTGACCATGACTTCACCCGGTGCGGTGCGGCGAGCGTTGCCGTCCTTGACCTGGGCTGCGTAGCCGTCGGGGTCGAAGGTGTAGGTGACCGTGACCACACCGGGCGTCGCGCTTTGTACTTTCACTGCTGGGCGCTCGCCCAAGGTGAACACTTCGCGGCGATACTGCATGCGCGAGCCCGCCGCTGGGGCGTGGGGTGCCAGGTAGTAGCGCAGGCGGGCGTCGTCGTCGCTTTCCAAGGTGGGCGGCACCGGCGGGAACGCGGCCGGGTCGCCTGGGTCGAGTACTTGGCGTTCCAGGCCCATATCGGCCAGGCGCGCATCGAGGTTGCTGCCGGTGGCCCACCACGCCAGCATCTGCTTGATGCGGGCGTTGTATTTGCGCTCATGGGTTTGCAGACGCACGCAAAAGGCTTCCAGGGCCAGGGTCAGCAGTTCGCTTTCGTTGTCGAGGCTGACCTGGAGTTTGGCTGCGCTTTGCGGCGCGCGGGTGGCGACATAGTCGATGACAAACGCTTTGAATTCGGCCAGCAACGGTTCGAACTCATCGACCTTAA
The DNA here is from genome assembly GCF_002018845.1 of Pseudomonas sp. MF6394. Classification (NCBI taxonomy): domain Bacteria; kingdom Pseudomonadati; phylum Pseudomonadota; class Gammaproteobacteria; order Pseudomonadales; family Pseudomonadaceae; genus Pseudomonas; species Pseudomonas sp. MF6394. The sequence goes on from NZ_MVOJ01000009.1 coordinate 21,327, forward strand.
TGATGGCCGGTTCCGCCAGTTGGTTCTGGCCGGGGATCAGCATGCTCATGTCACGACCTCGAAGGATTGTTGGCGGTTTTTCCAGGTGCCGGCAAACCGCAACAGCAGGCCGGCGCCTTGGCGAGTGGCGACGATGACCTGAGGGTCGAAGTCGCCGATACCGTTGTGGGTGTTGTAGAAGGCCTGCGCGGCGTGGCTCTGGGCGAGGATCAACAGGTCGTCGCCGAGGTTCTGGCCGAGCAACTGTGGGATCAGCGAGCCGTACAACGGGCGCTTTTGCCGCGTTCCGATGGGGGTGGTCAGCGCTCGGGTGGCGCGCTGCACAAATTGCAGCCAGTCGTCGACGGCCGCCCCGGTGTTCCTATCGATTCCGAGCATGGGGTGTCCTTATCGGGGGCTGATGACGCGTCCTTGATGGTCCACCACCGGGCCGCTGAAGTGCGCGCCGCCGGCATCCAGCAACAGGCTGGTGCCGCCGACTTGCAGGGTGATGCCCTGGGCGCTGAGGGTCAGGCTGGCGGCGCCGACTTTGACGTCAACCTGTTCGCGGGAACCGCTGAAGGTGGTGGGGCCGTTGACCCAGTTAAAGGTGTGGCTGGCGTCGTCGTATTCGCTTTGGGTGCCGTCTTGATGTCGGCGCCGGGTCAGCGTCGCAACGCTGGAGACCGGCGGGAAGCGATCACTGTTGAGGCCGAACAGAGCCACGGATTGCACACCGCCTTCTCCCCCGCCGTAGTTGAGCAGCAGGCATTGCTCACCCACCGTGGGAATGCGGGTTTCGGTTTGTGCACCGGCACTGGGGTTGAAAAAACGGATCGCCGGGGTGAGCAGGTCACCGTGGCTGACCTTGCAGGTGTTGCTGGCCGCATCGACCTGCTGGCAAATACCGATCCGACAAAAGCTCTCGGCGCGGCGGTAGAGGTCCTCGAGCTGGGACTCCATCTCGGCCAGGCGTTCGACGATCGGTCCCAATTGCATGCGTAACAGCGCGTCGAACATGGGCTACTCCGCCAGTGGCTTGTATTGGGCCGGGTCGTCGATGTTGGAGACGTCCCAGGTGCAGGCAAATAGCGGCTGGCCTGTGGGATCGTCGAGTAACGCCGGCCCCAGATAGAGGGTTTGCGTGAAGGAAACCGTCCAGGTGTCGTAGTCCGTTTGCACGGAAGTGCGCACAGCGGGCGCAGCGACGATATTCGCCGGCAAATCGCACTGTGCCTGGGGTAGGTTCCAACGGTTATCCAGCACCAGGTCCATCAGTTGGCTGGCCAGGTCGCAGGCATCGAACGGCAATGCACCGGGGGCGACCATGGCCCTGAGTGAAATGGCCAGAACGTGGGCCTTGCGCCCTTCACGGGAGCGAATGCCCGGGCCATTGCCTTCGACCGTAACCATTACGCCGGTTTGTTCAGCATCGCCTTGAAAGTCCTGGTGACTGCCAACCTTGATGTCCGGGAAGGCCGCATGCAGCGCCGTGCCGATGGTTTGGGGCAGTTGGGATGGCTTTTCGATAAACGTCATTTTAAGTCGCGTCCTTGCAACGATTAGTGCGGGTCCTGGCCGGAGCCTTGGTTGATCCCGATGCGCTTGGCCGCCCATCGCTCATAAAGGCCGATGGCCACGTCGGCACCGGCCATGGCGGTCAGGCAACCAATGGCGCCGGCGGTCCAGATCGACATGCCGGCGGCGTAGCACAGCATCAAGGCCGACACCCCGCAGACCATGCATGCCCCGGAACGCAGGGCCAGACGGCGGATCAGCGACCAGCCACGTGCGCCCTCTTTATCGGCGCGCCACATTTCACCTGAGACCCCGCCGATCACCGCCAATACGATCACCAGCCAGATAGGCATTTCCGCTAACGCTTGCTGTTCATTTGTCATGTCACGCCTCCTGGCTGAGCAATAAATAGTCCGTATTTCATTTACAAATGCTTGGATAGGTAGGCATTCCAAAAAGCCCGGTCGCCCGGGCTTTTCAGTAATGATGTCCTCGGACTTTCGGCGCTACTGGCGCGGTACGGTCCTTTCCTCAATGTTTTTCCGACCACGATCCCTGTCTGCCGGATAACTGCTTCTGGTGCTTTACGCTGCACACCCGGGTCAGTTGCCAACCCTCTGAACCGTTAAGGCCGGTTCATCGCTGCCTGTTGTTGAAGCGTTGAAACTAAAGAGCGTCGGCATCCTTGCCGGTGTTGCCTGGCATCCCTGCCATCGCTTCGATGGCGTCCTTGCCGATGTTGCGTGCCTTCCTTGTCTTCCTTGGCAGCATCCTTGCTGCCTCCACCAGGCCTTGTTGGCTGGCTTGGGATGAAGAATATGCATGTATGCATATACAGTCAATGCATAGATGCATTTATTTTTGCTATTAAAATGCATTGATGCATTGAAAGCCTTACGGGCTTGGGCTTGGCCGGTTTTCTAGGGGCGAAAAAAAACCCGCACATGGGCGGGTTTCTTCTTACGCGTGGAGGTTAGCGGGCGTACATGCCCCACCAGAAAACATGACCGAGGATACTGATCTGCTCATCCTGGATCTCCTGGAAGCTGTAGTCCTCATCGGGGTGCTCATCACGGTTGAAGCTGCGCAGGCGAATGCCGGAAGGCAGGCGGTAGAGCTGTTTAACCCGCAACTGGCCGTTGTGATTGATGGCATACAGGTCGCCATCCACAATATCGCCAATGCCGCTCTTGCCGGCATTCACCCCCACCGTGGCGCCGTCGCGCAACACCGGCAACATACTGTTGCCGCGCACCGTCACGCACTTGGCCTGGTCGAACTGCACACCGTTATGCCGCAGGCTGCGCTTGCCGAACCGCAGGCTGGCCTTCTCGCTTTCCTCGATGACGAATCTTCCTGATCCAGCAGCCAATTCAACCTCGCGCAGAAAGGGGATCGACACCTCGTCATCATTAACGGGGGTATCGTCGTCCCACAGGCTTATGTCCTTGAGTTCCGAATGCATCGGGTCGCGCCCGTCATCGCGCAAAGCGCCCACTGCTGCGCGCCCGCGCAGGTAATCAGTGCTCACGCGGAAATACTCGGCGATACGGGAGATGTGTTTATCCGACGGATCAACGATCTTGCCGCTGAGGATCCGGGACAGTGTGGATTGAGGCACGCCAGTGCGCCGGTGAAGCTCCGTGGGGGAGATCCGGTCGCGGTCCAGCAGTTCTCTTAAGACGATAGAAACGTTGCGTTTTTGCATAGCGCGGATAGTGACGGGAGTTTTTGGGGTTGGCAAATGCTAATTTGCATATCTATACATAAAACGGATGCATTACGTGACGTTTCGGCCAGTAAAGGAGCTGGAATCGCGTGATAGTCTCTACCTCACCACCGAAACAGATGGGGATGTTTAATGGAACAGACCGCATTTCCCGAAGCAGGGAGGATGACACCGGCAGAGATTGATATTTCAGAAGAAGCACTGCGCTTTGCCCGCTCAAATAAAAAATCAATTGCCAAACGGCTGACAGACAAAGCTATCTATCCATCAGAAGAGTCGCCGGTGTCCGTCTTCATGGCAGGATCACCCGGAGCAGGAAAAACCGAGGCCTCAATCGCTCTCGTGAACCTGTTCGCCGACACCCCCATCCTAAGGATCGACCCCGATGAGCTTCGCAAGGAGTTTGCAGCGTATCAGGGGGCGAACTCGTGGCTGTTTCAACCAAGCGTATCTATTTTGGTCGAAAAAATCGTCGACCTCGCATTGGATCAACGACAATCCTTCCTGCTCGATGGCACCTTTTCGAATCTAAAAATAGCTAGAAGCAATGTGGAACGCTCATTGAAAAAGGGCAGATTCGTACAGATCTTGTATGTGTATCAAAACCCCATGCTTGCTTGGGATTTCGTGAACGCTCGCGAGGAGGCCGAAGGTCGGAGAATTCGTAAAGAGCATTTCATCGAGCAGTACTTTGCGGCACGTGACGTAGTGAACGCCCTTAAGCTAGAGTACGGAGGCGACGTTCACGTGGATTTGCTCATCAAGCATATCGACAACTCTGGACGACTTTACAAAGCAGGTGTCGACAAAATTGACTACCATATTCCCGAGCAGCATACACGGGCCGATCTAGCGGCTAAGCTCGGGCCACCATCAGGAGCGCGTTGATGATATCGATCAAGCTGGGCTTGTCCAAAGGCGCAAAAAGCTCCTTTGCCGACTTTATCCGTGACGCAAAATCCGAGCAGAAAAAGCGCGTCTACAGTGAGGTTCTGACTGAAGCGACCAAGCAGCAGAATCTCGTGATGATGAAGGCAGAAGCGAAAAGAGCTTGATTGCACACCGCCTTTCGAAGCCCGGCCCTGTGCCGGGCTTTTTATTGGGTTAATTTGCGTTTTACCTAGCCGTTTGCAACCTGCGAACCCGCCACCTCGCGTGTTAACCTTGCCGCCATCGCAAAAAATGCTGGGCCAAGCGCCCCCTTTGCCCCATCACTTTCAACGAATTTGCCTATTACCCAATGAGTAAAAACACCTCCGATCTGTCCTCCCACACCCCGATGATGCAGCAGTACTGGCGCCTGAAAAACCAGCACCCTGATCAGTTGATGTTCTATCGCATGGGCGACTTCTACGAGATCTTCTATGAAGACGCGAAGAAGGCCGCCAAGCTGCTGGACATTACCCTGACCGCGCGCGGGCAGTCGGCGGGGCAGTCGATTCCGATGTGTGGGATTCCTTATCACTCGCTGGAAGGCTACCTGGTCAAGCTGGTGAAGCTGGGCGAGTCGGTGGTGATCTGTGAGCAGATCGGCGACCCGGCCACGAGTAAAGGGCCGGTGGAACGTCAGGTGGTGCGCATTATTACGCCGGGTACGGTGAGTGATGAGGCGTTGCTGGATGAGCGTCGCGATAACCTGATTGCGGCGGTGTTGGGCGATGAGCGTTTGTTTGGCCTGTCGGTGCTGGATATCACCAGCGGCAATTTCAGCGTGCTGGAGATCAAGGGCTGGGAGAACCTGCTGGCGGAGCTGGAGCGGATCAATCCGGTGGAGTTGTTGATTCCGGATGATTGGCCCAAGGACTTGCCGGCAGAGAAACGTCGTGGGACCAAGCGTCGTGCGCCGTGGGATTTTGAGCGCGATTCGGCGCTGAAAAGTCTTTGCCAGCAGTTCTCGGTGCAGGACCTTAAAGGCTTTGGTTGCGAGACGCTGACCCTGGCCATCGGCGCCGCAGGCTGCTTGCTCAGCTACGCCAAGGAAACCCAGCGTACTGCCCTGCCACATTTGCGCAGCCTGCGCCATGAGCGTCTGGACGATACCGTGGTGCTCGATGGCGCCAGCCGTCGCAACCTGGAGCTGGATACCAACCTGGCCGGTGGGCGTGATAACACCCTGCAATCGGTGGTGGACCGTTGCCAGACCGCCATGGGCAGCCGTTTGCTGACCCGTTGGTTGAACCGTCCGCTGCGGGATTTAACGGTGCTGCAAGCGCGCCAGTCTTCCATTACCTGCCTGCTGGACGGCTACCGCTTTGAAAAATTGCAGCCGCAACTCAAAGAGATTGGCGATATCGAGCGCATCCTGGCACGGATCGGCCTGCGCAATGCGCGGCCCCGTGACCTGGCGCGCTTGCGTGATGCCCTGAGCGCCCTGCCACAGCTGCAAGTGGCAATGACCGAACTGGACACACCGCACCTGCAACAGCTTGCCGTCACCGCCGGCACTTACCCGGACCTCGCAGCGCTGCTAGAAAAGGCCATCATCGACAACCCACCGGCGATCATTCGTGACGGCGGCGTGTTGAAAACCGGCTATGACAGCGAGCTGGATGAGCTGCAATCGCTGAGCGAAAACGCCGGGCAGTTCCTGATCGACCTGGAAGCCCGCGAAAAAGCCCGCACCGGCCTGGCTAACCTGAAAGTCGGCTACAACCGCGTGCATGGCTACTTTATTGAGCTGCCGAGCAAACAGGCCGAGTCGGCGCCTATCGATTATCAACGTCGCCAGACGCTCAAAGGCGCCGAGCGTTTTATCACCCCCGAGCTCAAAGCGTTCGAAGACAAGGCGCTGTCGGCCAAAAGCCGCGCCCTGGCGCGGGAAAAGATGCTCTACGAAGCCTTGCTGGAGGACTTGATCAGCCGCCTGGCGCCGTTGCAAGACACCGCCGCCGCCCTGGCGGAACTGGATGTACTGAGCAACCTCGCCGAACGTGCGCTGAACCTCGACCTCAATTGCCCACGGTTTGTCAGCGAACCGTGCATGCGCATCGTGCAAGGCCGTCACCCGGTAGTGGAGCAAGTGCTGACCACGCCTTTCGTCGCCAACGACCTGTCACTGGACGACGATACTCGCATGCTGGTGATCACCGGTCCGAACATGGGCGGTAAATCCACCTACATGCGCCAGACCGCGTTGATCGTGTTGTTGGCGCATATCGGCAGCTTCGTACCGGCAGCCAGTTGCGAATTATCCTTGGTGGACCGTATTTTCACACGGATCGGCTCCAGCGATGACCTGGCCGGTGGCCGTTCGACCTTTATGGTGGAAATGAGCGAGACCGCCAACATCCTGCACAACGCCACCGAACGCAGCCTGGTGCTGATGGACGAAGTGGGCCGCGGCACCAGCACCTTCGACGGCCTGTCCCTGGCCTGGGCGGCGGCTGAACGCTTGGCGCATTTGCGTGCGTACACGCTGTTTGCCACGCACTACTTCGAGCTGACGGTGCTGCCGGAAAGCGAGCCGCTGGTGGCCAACGTGCATCTCAATGCCACTGAGCACAACGAGCGCATCGTGTTCCTTCACCATGTGCTGCCAGGGCCGGCAAGCCAGAGCTACGGCCTGGCCGTGGCGCAGTTGGCCGGTGTGCCGAACGAGGTGATCACCCGTGCCCGTGAACACCTAAGCCGCCTGGAAACCACGGCGCTGCCCCATGAAACCGTGGTCACCAGCCCTGCCAAGACCAGCAAGAAACCTGCCGCGCCGCATCAGAGCGATATGTTCGCCAGCCTGCCCCATCCGGTGCTGGATGAGTTGGCAAAGCTTGACCTGGATGACTTGACGCCGCGTAAAGCGCTCGAAATGTTATATGCACTGAAGACTCGGATATAACGCAGACGCTTGCAAGCTGATAGAATCTCGCGCGGTTTGGGATGCTGCGGGCTTTTAGCCTGGTCCGCAGACTATCGCTCTCAAACCTCGCGAACCCCACCATAAGGGGTTTCGCTGCCGCCGCCTGAGGAGAAAATTAGAAATGACCTTCGTCGTCACCGACAACTGCATCAAGTGCAAGTACACCGACTGCGTAGAAGTCTGTCCGGTGGACTGCTTCTACGAAGGCCCGAATTTCCTGGTTATCCACCCGGATGAGTGCATCGACTGCGCCCTGTGTGAACCAGAATGCCCGGCCGTCGCGATTTTCTCCGAGGACGAAGTGCCTGCGGGCATGGAGCAGTTCATTCAATTGAACGTCGAGCTGGCCGAAGTGTGGCCAAACATCACCGAGCGCAAAGATCCGATGCCGGATGCTGCTGAATGGGATGGCAAGCCCAACAAAATTGAGCAACTAGAGCGCTAAAGCGCCGCTGCCCAACAAAAAAAGGCCCCTTGAGGGCCTTTTTTGCGTTCGGGTGCCTGCGTTTACTTTTCTACAGGCAAAAAAAGGGGCGGTATGACCCGCCCACATTTTTTCCCTAGTCCCTGTATTCCTTTTCATCATCCTGATGAATCGCATCCTGCGACGTTCCTTCAAACCATCGTTCCTTGATGGCTGTGCCAATCCGTGGACACAGGGCTGATGTTAGAGCGTTCCGAGGGAAGTTCAACGCGATGCCCTCAGCGGTCTGACAAACTCTACCGCTCTCACTCGCGAAAATAATCGTTATATTTCAATAATATAGATAATAGCTTCGTCATTTCAAGACGTACGCAACCGCCAAAAAAACCAAACACTTACGAAAAAGTAAGCGAATGCTTACACGCGCATTACGCAAAGTAGCAACAAGCCCTATTGGCGCCCCACCTGTAGGAGCGAGCTCGCTCGCGAAAAACCCGAGAGCACCACTGGTCGTCAGACTTTTCGCGTGTATCCGTTACAGCCTAATCAATCGTCGCTCACGGTAATGGTCGGCATCCCCGGCGCCGCCGCTTCCTGCAATACAATCCGCGCACCCACATGACGGGCCAACTCCTGATAGATCATCGCGATCTGCCCATCAGCCTCGGCCGCGACGGTAGGTTTGCCACCATCGGCCTGCTCACGAATCTCCATCGCCAATGGCAAAGATGCCAACAGTTCAACGCCATACTGAGTAGCGAGCTTCTCGCCCCCGCCCTCACCGAACAGATGCTCGGCATGCCCGCAGTTGGAACAGATATGCACCGCCATGTTTTCCACAACGCCCAGCACCGGGATGTTGACCTTGCGGAACATCTCCACACCTTTGCGGGCATCCAGCAGCGCCAAGTCCTGGGGCGTGGTGACAATCACCGCACCGGCCACCGGGACTTTCTGCGCCAGGGTCAGTTGGATATCACCGGTGCCTGGCGGCATGTCGATCACCAGGTAGTCAAGGTCGCCCCACGCCGTTTGTGTGACCAGTTGCAGCAACGCACCCGAGACCATCGGCCCGCGCCAGACCATCGGCGTGTTGTCATCGGTGAGAAACGCCATGGACATCACTTCCACACCCAGCGACTCGATGGGCACAAACCATTTCTGATCCTTGACCTTCGGCCGTGTGCCTTCGGCGATGCCGAACATCACGCCCTGGCTTGGGCCGTAGATATCGGCGTCGAGAATCCCCACCCGCGCGCCTTCACGGGCCAGGGCCAAAGCCAGGTTGGCCGCAGTGGTGGATTTGCCCACGCCGCCCTTTCCAGAGGCTACCGCCACCACGTTCTTGACGTTGGCCAGGCCCGGGATCTGCGCCTGGGCCTTGTGCGGGGCGATCACGCACTGGATCTCGACCTTGGCCGATCCCACGCCATCAATGCCTTCAATGGCCATTTGCAGCATCTGCGCCCAACCGCGCTTGAACAAACCTGCGGCATAACCCAGTTGCATCTGTACCGACACCTGGTCGCCCTGGACCTCGATGTTGCGCACACAACCGGCACTGACCGGGTCCTGGTTCAAATAGGGGTCGGTGTACTGGCGAAGAACGGCTTCCACCGCTGCGCGATTGACGGCGCTCATGGGCTACTCCCGAAAAAAGACTGACTGAAACAGGCGGCTATCCTAACCGTTCCGACGGTTGAACGGCACGCTTTCGAGGTTCCGGAAGATTCTGAAACAGCGTCACGGGGTGAAATAAATTTCCCGGCGCTTTATAGTGGCCGACCTCCGTTTCATCAAGTAGCCGAGCCCCATGTCCGAGCCACGCAAGATCCTCGTCACCAGCGCCCTGCCCTATGCCAATGGTTCCATCCATCTTGGCCATATGCTTGAGTACATCCAGACCGATATGTGGGTGCGCTTCCAGAAGCATCGCGGCAATCAATGCATTTATGTCTGCGCGGACGACGCCCACGGTTCGGCCATCATGCTGCGCGCCGAAAAGGAAGGCATCACCCCGGAACAACTGATCGCCAATGTGCAGGCTGAACACAGCGCCGACTTTGCCGAGTTCCTGGTGGACTTCGACAACTTCCACTCGACTCACTCCGACGAAAACCGCGAGCTGTCGAGCCAGATCTACCTGCGGTTGAAAGAAGCCGGGCACATCGACCAACGTTCGGTGACCCAGTATTTCGACCCGGAAAAGAAAATGTTCCTGGCCGACCGCTTCATCAAGGGCACCTGCCCGAAATGCGGCACCGAAGACCAGTACGGCGACAACTGCGAAAAATGCGGCGCGACCTACGCACCGACTGACTTGAAGGATCCCAAATCAGCGATCTCCGGCGCCACGCCGGTGCTCAAGGACTCGCAGCACTTCTTCTTCAAGCTGCCGGATTTCCAGCAAATGCTGCAAACCTGGACGCGCAGCGGCACCTTGCAGGACGCCGTGGCCAACAAACTCTCCGAATGGCTCGACAGTGGCCTGCAGCAGTGGGACATCTCCCGCGACGCGCCGTACTTCGGCTTCGAAATTCCGGGCGAGCCGGGCAAGTACTTCTATGTGTGGCTGGACGCGCCGATAGGCTACATGGCCAGCTTCAAGAACCTGTGCGATCGCACCCCAGAGTTGGACTTCGACGCGTTCTGGGGCAAGGACTCCACCGCCGAGCTGTACCACTTCATCGGCAAGGACATCGTCAACTTCCACGCGCTGTTCTGGCCGGCAATGCTTGAAGGCTCGGGCTACCGCAAGCCGACAGGCATCGCCGTACACGGCTACCTGACGGTCAACGGCCAGAAAATGTCCAAGTCCCGTGGCACCTTTATCAAGGCGCGCACCTACCTGGACCACCTGTCGCCGGAATACCTGCGCTATTACTACGCGTCCAAGCTGGGCCGTGGTGTGGACGACCTGGACCTGAACCTGGAAGACTTCGTACAGAAGGTCAACTCGGACCTGGTGGGCAAAGTCGTCAACATCGCCAGCCGTTGTGCCGGGTTTATCCACAAGGGCAACGCCGGTGTACTGGTAGCCGAGAACGCCGCACCGGAGTTGACCGACGCCTTCCTGGCCGCCGCACCGAGCATCGCCGACGCTTATGAAGCCCGCGACTTTGCCCGTGCCATGCGCGAGATCATGGGCCTGGCCGACCGTGCCAACGCCTGGATCGCCGACAAGGCACCGTGGTCGCTGAACAAGCAGGAAGGCAAGGAGGCTGAAGTCCAGGCGATCTGCGCCACCGGCGTCAACCTGTTCCGTCAGTTGGTGATCTTCCTCAAGCCGGTGCTGCCGTTGCTGGCCGCCGATGCCGAGGCGTTCCTCAATGTGGCGCCGTTGAGCTGGAACGATCACACCACCTTGCTCGGTAATCATCAGTTGAACGCGTTCAAGCCCTTGATGACCCGTATTGACCCGGTGAAAGTCCAGGCCATGACCGACGCTTCGAAAGAAGATCTGGTGGCCAGCCAGACCGATACCGGCCAATCTGCGCCGGCGGGTAATGGCGAGCTGGCCAAGGACCCGATTTCCCCGGAAATCGATTTCGACGCCTTTGCCGCCGTGGATTTGCGCGTGGCACTGATCATCAAAGCCGAAGCCGTGGAAGGTGCCGACAAGCTGCTGCGCCTGACGCTGGATATCGGCGACGAACAGCGCAACGTGTTTTCCGGCATCAAGAGCGCTTACCCGGACCCGTCCAAGCTCGATGGCCGCCTGACCATGATGATCGCCAACCTCAAGCCACGGAAAATGAAGTTCGGCATTTCCGAAGGCATGGTGATGGCGGCCGGCCCTGGCGGCGAAGAAATCTACCTGCTGAGCCCGGACAGCGGCGCCAAGCCGGGTCAACGCATCAAGTAACCTCTGCAAAATGCCCCGCTGTCGCTACGGCGGGGCCTCTCAGCTTGCCCTTCTCCCTGGGCCGGGCGTCAACGCTATGATCACAGCATGAACCTCATTCAACGTATCGACGCGCTGCTGCCGCAGACTCAATGCGGCAAGTGCGGGCACCCGGGTTGCAAACCTTACGCAGAAGGCATCGCTAAAGGCGAAGCCATCAACAAGTGCCCGCCCGGTGGGCAGGAAACCATTGCCGGGCTTGCGCAACTGCTGCGCCTGCCAGTACTGGACCTGGACACCCGCCGTGGAGAAGCGCCCGCCCAGGTCGCCTATATCCGCGAGGCCGAATGCATTGGTTGCACCAAATGCATCCAGGCTTGCCCGGTGGACGCCATTGTGGGCGCCGCCAAGCTGATGCACACCGTGATTGTCGATGAGTGCACCGGTTGCGACCTGTGTGTTGCGCCCTGCCCTGTTGACTGCATCGAGATGCGTCCGCTCGCTGAGGTTTTGCCTATCGTCGGTGACTTGGCCAGCAATGATGATGAACGGCGTGCACGCGACCTCAAACGCGACAGGGCGCGGCGGCGCTTCGAGCAACGTAACGCCCGCCTGCAACGTGAAGAGGCTTGCAAGCTCGCCGAACGCGTGGCACGAGCCAAGCGCACAGCGCCGATGGAGGTAGCCCCGGTCAATAACCCTCAGGCCGCTCAGGACGCCGCGATCAAGCAGGCCAAAACCAACGTCGCCATGAGTCGCGCTCAGTTGCACAAATCCTTGAAAGCGTTTGGGCATCCGCCGACCTTTGAGCAGCAGTCGCAATTGATTATGCTGCAGCGACAGTTCGAGGCATCCGAGCAGGCGCTTGCCGCACTGGAGGCCAACAGCTCACCACAGCCACCAAAGACGGCCGCTAAAAGCGCCGAGTTCAAGCGCGCAAAGATCCAGTTGGCCATGCGCCGGGCTGCGTTGAAAAAGGCTCAGGATCAGCATGCTGACGCGCATGAAATCGCAACCTTGAAAACCGCCTTGAACGCCGCCGAGCAAACGCTGCAGGATGCCGAGGCCAACGGCTGACCCACTGCACTGTGTATTGCTAACATCACGCCGACCGCCTGCAAGGAAACGTCTGTCCCTATGAATGCCGCAAAACGCCTGGAAATTTTCCGCAGGTTTCACGAAGACAACCCGGAACCGAAAACCGAATTGGCCTACTCCTCACCGTTCGAGTTACTGATTGCGGTGATCCTCTCGGCTCAATCCACGGACGCTGGCGTCAACAAGGCCACGGCCAAGCTGTATCCCGTAGCCAATACACCCGCCGCGATTTACGCCCTGGGTGTGGAAGGCCTGTCCGAATACATCAAGACCATCGGCCTGTATAACAGCAAGGCCAAGAACGTGATCGAGACGTGCCGCCTGTTGCTGGAGCTGCATGGGGGTGAGGTGCCACAAACCCGCGAAGCCCTGGAAGCCTTGCCAGGCGTGGGCCGCAAAACGGCGAACGTGGTGCTCAATACGGCCTTCCGGCAGTTGACCATGGCAGTGGACACGCACATTTTCCGCGTCAGCAACCGAACCGGCATTGCACGGGGCAAGAATGTGGTTGAGGTGGAAAAGCAGTTGATGAAGTTCGTGCCCAAGCCCTATTTGCTCGACTCCCACCATTGGCTGATCCTGCACGGACGCTACGTTTGCCAGGCCCGCAAGCCGCGCTGTGGCAGCTGCCGCATCGAAGATTTGTGCGAATACAAGGACAAGACCTCCGACGATTGAGCGATCATTGGTTTTTATGATCAGGCGATTGAAAAAATCTTTTTTACCCGTTCGCGGATTATCGCTATAAGGGGCCCCAACGGCAGTCTTAGCCTGGAGTTGACCTTATGAGCGCTGGCAGCAAAGAAGACCTGGAAGTGGAAGACGACCTCGTTGCGTCGGATGACGATGAGGTGGTAGAAACACCTGTGCCAGAGGTGGCCAAGACCAATTTGAGCAAACGCCGCACTATCGACAATCTTCTGGAAGAGCGACGCTTGCAAAAACAGCTGGCCGATTACGACTTCGATTTCTGATCGAGCCGTTGACGGCCGGAAGCCTCCCTGACGGAGGCTTTTTTCTGCCGGTTACACGGGTATTCAAGGGGTGCAATATCCTCCTAAACCAGGCCGTTGCGCTGGGCCAGTTCGATCAGGTCCACAAGGGATCGGGCATTGAGCTTAAGCAGCAAGCGCGTCTTGTAGGTACTGACGGTTTTGTTGCTCAGGAACATGCCATCGGCAATCTCCTTGTTGGTTTTGCCACGGGCCAGTTGCTGTAGCACCATCATCTCCCGCCCCGATAAACGTTCGACCATGTCGGCTTCACTGGCATTGCCCATGGTTGAGCGTACCGAATTGAGCGCCTGGTTCGGGAAATAGCTATAGCCGGAAAGCACCGCCTTGATGGCACTGAGCAACTCTGTCAGATCCTGCTGCTTGCACACATAGCCGGCGGCCCCCGCCTGCATGCAGCGCATGGAAAAATGGCCGGGGGCTTGGGACGTCAGCACCAGTACCTTGAACGAGACGGCTTGCTTGGTCGAAGCCAGCCGGCAAATAACTTCCAGGCCGTCGAGCTTGGGGATTCCGATATCCAGTATCACAATATCCGGCATATGTTCCCGTGCAAGTTGCAACGCATCGACACCGTTATCGGTCTCGGCAACGACCTCATAACCATGACGCTCCATTAGCATGCGCACAGCAAGACGAATGACGGGATGATCATCCACGATCAGCACTTTATTCATGAGAAAGTCCAATTTCGCTGTTCGAATTATTTAGAGCAAACACAATAGCCTAGTCGATTACTAGTTGGCATAGCATTCCCCCCCGAACGAGAGCAGGCAGAGACCCAACCCACAAGAAGATAGGAATTAACCTACAAAAAATCGCCAACTTAGATGCATAGAGCTTTATGGTTGCTTTCAGACCTTTCTCGACGCGTACATATTTTGAGTGAAATATCGTGCCCATCAGCCCCTGAAAGTAAACGTGCCGCACAAGACTTTCAGGAAATGCCCCTTGCTTGTCGCCATGACGCGCACAAACCAACCCGGAACAACCGTTCCCATTAGTTCCATTTAACATATTTCAGCACTTCCATAATTCCTACAGAAAATTCAACAATTCACATATCCGTTGCAACTACATGAGTGAATTTTCTGTCAGACATAGTTCCTCCCCAGATGTAAAAAATCATTCAAACTTAAAAACAAATGACAAAAACGGAAAATAATTGCGCAAGTTACGAAAAAATCCTTAAACACAGGCTAAACATTAATAAACAGTTCTGCTTTTAAAGCGCCCATAAAAACCCAGGCAAAAAAAAATGGCCCCTTGCGCAAGGGGCCATTTTTCACAACAGGCGCACGACTCAGAACAACGAGCGGCCCTTGTTGGCAGCAATGCGCATGCGCAGTGCGTTCAACTTGATGAAGCCTGCCGCGTCCGCCTGATTGTAGGCCCCGCCGTCTTCTTCGAAGGTGGCGATGTTGGAGTCGAACAGCGACTCATCGGACTTGCGGCCGGTGACGATCACGTTGCCCTTGTACAGCTTCAGGCGTACGACACCGTTCACGTGAGCCTGGGAGGCGTCGATCATCTGTTGCAGCATCAGACGCTCCGGGCTCCACCAGTAACCGGTGTAGATCAGGCTGGCGTACTTGGGCATCAGCTCGTCTTTGAGGTGAGCGACTTCGCGGTCCAGGGTGATGGATTCGATGGCGCGGTGGGCGCGCAACATGATGGTGCCGCCTGGGGTTTCGTAGCAACCACGGGACTTCATGCCCACGTAACGGTTCTCGACGATGTCGAGACGGCCGATACCATGCTGGCCGCCGATACGGTTCAAGGTCGCCAGTACGGTGGCCGGGGTCATTTCAACGCCGTCCAGCGCGACGATATCGCCGTTGCGGTAAGTCAGTTCCAGGTACTGCGCCTTGTCTGGAGCGTTCTCCGGGGAGACGGTCCATTTCCACATGTCTTCTTCGTGCTCGGTCCAGGTGTCTTCCAGCACGCCGCCTTCATAGGAAATGTGCAGCAGGTTGGCGTCCATCGAGTACGGCGACTTCTTCTTGCCATGACGCTCGATCGGGATGGCGTGCTTTTCAGCGTAATCCATCAGCTTTTCACGGGACAGCAGGTCCCACTCACGCCACGGCGCAATGACTTTCACGCCTGGCTTGAGTGCGTAGGCACCCAGTTCGAAACGGACCTGGTCGTTGCCCTTGCCGGTGGCGCCATGGGAAATGGCGTCGGCGCCGGTTTCGTTGGCGATCTCGATCAGGCGCTTGGCGATCAATGGACGTGCGATGGAGGTACCCAGCAGGTACTCACCTTCGTAGACAGTGTTGGCGCGAAACATCGGGAAGACGAAATCGCGGACGAACTCTTCGCGCAGGTCGTCAATGTAGATCTCTTTCACGCCCATGGCTTGCGCCTTGGCACGTGCAGGTTCGACCTCTTCACCCTGACCCAGGTCAGCGGTGAAGGTCACCACTTCACAGTTATAAGTATCCTGCAGCCACTTGAGGATCACCGAAGTGTCCAGGCCGCCGGAATACGCGAGAACGACCTTGTTTACGTCGGCCATGCCATCACTCCACGGGGTTGTACGGAAAGGCGACGATTCTACCGATCAAAACCGCGAAATTACAGGGGCGCGACAGCAAATGAAGATAAAGCGACAGATTATGTCGAGTGGGCGACCGATGGTCGCCTCGATGGAGCATAGGTATTTACACACCCTAGTAGCGTTCAACGGTAACCACGATGCGAAGCGAGTCGCTCTTGATCTTGATCTGCTTTTGATCTCAGGCGCCCCGTTAAACCACGCTGGCCGAACGCAGGCTTGAATTCGTGGGTAACCCGGCAGGACGCCGGGTTAGCCGCCCCGCGCCATGGATGGCGCGTGGCGGCGGCCCACGGATTCAAGCCTGCGTTCGGGCACACCGAGCCCAAGCGAGGTGCCGAGTGGTGGGGCAAGAGCGCTTTGCTTACTTTCGCGCTTTTCGAAAGTGAGCCGCCGTCAGGGCGGAACCCTAAGTGGCCGTTGCCTAAATAACGGATATGTACCCGGTCCAACTGTGTTGACTGTTAGGCCGCCTTCGCAGGCAAGCCAGCTCCCACAATTGGATCGTAGGGTGTCAGATAGATAGGCGTCGGCTATCCGGTCGTCACGGGAGCAAGCTCCCTCGCCACAGTTTCGGCGTCATACCGAAGTTGTGCGGTTACCCATGCTTATGAGGTAGCCGCCGGGTTGCTCGGCGCAGTGGCCTGGGGCGCAGGTTTCTCAGGCGCGGCCACGCGCTCAAGCTGAATATTCACACGGCGGTTACGCGCACGGTTGGCGGCATTGGTGTTGGGCGCCAAGGGGTAGCTTTCGCCATGGAAGCGCATCGTGATCTGCGATTCCTGGATGCCGTTGGCCTTGAAGTAGTCCATCACCGCCAGGGCGCGACGGCGCGACACGTCGCGGTTGGTCAGACGGTTGCCACTGTTGTCCGAATGGCCATTCAACTCGACATGATTGACCGTGGGATCGGCTTTCATGAAGGCCAGGATCACGGACAACTTCTTCTTGGCCGCCGCGTCCAGCTCAATGCCGCCACCGGGGAAGCCGACTTCGGTCTGTTTGACCTGGTCGTAATTCATGGGCAGCAGCTTGGTGGTGCACAGCTGATAATCGTTATAGGCCTTGTTGAACTTCACCGGCAGCAGGCGAATTTCCGAGTAACCGCCTTCACGCCCGTAATGCCGCACCGTCGGGCTGCGCCCTTCGAGCAAGCCGGTGAACAGGCGACCGGCCTGGGCCTGGGAGCTATTGAACAGCACGTCGCCGCTGCCGACACGCACGGCCCCAAGGTTGATATCACCTCGGCCCGGTTGCCACGGCGCAGCAGCGGCCAACAGGGTTGCCGAGCCGGCGCCGAGGCTGCTGCCATAGGTTTTCAGACGAAACGTCGCCTGTTCGCCGGCCCGGCGTACGAATTCACCGGAACCGAAATCGGTGATCGGCTGGGTCAAGCGGCACTCGAACTGATCGCCCTCTACCTTCCACTCAATATTCTCCAGACGTGTCTGGAACGTGAGGGCCGCCGCAGGCAGGCTAGCGAACACACTGAGCAGGGCTAGATAATACTGGCGCACGGGAGGCTCCATGGGTTTCTACAACACTTCACAGCGTCATACATCGTTAAGGCATACCCGGAGATATCGGTAGCATCCGGCAAAACTTGATAGCGAGTGCCTGCAAGAGTCTTTTCCGGTAGCATTCCCACCAGATTGACCCGCCTGGAATCCCCAATGTCCGACCGCCTGACCCTGCTGCGTCCCGACGACTGGCATATTCATCTTCGCGATGGTGCTGCGTTACCCCAAACCGTGGCCGACGTGGCCCGCACGTTTGGCCGTGCCATCATCATGCCTAACCTGGTACCTCCGGTGCGCAATGCCGCAGAGGCCGACGCCTATCGCCAGCGCATCCTCGCTGCACGACCGGCCGGCAGCCGCTTCGAACCGTTGATGGTGCTCTACCTCACCGACCGCACCCAGCCTGAAGAAATCCGCGAAGCCAAGGCCAGCGGTTATGTGCACGCCGCCAAGCTGTACCCGGCAGGCGCAACCACCAACTCCGATTCCGGTGTAACCAGTATCGACAAGATCCTGCCGGCGATCGAAGCCATGGCGGAAGTCGGCATGCCGTTGCTGATCCACGGGGAAGTCACCCGTGGCGATGTGGACGTGTTCGATCGCGAAAAAATCTTCATCGATGAACACATGCGTCGTGTGGTCGAGCTGTTCCCCACGCTCAAAGTGGTGTTTGAACACATCACCACCGCCGATGCCGTGCAGTTCGTCAGCGAGGCGTCGGCCAACGTTGGCGCGACCATCACCGCCCATCACCTGCTCTACAACCGCAACCACATGCTGGTGGGCGGGATTCGGCCGCATTTCTATTGCCTGCCGATCCTCAAGCGCAACACCCATCAGGTAGCCCTGCTGGATGCCGCCACCAGCGGCAGCCCGAAGTTCTTCCTCGGTACCGACTCGGCGCCCCACGCCCAGCACGCCAAGGAAGCCGCATGCGGCTGCGCCGGCTGCTACACCGCGTTTGCCGCCATCGAGTTGTACGCCGAAGCGTTTGAACAGCGTAACGCGCTGGACAAGCTCGAAGGTTTCGCCAGCCTCAACGGCCCGCGTTTCTACGGCCTGCCGGCGAATACCGACCGCATTACCCTGGTTCGTGAAGACTGGACCGCCCCTGCCAGCCTGCCGTTTGGCGAGCTGACCGTTATCCCGCTGCGCGCCGGTGAAACACTGCGCTGGCGCCTGCTGGAGGAAAGCAAGTGAGTGAAGATCATTACGACGACGAACAAGAGCACGGCGGTGGCGGCTCGCGCCATCCGATGGCCGAGCGTTTTCGCGGCTATCTGCCGGTCGTCATCGACGTAGAAACCGGTGGTTTCAACTGCGCCACCGATGCCTTGCTGGAAATTGCCGCAACCACCATCGGCATGGACGAACAAGGCTTTGTGTACCCGGAGCACACGCATTTCTTTCGCGTAGAGCCCTTCGAAGGCGCCAATATCGAAGCCGCTGCCCTGGAGTTCACCGGGATCAAGCTCGACCACCCCCTGCGCATGGCGGTGAGTGAAGAAGCGGCACTGACCGATATCTTCCGTGGCGTGCGCAAGGCGTTGAAGGCCAATGGCTGCAAACGCGCAATCCTGGTCGGCCACAACAGCAGTTTCGACCTGGGTTTCCTGAACGCCGCCGTGGCGCGGCTGGACATGAAGCGCAACCCATTTCACCCGTTCTCCAGCTTTGACACCGCCACCCTTGCCGGCCTGGCCTACGGTCAGACCGTTCTGGCCAAAGCCTGCCAGGCAGCCGGTATCGACTTTGACGGGCGTGAAGCCCACTCGGCCCGCTACGACACCGAGAAGACTGCCGAGCTGTTTTGCGGCATCGTCAATCGCTGGAAACAGATGGGTGGCTGGGAAGACTTCAACGACTGAGCCCCGATGAGCATAGGTATCTACACAATTCTGTAGGTTGTCGCAGCCCACGGTAACCACGATGCGAAGCGAGCCGCTCTTGATCTTGATCTGCTTGTGATCTTGATCTGGCTTTTGATCTTAGGCGCCCCGTTAAACCACGCTGGCCGAACGCAGGCTTGAATTCGTGGGTAACCCGGCAGGACGCCGGGTTAGCCGCCCCGCGCCATGGATGGCGCGTGGCGGCGGCCCACGGATTCAAGCCTGCGTTCGGGCACACCGAGCCCAAGCGAGGTGCCGAGTGGTGGGGCAAGAGCGTTTTGCTTACTTTTGCGCTCTTTTCAAAAGTGAGCCGCCGTCAGGGCGGAACCCTAAGCGGCCGTTACCGCAGAAATGGATATGCACCCAATCCAACTGTGTTGACTGCCAGGCCGCCTTCGCGAGCAAGCCCGCTCCCACAGTTGGCTTGTGGGGTGTCAGGTAGAGAAGTGTTGGCTGGTAGGCCGCCATCGCAGGCAAGCCAGCTCCCACAGTTGGATTGTGGGTGTCAGGTAGACCCACCAGCGTAGGCTGTCAGGCCGCCACGGGAGCAAGTCCCCACCCATAAAAAAACCGGCCTTCTCAGGCCGGTTTTTTTATACCGTGACGTTGGCTTACAGCTTGCCAGCGTTCTCGGTCAGGTAAGCCGCAACGCCTTCTGGCGAAGCGTTCATGCCTTTGTCGCCTTTTTTCCAGTTGGCAGGGCAGACTTCGCCGTGCTCTTCGTGGAATTGCAGCGCGTCGACCAGGCGGATCAGTTCTTCCATGTTACGGCCCAGCGGCAGGTCGTTGATGATCTGCGAGCGCACAACGCCCTTGTCGTCGATCAGGAACGCGCCACGGAACGCCACGCCGCCTTCGGACTCAACGTCGTAGGCCTTGGCGATGTCGTGCTTCATGTCGGCAGCCATGGTGTATTTGACTTTGCCGATGCCGCCATCATTGATGGCGGTGTTGCGCCAGGCGTTGTGGGTGAAATGGGAGTCGATGGAAACCGCGACCACTTCAACGTTGCGCGCCTTGAAATCGTCCATGCGGTGGTCCAGGGCGATCAGCTCCGAAGGGCAGACGAAGGTGAAGTCCAGCGGGTAGAAGAACACCAGGCCGTATTTGCCTTTGATGGCTTCAGACAGTTTGAAGCTGTCAACGATTTCGCCATTGCCGAGGACAGCTGGTACGTCGAAATCCGGGGCTTGTTTACCGACGAGTACGCTCATTGGATATCTCCTGATGTAGGGGGTGACGATTGAAGTAAAAGGACAGGTCGAGTCTGCCGGTGAAAATCGACAGAAACATGACGCAATCACGCTTCGTAAAGACCGACCATCATACACCGAAAAAACCGTTCGTCAGCGCATGGGCGATGCGCGCTGGATTGTCGATGAAACTATTTTGACAATCATTCTCGTTAACATTAAGATCCATCGCACTTAAGCCATAAACCCGCGACGGTTCTCACTTATGTATGTCTGCCTCTGCACTGGCGTCACCGACGGACAAATCCGCGAAGCAATCTACGAAGGTTGCTGCAGCTACAAGGAAGTACGTGAAACCACCGGCGTAGCCAGCCAGTGTGGCAAATGTGCTTGCCTGGCCAAGCAAGTGGTACGGGAAACCCTGACGCAGCTGCAGACAGCCCAGGCCGCGCTCCCCTACCCAGCAGAATTTAAACACGCCTGAATAGGCCTGTTTTGAAGAACCGGACCTAGTGTCCGGTTTTTTTATGCCATTAATTCAATTAGTTAGCGCTTAGACGCGGAACACAAACATTCTTATTCCGATTAATTTTCATTTATTATTCAATAACTTAGGTTTGACACTAGGATTTTCACCGCTCAGACTCCGCCTTATACACAGCTATTACAGGGCAGGACCCCAGTCATGAAAGGCGACATCTCAGTCATCCAGCAACTCAACAAAATCCTTGCCAATGAACTGGTCGCGATCAATCAGTACTTTCTGCATGCACGCATGTACGACGATTGGGGCCTGGAAAAGCTCGGCAAGCGTGAATACAAAGAATCGATCAAAGCCATGAAGGACGCCGACGCGCTGATCAAGCGCATCCTGTTCCTGGAAGGCCTGCCGAACGTGCAAGACCTGGGCAAGCTGAACATCGGCGAGCACACCCAGGAAATGATCAGCAGCGACCTGGGCTTTGAGCGCAAGAGCCACAGCGACCTGAAAGCCGCGATTGCCCACTGCGAAACCAAGGGCGATTTCGGCAGCCGTGAACTGCTGGAAGATATCCTGGAAGACCAGGAAGAGCATATCGACTGGCTGGAAACTCAACTGGGCCTGATCGACAAGGTCAGCCTGGAGAATTACCTGCAATCGCAGATGGGTGAATAACTGCCCTTGTTATCACTGTAGGAGCGAGCTTGCTCGCGAAGAACGTCAACGATCACGCAGCGCATCTGATTTAACGCGTTGCCTGGGCGACCTTCGCGAGCAAGCTCGCTCCTACAGAAAAGCTCAAAAAAAGCCCCGCTCTCTTGTGAGAAGCGGGGCTTTTTATTGCTCGCCAATTAGGCGTCAGTCTTGGCCGCTGCTTTTTCCGCTGCGCCCTTGATCAGCGCTTGCAGCGAACCATCAGCTGCCATTTCAGTGATGATGTCGCTACCGCCAACCAGCTCACCGGCTACCCACAGCTGCGGGAAAGTCGGCCAGTTGGCGTACTTTGGCAGGTTGGCGCGGATTTCAGGGTTTTGCAGGATATCCACGTAAGCGAACTTCTCGCCGCATTGCATGACAGCCTGGGACGCTTTTGCGGAGAAACCGCACTGAGGCGCGTTAGGTGCGCCCTTCATGTAAAGCAGAATGGTGTTGTTGGCAATCTGCTCTTTGATCGTTTCGATGATATCCATGGAACACCTCTGCAGGAACTTTGCGACTCACGGGTCGGCACGGTGGCGCATTGTAACGCAAAAATCCAGCAGGATGCTCAGGCCGCCGCCACCTTCACCGGCACGCCGTTGAGCGCCGCATTACCCGACAACTCATCCAATTGCCGCTCGTCGGTCAAGTCATTGACACTCGCGCCCGGCTGGCTGTTCGCGATGCTCATCTGCACGCCCGGGCGACCGTGGCCCCAGCCGTGAGGCAGGCTGACCACGCCCGGCATCATGTCCGCACTGGCCACCACTTCCACTTCGATCATGCCGGTGCGCGAACTCACTCGCACCCGCTGGCCATCGCTCAGCTGCCGACGGGTCAGGTCGTCGGGGTGCATCAACAGTTGATGGCGTGGCTTGCCCTTTACCAGCCGGTGATAGTTATGCATCCAGGAATTATTGCTGCGCACGTGCCGTCGGCCAATCAGTAACAGTTCGTCGGCCACCGGCACCGGCTGCGCGGCGAAACGCGCCAGGTCTGCGAGGATCACGGCCGGTGCTGCTTGCACCTTGCCATCCGCGGTTTTCAAACGTGCCGCGAGGTTGGGCTTGAGCGGCCCCAGGTCCATGCCATGGGGATGATCTGCCAACATCGCCACCGATAACTTATGACTGGATGCGTCACCGTAGGCACCCGCGCGCAGCCCGAAGTCGATCATCTGCGCCGGTGGCAGGGTGGGCTTGAGCACCGCGCCAGTGTGCGCCGCAAATGCCTTGGCCAGGCCGACAAAGATCTCCCAGTCATGCAACGCGCCCTCAGGCTTGGGCAGGATGGCGCGATTGAAGCGCGTGACATTGCGCACCGCAAACAGATTAAAGGTGGTGTCGTAGTGATCGTTTTCCAGCGCCGAGGTGGAAGGCAAAATCAGGTCGGCATAACGCGTGGTCTCGTTGATATACAAATCGATGCTGACCATGAACGCCAACCCGTCCAGGGCTTGCTCCAATTGGCGACCGTTAGGCGTGGACAGCACCGGGTTGCCGGCCACCGTCACCAGGGCGCGGACCTGGCCTTCACCCTCGGTGAGCATTTCTTCGGCCAGCGCCGACACCGGCAGTTCTCCGCCGTACTCCGGGAGCCCGGACACGCGGCTCTGCCAGCGATTGAAATGGCCGCCGCTGGTGGAGGCCACCAGGTCCACCGCCGGGCTGGTGCAGAGCGCGCCGCCGACACGGTCCAGGTTGCCGGTCACCAGGTTGATCAGTTGCACCAGCCAATGGCACAGCGTACCGAACGCCTGGGTCGAGACGCCCATGCGGCCATAACAGACAGCCTTATCAGCGCCGGCGAAGTCCCTGGCCAACTGGCGAATCTGTTCGGCAGGCACCGCACACTGGCGGCTCATGGCCTCGGCATCAAAGCCGGCGATCGCCCTGCGCACCTCGTCCAGGCCTTGCACCGGCAAATGGCTGTCGCGTGTCAGCCCTTCAGTGAACAAGGTATTGAGCACGCCGAACAGCAACGCCGCATCGCCGCCCGGACGTACGAACAAGTGCTGGTCGGCGATGGCCGCCGTCTCGCTGCGCCTAGGGTCGACCACCACCACTTTGCCGCCCCGTGCCTGGATGGCCTTGAGGCGTTTCTCGACATCGGGCACGGTCATGATGCTGCCATTGGAGGCCAGCGGGTTGCCGCCGAGGATCACCATAAAATCGGTCTGGTCGATGTCAGGGATGGGCAGCAATAGGCCGTGGCCGTACATCAGGTGACTGGTGAGGTGATGAGGCAACTGGTCTACCGAGGTTGCGGAGAAACGATTGCGCGTCTTCAACAGCCCTAGAAAGTAGTTGCTGTGGGTCATCAAGCCATAGTTATGCACGCTGGGGTTGCCCTGATACACCGCCACCGCGTTCTGGCCGTGCCGCGCCTGAATGCCCGCCAGCCGCTCAGCCACCAGGGCAAAGGCGTCATCCCAGGCAATCGGCTGCCATTGGCTGCCCACGCGCAGCATGGGTTGGTGCAAACGGTCCGGGTCGTTCTGAATGTCCTGCAGGGCCACGGCCTTGGGGCAGATGTGGCCGCGACTGAAACTGTCCAGGGGGTCGCCCTTGATCGAGGTGATCGCCAGGCTACCGTCTTCGGCTTGGGTGGTTTCCAAGGTGAGGCCGCAGATGGCTTCGCACAAGTGGCAGGCACGGTGGTGGAGAGTCTTGGTCATGGCCAGTCTCTTTTATAGGGGCTTTGGCTCAACTATGGGCCGCGCCCCCTTGGCGCGCCAGCAACCTTCGCGTTGTGAATCGACAGGCATAGGCCAGGGCATGGCCAAGCATGAGCAAATGTTTCAGAAACCTTGCCCACAGGCGCTGAAACCGACGCGACCTGGCCCACGCCCGCCCCCGCGCATTGCAAAAGGCCTGGACGCCAGTGTACAAATGGCTCGCTGCTGTCAGGAAATCGTCTTCAAACGCGCGCCAGCGCCCTGCTTGAACACCCCTAAAACCGTAGCCCTATTGGTAAAACGCGACATTTAATGTCAATATCGCGTCTCCCCCTATTTCGTCGCCCCGTGCGGCTTTCGCCGCAGGTCTCGCCCGTTGTCGCAATAAACAAGGCTTTGAGTATCTGCGGTCTGTTGCAAAAGGTAGTTAATGATGAGCGCAAGGCACTTTCTCTCCCTGATGGATTGCACGCCCGAAGAGCTGGTCAGCGTGATCCGTCGAGGCATTGAGCTTAAAGACCTGCGTAACCGCGGCGTACTGTTTGAGCCTTTGAAAAACCGTGTACTGGGGATGATTTTCGAAAAGTCCTCGACCCGCACACGCCTGTCGTTCGAGGCCGGCATGATCCAACTGGGTGGCCAGGCGATCTTCCTGTCACCGCGCGACACCCAATTGGGCCGTGGTGAGCCGATCAGCGATTGCGCCATCGTGATGTCGCGCATGCTCGACGCCGTGATGATCCGTACCTTCGCCCACAGCACCCTGACCGAATTTGCCGCCAACTCCCGTGTGCCCGTGATCAACGGCCTGTCCGATGACCTGCACCCCTGCCAGTTGCTGGCCGACATGCAAACCTTCCTCGAACACCGTGGCTCGATCCAAGGCAAGACCGTGGCCTGGATCGGCGATGGTAACAACATGTGCAACAGCTATATAGAAGCGGCGATTCAGTTTGACTTCCACCTGCGCATCGCCTGCCCTGAAGGCTACGAGCCCAGCGCCGAGTTCATGGCCAAGGCCGATGGCCGTGTGCAACTGCTGCGCGATCCAAAAGACGCAGTGGTCGGCGCTCACCTGGTCAGCACCGACGTCTGGACCTCCATGGGCCAGGAAGACGAAACCGCCAAGCGCCTGGCCCGGTTCGCGCCGTTCCAGGTGACCCGCGCATTGCTCGACCTGGCCGCGCCGGACGTGCTGTTCATGCACTGCCTACCCGCCCACCGGGGCGAAGAAATCAGCCAGGACCTGCTCGACGATCCGCGCTCAGTCGCGTGGGATCAGGCCGAGAACCGCCTGCATGCGCAAAAAGCCTTGCTCGAATTCCTCGTACCACCGTCGTACCACCACGCATGAGCCAGCCATTACTGCTGAACCTGCGCAACCTGGCATGCGGCTATCAAGACCAGCGCGTGGTGCAGAACCTCAACCTGCACCTCAACGCCGGCGATATCGGTTGCCTGCTCGGCTCTTCGGGCTGCGGCAAGACCACCACCCTGCGCGCCATTGCTGGCTTTGAGCCGGTGCATGAAGGCGAAATCAGCCTGGCGGGCGACGTCATCTCCCGTGCCGGTTTCACCCTGGCACCGGAGAAACGTCGTATCGGCATGGTGTTCCAGGACTACGCGTTATTCCCGCACCTGAGCGTGGCTGACAACATCGCCTTCGGCATTCGCAAACACCCGCAAAAAGAGCGCGTGGTCGCCGAGTTGCTCGAACTGGTCAACCTGAAGAACCTGGGCAAGCGTTTTGCCCATGAGCTTTCCGGTGGCCAGCAACAACGTGTCGCCCTCGCTCGCGCCCTGGCGCCGGAGCCGCAACTGCTGTTGCTGGATGAACCCTTTTCCAACCTCGATGGCGAACTGCGCCGCAAGCTCAGCCATGAAGTGCGCGACATCCTCAAAGCGCGCGGCACCAGCGCGATCCTGGTGACCCATGACCAGGAAGAGGCCTTCGCCGTCAGCGATCACGTGGGGGTCTTCAAGGAAGGCCGACTAGAGCAGTGGGACACGCCCTACAACCTCTATCACGAACCGCAAACGCCTTACGTCGCCAGTTTCATCGGCCAGGGGTATTTCATCCGTGGCCGGCTGAACTCGCCGGAATCGGTCAGCACTGAACTGGGCGACCTGCGCGGCAACCGAGCCTATACCTTGCCAACCGGTGCTGCGGTGGATGTACTCCTGCGCCCGGATGACATCGTGTATGCGCCGGACAGCGCGTTGAAAGCCCGGATCGTCGGCAAGACCTTCCTCGGTGCCTCGACCTTGTACCGATTGCAACTGCCGACCGGCGCGCAATTGGAATCGATTTTCCCCAGCCATGCCGATCACCAGGTGGGCGCAGAGGTGGGGATTCGTGTGGCGGCTGAACACCTGGTGTTGTTCCAGGCATCCGGCAGCACAGCGGCGCAGATTCCCGCCGTTGAGTCAGGCGTGCGCCGCCACAGCGTCGCTCACTGATAAAGCCGGATCAAACTGTGGGAGCTCTTGCCTGCGATAGCAGACGGTAACCACGATGCGAAGCGAGCCGCTCTTGATCTTGATCTGCTTTTGATCTCAGGCGCCCCGTTAAACCACGCTGGCCGAACGCAGGCTTGAATTCGTGGGTAACCCGGCAGGACGCCGGGTTAGCCGCCCCGCGCCATGGATGGCGCGTGGCGGCGGCCCACGGATTCAAGCCTGCGTTCGGGCACACCGAGCCCAAGCGAGGTGCCGAGTGGTGGGGCAAGAGCGTTTTGCTTACTTTTGCGCTTTTCAAAAGTGAGCCGCTGTCAGAGCGGAACCCTAAGCGGCCGTTACCGCAGCAATGGATATGTACACAATCCAACTGTGTCGCCTGCCAGGCCGCCTTCGCGAGCAAGCCCGCAGTTTGATCTCTGAGTGTCAGGTAGGTAGGTGTTGGCTGGCCGTCATCGCAGGCAAGCCAGCTCCCACAATTGGATAGCAGTGTGTCAGGTAGGTCAGCGTCGGTTGGCATTCCGTCACGGGAGCAAGCTCCCTCGCCACAGGTTCAGCGTCACTCCAAAGTTATGAAGATACCTATGCCTATCTCTGTCAAACCACGCATTTGAGAGCCACGGCCTTCAAAAAATGATTATCAGGCCCGGCCAATCGGTGCAAATTTGGCCTGGGTGTGTTCCGCTAACACCGCCGCCGGCAATTCAACTTCCAAGCCCCTTCTGCCCGCACTGACAAAAATCGTTGCAAAGGGTTGCGCCGTTTCATCGATAAACGTGCGCAGCCGCTTCTTCTGCCCCAACGGGCTGATGCCGCCCAACAGATAACCCGTGGAGCGCTGCGCCGCTGCCGGGTCAGCCATTTCGACTTTCTTCACACCCGCAGCGTGAGCCAGAGCTTTCAAGTCCAGACTTCCGACGACCGGCACCACCGCCACCAACAACTCACCCTTCTCACTGCTCGCCAGCAGCGTCTTGAACACCTGGGCCGGGTCCAGGCTCAATTTTTCCGCGGCCTCCAGCCCATAGGATGCTGCCTTGGGATCATGTTCATAACTGTGGATGCGATGTTCGGCGCGAACTTTTTTCAACAGGTCCAATGCGGGGGTCATAGCGGCTCCAGGCGGGCAAACTGATGGCCAATTCTAGGCCAAGACCGCCTGAAACGCTCTAGCACAGCCCTATTACCGCTAAAGCGACGCGCCCTGCCGATGATCATTCACCACACCAATAGTTCGGAAATGACCAATGGTTCACTTTCGACCTTTGACAGCGGTCATTCTTGTCTATATTTTTTCGTTTCCGAATACCGTAGGAATAATCCTCTGGTACTCCGCAGTAAGCCGCGATCCAGGATGGGGATCCTTCTCGCGGTGAATATCGCGCAATTGCCCGTTGAGGCGGTGCGCAAGACAAGAACAACAATTGAGGTTTTCCATGACAACTGCTCTTCAACAGCCTTCACTTTCGAGCCAATGCATGGCCGAATTCCTGGGCACCGCGCTGCTGATCTTCTTCGGTACAGGATGCGTCGCCGCGCTCAAGGTCGCGGGTGCGAGCTTTGGCTTGTGGGAAATCAGTATCATCTGGGGGGTCGGCGTGAGCATGGCGATCTACCTGAGTGCCGGTATTTCCGGGGCTCACCTCAACCCGGCGGTCAGTATCGCCCTGTGCATCTTTGCCGATTTTGAAAAGCGCAAACTGCCCTTCTATATTCTTGCCCAGGTCGCCGGCGCCTTCTGCTCCGCCGCCTTGGTGTACACGCTCTACAGCAACCTGTTTTTCGATTACGAACAAACCCACCACATGATCCGCGGCTCTCAAGCCAGCCTGGAATTGGCCTCGGTGTTCTCAACCTACCCCCATGCACTGCTGAGCACGGCCCAGGCATTTCTGGTGGAGATGGTCATCACCGCCATCCTGATGGGCGTGATCATGGCCCTTACCGATGACAACAACGGCCTGCCACGCGGCCCGCTGGCGCCCCTGCTGATCGGCTTGCTGATCGCGGTGATTGGTAGCGCCATGGGCCCGCTGACCGGCTTTGCGATGAACCCGGCTCGGGATTTCGGTCCCAAGCTGATGACCTTTTTCGCCGGTTGGGGTGAAATGGCCTTTACTGGCGGTCGCGATATTCCTTATTTCCTGGTGCCGATTTTCGCCCCGATTGTCGGTGCATGCCTCGGTGCTGCGGCCTACCGCGGGCTGATTGCTCGCCACCTGCCAAGCGCCGCACCGGCTATCGCTGAAGAAACACCTGACACGGCTGTCAACGGCAAGACCCGTATTTCCTGAAAGCGCCAGCCTGGTCCCCTGCCCTTCGCGGCCCAGGCTGATTTCTGACTTCCTTATTTCGTCCAAGGCAATTGACATGACCGACCTTCAGAATAAGAACTACATCATTGCCCTTGATCAGGGCACTACCAGTTCCCGGGCGATCATCTTCGATCGTGACGCCAACGTGGTGTGTACCGCCCAGCGCGAATTCGTCCAGCATTACCCGCAGGCTGGCTGGGTCGAACATGACCCGATGGAAATCTTCGCCACCCAGAGCGCGGTGATGGTCGAAGCGCTGGCCCAGGCCGGCCTGCACCACGACCAAGTGGCCGCCATCGGTATCACCAACCAGCGTGAAACCACCGTGGTCTGGGACAAGATCACCGGCCGCCCGATCTACAATGCCATTGTCTGGCAGTGCCGCCGCAGCACCGAGATCTGCCAGCAACTCAAGCGCGATGGCCACGAGCAATACATCAGCGACACCACGGGTCTTGTGACCGACCCGTACTTTTCCGGCACCAAACTCAAGTGGATCCTCGACAACGTCGAAGGCAGCCGCGAACGTGCGCGCAATGGCGAACTGCTGTTCGGCACCGTCGACAGCTGGCTGATCTGGAAATTTACCGGCGGCAAGACCCACGTCACCGACTACACCAACGCCTCGCGCACCATGCTCTTCAACATCCACACCCTGGAGTGGGATGCGAAGATGCTGGAGATTCTCGACATTCCGCGGGAAATGCTGCCGCAAGTGAAGTCGTCATCGGAAATCTACGGCCGTACCAAGAGCGGTATTGCCATCGGCGGCATTGCCGGTGACCAGCAAGCCGCCCTGTTCGGCCAGATGTGCGTGGAAGCGGGCCAGGCCAAGAACACCTACGGTACCGGCTGCTTCCTGCTGATGAACACCGGCGACAAGGCGGTCAAATCCAAGCACGGCATGCTCACCACCATCGCCTGCGGCCCACGCGGCGAGGTGGCCTACGCATTGGAAGGCGCAGTCTTCAACGGCGGCTCCACCGTGCAATGGCTGCGTGACGAGCTGAAGATCATCAACGATGCCCACGACACCGAATACTTTGCCGGCAAGGTCAAGGACAGCAACGGCGTGTACCTGGTACCCGCCTTCACCGGCCTCGGCGCGCCCTACTGGGACCCGTATGCCCGTGGCGCGCTGTTCGGCCTGACCCGTGGCGTACGCGTGGACCACATTATTCGTGCAGCCCTGGAGTCGATTGCCTACCAGACCCGCGACGTCCTCGACGCCATGCAACAGGACTCGGGCGAACGCCTCAAGGCCCTGCGCGTGGACGGCGGTGCGGTTGCCAACAACTTCCTGATGCAGTTCCAGGCCGACATCCTCGGCACCCAGGTAGAACGCCCGCAAATGCGTGAAACCACTGCCCTCGGCGCGGCCTACCTGGCTGGCCTGGCGTGTGGTTTCTGGGGCAGCCTGGACGAGCTGCGCGGCAAAGCGGTAATCGAGCGCGAGTTCGAGCCACAGCTGGATGAAGCGGCCAAAGAGAAACTCTACGCCGGTTGGCAAAAAGCTGTGAGCCGCACCCGTGACTGGGAGCCGCACGAAGGCGCCGAATAAGCCAAGCGCTGGCTTGCGGTAGGTTGTAACTGGCAGGGAGCGGATTCCTGCGTCATCATGGGCCACTTTTGTATGGCAGCCCAAAGGACGCCCCATGAATCTGCCTCCCCGCCAACAACAAATCCTCGAACTGGTCCGCGAACGCGGCTACGTCAGTATCGAGGAAATGGCGCAGCTATTCGTTGTCACCCCGCAAACCATCCGCCGCGATATCAACCAGTTGGCGGACGCCAACCTGTTGCGCCGCTACCACGGCGGCGCAGCCTATGACTCCAGTGTCGAGAACACCGCGTACGCCATGCGTGCCGACCAGATGCGCGACGAGAAGCAACGCATCGGCGAAGCCATTGCCGCACAGATTCCCGATCACGCCTCGCTGTTCATCAACATCGGCACCACCACCGAATCCATCGCCCGTGCGCTGCTCAATCACAACCACCTGAAAATCATCACCAACAACCTCAACGTCGCCACCATGCTCAGTGCCAAGGACGACTTCGATGTGTTGCTCACCGGCGGCAATGTGCGCCGTGACGGTGGTGTGGTCGGCCAGGCCAGTGTCGACTTCATCAACCAGTTCAAGGTCGACTTTGCCCTGGTGGGCATCAGCGGTATCGACGAGGACGGCAGCCTGCTGGACTTCGATTACCAGGAAGTACGGGTTTCCCAGGCAATCATCGCCAATGCGCGACAAGTGATTCTGGCGGCAGACTCCAGCAAATTCGGGCGCAATGCCATGATTCGCCTGGGGCCGATCAGCCTGGTGGACTGCCTGGTGACTGACCAACAGCCGGTGCCGGCGTTGGTGCAGGTGTTGAATGAGCATAAGGTGCGGCTGGAGGTCGTGTAGCGCCTGTACCGCCGCCTTCGCGAGCAAGCCCGCTCCCACATTTGATCGAGTTCCAACATGGGAATGCGGTCAAATGTGGGAGCGGGCTTGCTCGCGAAAGCGATCTATCCAATAGCCCATACCTCAAGCCTGTCACAGGCTCATGTTCACAAATTTTCCTTTCCCCACCCTTCGATGAGTTTTTTCAATCGAAGTCGGGTGGCTGTGCCCGCAATTATCAGCTACCATTTTCGCAAATGAACATTAATGTTCGAATTCCAAGACGAAAAGATCGCGAGGCCAGCCGATGAACCCTTCCACCTTGCCTGCTCCACCGCTTGCCGAAGTCTATGACGTTGCCGTAATTGGTGGCGGGATCAATGGCGTCGGGATTGCAGCAGACGCAGCCGGTCGCGGTTTGTCGGTATTCCTTTGCGAAAAGGATGACTTGGCCAGCCACACCTCATCGGCCAGCAGCAAGCTGATCCACGGTGGCCTGCGTTACCTGGAACACTACGAATTCCGCCTGGTGCGTGAAGCCCTGGCAGAACGTGAAGTGCTGCTGGGCAAAGCGCCGCACATCGTCAAGCAAATGCGCTTCGTACTGCCGCACCGCCCGCACCTGCGCCCAGCGTGGATGATTCGCGCCGGCCTGTTCCTGTATGACCACTTGGGCAAGCGCGAGAAACTGGCAGGGTCCAAAAGCCTCAAGTTTGGCGCCGACAGCCCGCTGAAAAGTGAAATCACCCGAGGCTTCGAATACTCCGACTGCTGGGTCGATGACGCCCGCCTGGTCGTGCTCAATGCCATGGCAGCCCGCGAGAAAGGCGCGCACATCCACACGCAGACCCGTTGCGTCAGCGCCCATCGCAGCAACGGCCTGTGGGAAATGAACATGGAGCGTGCCGACGGCAGCCTGTTCTCGATCCGCGCCCGCGCGCTGGTGAATGCTGCCGGCCCTTGGGTGGCCAAATTCATCAAGGACGACCTGAAGCTGGATTCGCCCTACGGCATCCGCCTGATTCAAGGCAGCCACCTGATCGTGCCGCGCCTGTACGAAGGCGCCCATGCGCACATCCTGCAGAACGAAGACCAGCGCATCGTCTTCACCATTCCGTACCTGAACCACTTGACCATCATCGGCACCACCGACCGCGAATACACCGGCGACCCGGCTGCAGTGGCGATCACCGAAGGTGAAACCGACTACATGCTCAAGGTGGTCAACGCGCACTTCAAGAAACAACTGAGCCGTGACGATATTGTCCACACCTACTCCGGCGTGCGCCCGCTGTGCAACGACGAGTCGGATAACCCATCGGCCATCACGCGTGATTACACCCTGGCCTTGTCCGGCGGCACCGGCGAAGCGCCGATCCTGTCGGTATTCGGCGGCAAGCTGACCACCTATCGCAAACTGGCTGAGTCGGCCATGGCCCAACTGGCGCCGTACTTCACCCAGATGCGCCCAAGTTGGACTGCCACGGCGAGCCTGCCCGGCGGCGAAAATATGAGCACCCCTGAAGCCCTGGCCGACGCCATCCGCGCCAAGTTCGACTGGGTACCGAGCGAGATCGCCCGCCGCTGGTCCACCACTTACGGCAGCCGCACCTGGCGCTTGCTGGAAGGTGTGCAATCGCTCGCCGACCTGGGTGACCACCTGGGTGGCGGCCTCTATACCCGCGAAGTCGACTACCTGTGCGCCGAAGAGTGGGTGACACAACCGCAGGACGTGCTGTGGCGCCGCACCAAGCTTGGCCTGTTCACCACCGAGCAGGAACAGGAAAACCTGCAACGCTACCTGTCCAAGGTCGAGCAGAGCCGCGGCAAGATCGAAGCCGCCTGACCGCCCTACCGTGTAGGAGCGAGCTTGCTCGCGAAAAACCTGAGAGCGCCGCGTTTATTCAGCATAAACGCGGCGCTTTTGCGTTTTTCGCGCGCAAGCTCGCCCCTACGGACTATTCGGTTTTCCGAACGCGCCCCTCTGCCCTATTCGGTTTGCCGGACTATCGACCGAAAATATCACCGAAACAAAAAGTTAATTTCCATATAAATCATGAAGTTATCCTTTTGTTTTCGGTATGGCACGACTCATGCTCTACACTCTTCAACGATTGCCTGAGGCGCCTTAGGAGCCGTCACGGGCAGTCGCTATACAAGAGAGCCGTTCAGCTGGCTTCATAAAAAAAACAAATGTCGAGGAAGTATTGATGCGCATCGTTCCCCATATCCTGGGCGCAGCTATCGCTGCTGCTCTGATCAGCACTCCAGTTTTTGCCGCCGAACTCACCGGCACACTGAAGAAAATCAACGACTCCGGCACCATCACTCTCGCTCACCGCGACAGCTCCATTCCGTTTTCCTACATCGCGGATGGTTCGGGCAAACCCGTGGGCTACTCCCACGACATCCAGTTGGCCGTCGTCGAGCAGCTGAAAAAAGACCTGAACAAACCCGACCTCAAAGCCAAGTACAACCTGGTGACCTCGCAAACCCGTATCCCGCTGATCCAGAACGGCACCGCGGATCTGGAGTGCGGCTCCACCACCAACAACACAGAACGCGCCCAGCAAGTTGATTTCACCGTCAACATCTTCGAAATCGGCACCCGTTTGCTCGTCAAGAAAGACAAGGAAGGCAAGCCGTCCTACGCTGACTTTGCCGACCTGAAAGGCAAAAACGTGGTGACCACCGCCGGCACCACGTCCGAGCGCATCATCAAAGCGATGAACGCCGACAAGCAGATGGGCATGAACGTCATCTCCGCCAAAGACCACGGCGAATCCTTCCAGATGCTCGAAAGCGGCCGTGCCGTTGCGTTCATGATGGACGACGCCCTGCTGGCCGGTGAAGAAGCCAAGGCCAAGAAGCCTGATGACTGGGTCATTACCGGTACTCCACAGTCCTTCGAGGCCTACGCTTGCATGGTTCGCAAAGGCGATCCGGACTTCAAGAAAGCCGTGGATGACGCCATTGTCGCCCTGTACAAGTCCGGCGAGATCAACAAGATCTACGCCAAATGGTTCGAAAGCCCGATCCCACCGAAAGGCCTGAACCTTAACTTCCCGATGAGCGACAAGGTCAAGGAGCTGATCGCTAACCCTAGCGACAAACCAGCGCCAGAAGTAAAAATCTGATACCTGACTAAGCTTATGTCCTGAGGGAGCCAACCCTCCCTCAGGCGTCTGTAATTACCTGCTGGTTTTAACTTGGAACACTCGACCTGGCGGTTTTCGAGCCGATCGTGTGTGCCTGGCGTTCAACGTCAGGCGGGAACGGATCTTCCCCAAGCGGGTGCTTGTACATCGATCGATCTCGAGGGGAGACCCTAATGAATTACAACTGGGACTGGGGCGTGTTCTTCAAGTCCACCGGCGTGGGCAGCGAGACTTATCTCGACTGGTACCTCTCCGGGCTGGGCTGGACCATCGCCATCGCTATCGTGGCATGGATTATCGCCTTGCTGCTGGGCTCCATTCTGGGGGTCATGCGCACTGTGCCAAACCGCCTCGTATCGGGCATCGCGACCTGCTACGTGGAACTGTTTCGTAACGTGCCGCTGCTGGTTCAGCTGTTCATCTGGTACTTTCTGGTACCGGACATGCTGCCGCAGAACCTGCAGGACTGGTACAAACAAGACCTGAACCCGACTACCTCGGCCTACCTGAGCGTCGTGGTGTGCCTGGGCCTGTTCACCGCCGCCCGTGTGTGTGAGCAAGTGCGTACCGGTATCCAGGCGCTGCCACGCGGCCAGGAATCCGCGGCACGCGCCATGGGCTTCAAGCTGCCGCAGATCTATTGGAACGTGCTGCTGCCCCAGGCTTACCGCATCATCATTCCGCCGCTTACCTCCGAATTTCTCAACGTGTTCAAGAACTCCTCCGTGGCGTCCTTGATCGGCTTGATGGAACTGCTGGCGCAAACCAAACAGACCGCCGAGTTCTCGGCCAACCTGTTTGAAGCCTTCACCCTGGCCACGCTGATCTACTTCACCCTGAACATGAGCCTGATGCTGCTGATGCGCGTGGTCGAGAAGAAAGTCGCAGTGCCCGGCCTGATCTCCGTGGGGGGCAAATAATGGACTTCGATTTCAGCGGCATCATCCCCGCCATTCCAGGCCTGTGGAACGGCATGGTCATGACCTTGAAGCTGATGGTCATGGGCGTGGTCGGCGGCATCATCATCGGGACCATCCTGGCCCTGATGCGCTTGTCGTCCAACAAACTGCTGTCCCGCGTGGCCGGCGCCTACGTGAACTACTTCCGCTCGATCCCGTTGCTGCTGGTGATCACCTGGTTCTACCTGGCGGTGCCGTTCGTGTTGCGCTGGATCACCGGTGAAGACACCCCGATCGGCGCGTTCACCTCCTGCGTCGTGGCGTTCATGATGTTCGAGGCCGCGTACTTCTGCGAAATCGTCCGAGCCGGTGTGCAGTCGATTCCCAAGGGCCAGATGGCGGCGGCACAAGCCATGGGCATGACCTACGGCCAGACCATGCGCCTGATCATCCTGCCCCAGGCGTTTCGCAAGATGACGCCGTTGCTGCTGCAACAGTCGATCATCCTGTTCCAGGACACCTCCCTGGTCTACACCGTGGGCCTGGTGGACTTCCTCAACTCCGCCCGCTCCAACGGCGACATCATCGGCCGCTCCAATGAGTTCCTGATCTTTGCCGGTGTCGTCTACTTCATCATCAGCTTTTCCGCCTCGCTGCTGGTCAAGCGTCTGCAAAAAAGGTTTGCCGTATGATCTCTATCAAGAACATCAACAAGTGGTATGGCGACTTCCAGGTGCTGACCGATTGCAGCACCGAGGTTAAAAAAGGCGAAGTGATCGTGGTGTGCGGGCCATCCGGCTCGGGCAAATCCACCCTGATCAAGTGCGTCAACGCACTGGAACCGTTCCAGAAGGGCGACATCGTGGTCGACGGCACCTCCATCGCCGACCCGAAGACCAACCTGCCAAAACTGCGCTCGCGCGTGGGCATGGTGTTCCAGCACTTCGAGCTGTTCCCGCACCTGACCATCACCGAAAACCTGACCATCGCGCAGATCAAGGTGCTGGGCCGCAGCAAGGAAGAAGCCACCAAGAAGGGCCTTCAACTGCTCGACCGCGTGGGCTTGTCGGCGCACGCCCACAAGCACCCTGGCCAGCTCTCCGGCGGCCAGCAACAACGTGTGGCGATTGCCCGCGCCCTAGCCATGGACCCGATCGTCATGCTGTTCGACGAACCGACCTCGGCGCTGGACCCGGAAATGGTCAACGAAGTGCTCGACGTGATGGTGCAACTGGCCCACGAAGGCATGACCATGATGTGCGTGACCCACGAAATGGGCTTTGCGCGCAAAGTGGCCGACCGTGTGATCTTCATGGACGCCGGCAAGATCATCGAAGACTGCCCCAAAGAAGAGTTCTTCGGCGACATCAGCGCCCGCTCCGAGCGTGCGCAGCACTTCCTTGAGAAAATCCTGCAGCACTAAAAGCAACACATAGCTTGCCCTGTAAAAACTGGACCAATGTGGGAGCGGGCTTGCTCGCGAATGCGGCATGTCAGTCACTGATGCATCAACTGGCAGACTGCATTCGCGAGCAAGCCCGCTCCCACACTGAACCGCGCAGGTTGCACGCTCTGGTTGACCCAAGGCATCTGTGATGAAATGCGACCCCAATCAATATCGCGCCGCGCCGCCATCACTTGCCGTGAAGCCTCGTCTGATACGCCAACTGTTCCTGCCGCCGTTGATCATCGCCCTGATGGTCGGCCTGGGTTATATCGGCTTCTGGGTCAGTGACTACTACGGCATCCGCACCCTCAGCGACAATGGCGAACGCCAGTTGGAGTTGCACGCCCGTACCGTCGAAAGCGAACTGAGCAAGTACACCTACCTGCCCAGCCTGCTGGAACTGGAGTCCAGTGTTTCCCAACTGCTCGCCGACCCGAACCAGGAAACCCGCAAGACGGTCAACGACTACCTCGAAGGCCTGAACCGCCGCAGTCGCAGCCGCGCCATCTATGTGATGGACACCACCGGCCGCGTGCTGGCCACCAGTAACTGGCGCGATGCCGACAGTTACCAAGGTGAAGACCTGTCCTTTCGCGCCTATTTCCAGAATGCCGTACGCGGCCAGCCTGGCCGTTTCTACGGCATCGGCAGCACCAACGGCGAACCCGGCTATTACCTGGCCCATGGCCTGGAAGAGCACGGCAAGATCATCGGCGTCGCCGTGGTCAAGGTGCGCCTCGAAGCCCTTGAAGAGCGCTGGCAACGTGCGCGCCTTGAAGCTTTCGTGAGCGATGAGAACGGCATCATTATTCTTTCCAGCGACCCGGCGCGTCGCCTCAAGGCCGTACGCCCGCTGAGCGATGACACCAAGGACCGCCTGGCCCACAGCCTGCAATATTACTGGGCGACGCTCAATGAACTGCAACCCCTGGCCCGTGAGCGCCTGAACGAAGGCACCGAGAAACTGACCTTCCCGGCCAACACCGAAGTGGTCAACGACCAGCACGCCGTCAGCTACCTGGCGCAGACCCGCCCGCTCAACGACACGCCGTGGAACTTTACCCTGCTCACCCCGCTCAACGACCTGCGCCGCGCCGCGATCAACCAAGGCATCCTGGTGGCCGTCGCCTTTGGCCTGGTCGCCTTCCTGCTGATCGCCTGGAACGAACGGCGCAAGGTCATCGCCACCCGCCTCGCCGCACGGGAAGCCTTGCAGGAAGCCAACCGCCTGCTTGAGCGTCGGATTGCCGAACGCACCGCCGACCTGCGCGCCAGCAACGAACGGCTCAAGGGCCAGATTCGCGAACGACGCCAGGCCGAAGAAACCCTGCCCCCCGCCCAGGACGAACTGGTGCAGGCTGGCAAGCTCGCGGCCAGTGGCCAGATGTCCACCAGCATCGCCCACGAACTGAACCAGCCGCTGGCAGCGTTGCGCACGCTGTCGGGCAACACCGTCCGCTTCCTTGAGCGCGGCGCCCTGGACACCGCCAGCACCAACCTCAAGACCATCAACGAACTGATCGACCGCATGGGCCGCATTACCGCCAGCCTGCGCTCCTTTGCCCGGCGCGGTGACGACCAGGGCGAAGCCAGCCTCGGCAAGGCCGTGGACGCCGCGTTCCAGGTGCTCGGCGCGCGCCTGGACAGCCTGCCGTTGACCGTGCACCGTGACTTTGCCAATGCCCAACTGCAGATCGACCAGACCCGCCTGGAGCAGATCCTGGTCAACCTGATCGGCAACGCCCTCGATGCGATGCAGGACCAAGCGGCGCCGCAGCTGTGGCTGGAAGGCCAGAGCGGCGACGGCAAATACCGCCTGTTGGTGCGTGATAATGGCCACGGTATCGACCCC
Organism: Pseudomonas sp. MF6394; assembly: GCF_002018845.1. Taxonomy (NCBI): domain Bacteria; kingdom Pseudomonadati; phylum Pseudomonadota; class Gammaproteobacteria; order Pseudomonadales; family Pseudomonadaceae; genus Pseudomonas; species Pseudomonas sp. MF6394. The sequence goes on from NZ_MVOJ01000009.1 coordinate 60,322, forward strand.
GAGGCGCGCAAGCATTTGTTCGAACCCTTTTTTACCACCAAGCCCGGCGAACAAGGCCTGGGCCTGGGCCTGACCCTTTCCGCAAGCCTCGCTGCCGCCACCGGCGGCAGCCTGGCCGTGGAACATCCGGCCAATGGTGGTACCGCCTTTGTCCTGAACCTGCCATTGGTGGGCGCTCAACGAGCTGAGTCGACATGAATACACAAGCCCAAGACCTCACCGTCCTGATCGTCGAAGACGACCCCCATGTACTGCTCGGTTGCCAGCAAGCACTGGCGCTCGAAGACATTACCAGCGTCGGCGTGGGCAGCGCCGAAGAAGCGCTCAAGCGCATCGGCGAAAACTTCGCCGGCATCGTCATCAGCGACATTCGCTTGCCGGGCATCGATGGCCTGGAACTGCTGACCCGCCTCAAGGCCTTGGATAAAAGCCTGCCGGTGGTGCTGATCACAGGCCACGGCGATATCTCCATGGCGGTGGGCGCCATGCGTAACGGCGCCTACGACTTCATGGAAAAACCCTTCTCGCCCGAACGCCTGGTTGACGTCGCACGCCGCGCCCTGGAACAACGCGGGCTGGCGCGGGAAGTCTGGTCGCTACGCCGGCAACTGGCCGAGCGCGACTCGCTGGAAGGCCGCATCATCGGCCGCTCGCCAGCGATGCAAAACCTGCGCGAACTGATTGCCAATGTCGCCGACACCTCGGCCAACGTGCTGATCGAAGGCGAGACCGGCACCGGCAAGGAACTGGTCGCGCGCTGCCTGCATGATTTCAGCCGGCGCCATACCCACCAGTTCGTTGCCCTCAACTGCGGTGGCCTGCCGGAAAACCTGTTTGAAAGCGAGATTTTTGGCCACGAGGCCAACGCCTTCACCGGCGCCGGCAAACGTCGCATCGGCAAGATCGAGCATGCCCATCAAGGCACGCTGTTCCTCGATGAAGTAGAGAGCATGCCGATCAACCTGCAGATCAAATTGCTGCGAGTGCTACAAGAACGCACGTTGGAACGCTTGGGTTCGAACCAGAGCGTGGCGGTGGATTGCCGAGTAATCGCTGCCACCAAGTCCGACCTCGACGAATTGAGCCGCGCCAGCCAGTTCCGCAGCGACCTGTACTACCGCCTCAACGTGGTCACCCTGGAACTGCCGCCCCTGCGCGAGCGGCGTGAAGACATCCTGCAACTGTTCGAACATTTCCTGCAGCAATCTTCGCTACGCTTCGACCGCGCCGTGCCGGAGCTGGACAACCAGACCCTGTCCAACCTGATGAGCCACGACTGGCCAGGCAACGTGCGTGAGCTGCGCAACGTCGCCGAACGCTTCGCCCTCGGCCTGCCCGCCTTCAAGAAAAGCGGCGCCGGCAGTGGCAGCCAAGGGGTTGCCTTTACCGAGGCGGTGGAAGCCTTTGAGCGCAACCTGCTCAACGATGCCCTGCAACGCAGCGGCGGCAACCTGACCCAGGCCAGCCAGGAACTGGGGATGGCCAAGACCACCCTGTTCGACAAGGTCAAGAAATACGGGTTGAGTCACTGATGGATCTGTTCTTGAAGGCCGCGCTTGGCGCCGCAGTGGTGCTGATTCTGGCGGCGCTGGCCAAGACCAAAAACTATTACATCGCAGGCTTGGTGCCGCTGTTCCCCACTTTTGCGCTGATCGCCCATTACATCGTCGGCAAAGGCCGAACGGTTGCGGACTTGAAGACCACGATCCTGTTCGGGATGTGGTCGATCATTCCGTATTTTGTGTATTTGGCGACGTTGTATGTGATGGTGGATCGGCTGCGGTTGGAGGCATCGCTGGCAGTCGCCGCCGTGGCCTGGTTGATGGCCGCGACGGTGTTGGTCAGCGTGTGGGTACGCCTGCACACCTGACACAACGCGGTTAAACAGGTGGGAGCTGGCTTGCCTGCGAAAGCGGTGGTTCAGTTAAAGATTCAGTGACTGACACGCCGCCTTCGCGAGCAAGCCCACTCCCACAGGGGATCTGTGCCAGGCGCAGATTTTGTGGGTAGTACATGACCAATGTGGGAACTGGCTTGCCTGCGATAGCCGTAGGTATCTACACAACTTTTGGGCTGTAGCAGCAGACGGTAACCACGATGCGAAGCGAGCCGCTCTTGATCTTGATCTGCTTTTGATCTCAGGCGCCCCGTTAAACCACGCTGGCCGGAATCCGACAGGGATTTGGGGGGTAAACCGGCAGGGATGCCGGTTTAGCCGGCCCCGCGCCATGGATGGCGCGTGGCGGCGGCCCCCCAAATCACTGGCGGATTACGGGCACACCGAGCCTAAGCGAGGTGCCGAGTGGTGGGGCAAGAGCGTTTTGCTTACTTTTGCGCTTTTCAAAAGTGAGCCGCTGTCAGAGCGGAACCCTAGGTGGCCGTTACCTAAATAACGGATATGTACCCTGTCCAACTGTGTTGACTGGCAGGCCGTCTTCGCAGGCAAGCCAGCTCCCACATTTGGATGGTGGTGTGTCAGGTAGATCAGTGTCGGCTGTCAGGCCGCAATCGCAGGCAAGCCAGCTCCCACACTCAGATCAGCGCACGATCTTGTCTACCTGAATCCCCAGCTTCTTCAGGCGATACCAAAAGCTGCGCTCGGAAATCCCGATCCGCTGCGCCGCCGCGGCCTGCACCCCATTGCTCTCCTGCAGCGCCGCCAGAATGTAGGCTTTCTCCACCTCAGCCAGCGCCGCATCCAGATCCCGCGGCACGCCCGGCCCGTCGCTGAGGATCGCGGTCACATCGCCCTCGCTCGGTTTGGAAGCAAACAGATACCCCGGCAAATCAATATCCTCGATCACCGATGAAGCCGCCACGATGGTTGCGCGCTCCACGCAGTTTTGCAGCTCGCGGATGTTGCCCGGCCAGTGATACGCCGCCATGGCCTGCAACGCCTCGGGGCTGAAACCGGTGATGCGTTTGCCGGTGGTCGCGCTCAGGGTATGGGCGAAGTGGCGTGCCAGGGGCGCGATGTCTTCCACGCGTTCGCGCAAGGACGGCAACGGAATCGGGAAAACATTGAGGCGGTAATACAGGTCTTCGCGAAATTCCTTGGCCGCCACCGCATCCAGCAAGTTCTTGTTGGTGGCGGCAATTACCCGTACATCCACCTTGCGCTCGCGGGGGTCGCCTACCGGCTCGATAACCCGTTCCTGCAAGGCGCGCAGAATCTTGGCCTGCAACGCCAAGGGCATATCACCCACCTCATCCAGAAACAGCGTGCCCTTGTCGGCCTGCATGAAGCGCCCTACCCGGTCAGCCACGGCGCCGGTGAACGCGCCTTTGCGATGGCCGAACATTTCGCTTTCCAGCAAGCCTTCAGGGATGGCCGCGCAATTGACCGCCACGAAGGGTTGGTCGGCACGGCTGCCATGCTGGTGGATGGCGCGGGCGACCATCTCCTTGCCAGTGCCGCTTTCGCCGGTCAGCAGGATGGTGGCGTTGCTGTCGCGTACTGAGTCCACCTCCTGGAGCACCTGGCGAAACGCCGGGCTGTCGCCCACCAGGCTGTCGAACTGTGCATGTTCGTCCAGCTCGGCGCGCATGCGCGCGTTGTCGCGCATGATGTCGCGAAATTGCAGGGCCTTGGCCACGGTAATGTCCAGCTCGTCGATATCGAACGGCTTGGCAATGTAGTCATAGGCACCGTTACGCATCGACTGCACGGCATTTTTTACCGTGCTGTAGGCCGTCATCACGATCACCGGCAAGGTCGGATAACGCACCTTGATCTCGGCCAGCAACGCCGGCCCGTCCATGCCCGGCATGCGCCAGTCGCTGATGACCAGGTCGATGTCCTCCTCCCCCAGCACCTTGAGCGCGTGCAGGCCATTGCCCGCGCTGAACACCTGGATGCCGTTCTGGCTCAAGGCCTGGGTCAGCAGATCACAGAGCTTGGGCTCGTCGTCGACCACCAATACGTTATGCGTCATGCCCGTCCTCATCTTCACCGTCGTCTTCACCGTCAGCCGGAATGTACAGGCTGAAGGTCGCGCCGGCATCTTTCTCGCTGGCGCATTCGATGCTGCCGTCGTGACTTTCCATGATCGAATAGACTTTGGCCAGGCCCAGGCCCGTGCCCGAGGCCTTGGTGGTGACGAATGGCGTGAAGATACGCTCCACCATGTCCGCCGGGATGCCCTCGCCGGTATCGGCGATGCTGATCACGGTGTTGTCGCCCACGCTGCGAATGCCCAGGGTCAGGCGCCCGCCGTCGGGCATCGCGTCGATGGCGTTGAGAATCAGGTTGAGACACGCCTGCTTGAGCTGCTTGGCATCGGCGTAGATCGTCGCGCCAGGCGCCTGGTCGTCAATCTGCGCGTCAATGCGATGGCTACTCAGCTCCGGGCCGCAGAAACCGAGGATTTCTTCCACCAGGGCGCGTGCCGGTTGCTGCACGCGTATCGGCGGGTTGGGCTTGGCGAAATCGAGGAACTCAGTAATCAGCTCGTTGATGCGGCTGACCTCGCTGATGACATATTCCAGATGGCGCTTGTCGGTTTCCGCCAGGTCAGCGCGCCGATGCAACAGTTGGGTGGCGGTCTTGATGATGCCCAGCGGGTTGCGAATTTCGTGGGCCAGGCCCATGGCGACTTCCCCCAGGGCGTGCAAGCGGTCACGCCGACGCAGTTGGGCTTCCAGGTGATGCAACTCGCCCAGGCGTTCGGTCATGTGGTTGAAGGTGCTGCTCAATTGCGCCAGTTCGTCACCGCCACTGACCACTACGCGGTGCGCGTAACTGCCCGAGATCACCGCATCCACGCCCTGGGACAAATCGCGCAGGGGCTTGGTCAGACGCCGCGACACCAACAACCCGGCCGCCAGTGACAGCGCCGAGCTGACCAGGAAGATCAGCACGAACAGGTTGCTCTGGTTCACCAGCCCCACCAGGCTGGTATGGCGTAGCAGGCCGCTGAAGATCACGCCTTGCAACTCGCCGGCGTCATTGAAGATCGGCCAATACAAACCGCTGTACTGGTTAGTGAACTGCTCGCTGGGCTGCTTGGTGCTGCGCAGGTAGGCCTCGACATTCTTGGGAATGCGCGAGGGGTGATTGGCGAAGCGCTGGGTGGAAAATATCTCGGAGAAACCGGCAGGGTTGGCCAGGTACAAACGCAGGTCGAGGGAATGCACATCGGCCACGCTGGTGAGGAAACTGCTGTCCAGGTAAGTGGCGACCAGCAACAGGTAATCCACGCCGTCACGGCTGGTTTCGAAGGTGGACACCACCAGGCCCGTGCTCACGCCGGCGACTTGCACGGTCTGCAGCACCGCATTGCTGGTGAGGTTGATCTGCCTGACGATGTCATCGGCGGCCGTGCTGAACATCACTTTACGGTCGCTGGTGCGAATCAGCGCCACCACGTCGATATCGGTGGCATCGGCAATGTCGGCGGTGAGCCGGTCATGCTTCTCGGCATTTTTGGACGACGGCGGGCTGGTGTAGCGCAGGAACAGCTTGGCCATGCGCGCGTTGTCGTGAAGGATGTCGCCGATTTCGTCCTTGACGATCTTGGTCGACTCTTGCAGCCAGATCCGCACGTTGCTGTCGAAAATCTGCGACAGCGTGGTGGCGGCCAGTTCAGCCGCGATCATGGTGGGAATCACGCTGACCAGCCAGAACGCCAGCACCAGCTTGCGCTGGACGCTCCAACGCGAAATGGCAAAGGGGCGGGCTTTCTGGCGGGTCTTGGTAATCATCAGGTTTCGCTTATCGCAGCAGCCATGGCAGGGTCGGAACGATCCGGTCGAATAAACAGTTTTACAAGCTTGAGCAGGCCGTTGACCAGCCGGTTGCGGTGGCGGAAGAACAGGCTGTTGCCCTCGAACTCGCACCCCAGGCGCAGTTTACTGGCATACCCGGCCTGGCCGCACTCGTACAGCGCAATACGGTGTTCAATACAGTAGTCGACATTGGTCAGCCAACTGCGGAAGTACAGGTTGTATTCACGGCTGAACTCAAGGTCATGGCCAAAGAACTTGTCCACCAGCCGATGCTTGTCCAGCAGGATAAGGTTGAACGCCACCAGGCGCTCGTCCACCCAGTACAGAACACAGACCGCCCGCTCGTGCAGGTGTTCGAGCACGCCCGTGAAGTAACCGGCGGGCAGGCGCTCGAACTGCAAGTCTGCGCGCGCAAGCGTGGCTTCATACAGGCGCATGACCTCGGGCAGCACGTCGTCGATATTACGCCGCCACTCGACCCGCGGGCCCGGTGCGCGCAGTTTGCGACGCAGGTCCTTGCGCGTGGATTTGCCCAGCGAGCCGAGGTAGGCATCCACCGAGCCATAAGGCAGCGGCAACACCCCCGTGGGCAAGCTGGGCATGCTTTGAAAACCGGCGGCAAGGCAGCTCTGGGCCCAATGCGGGTCGTTGGTGGGCGCATCCTTGACCGCCAGCAAGCCGATACCGAGCGCATCGGCATCGCTGCGCGCAGCCGCCAGTAACTGCTGCAACAGCAACGCGCGCCGGGATTCGGGCACATGGCTGGCGACCCCAGCATCACAGCGTTCAGCCACCGGCGAACCGATGGCGTACAACGCCAATTGCAGAGCCCCCGGCCACAGCCGCTCCAGGCGCTCGGTCAAGCGCTTGCCAGCCCCCGACACGGTGGTGTCGAGGCGATAATGGGTGATGAACGCGGCCGCCACGGCCACCAGCGTTTGGTCCTCAAAGACCGCCAGGTAACGCCACTGAAAGTCATCGATCGCGGCGTTTTCCACGGCCAGGTAATAGTCCCAATCCTCAAGGGCACCGGGAAAACAATCGTTCCAGGCATCGCGCTGGATAGCCCGGATGGTCGGGTAGGCTTGGGTGGTTATCACAGATTGCCCTTATTTCTATGGCGAACGCCGATCCAATGTGGGAGCTGGCTTGCCTGCGATGCAGGCGCCTCGGTGCGTCAGGCAGACCGCAGTGATGCCATCGCGGGCAAGCCCGCTCCCACATTGACCTGCGTTGGCTTGAAGACTGCGTGCTGCTCGACAAACCTGGCACTCAACTCGATCACCCGCCGGTACTGCAAATCCACGGTGATCATGTGGTAGCAGTTGTCCAACAGGATCTTGGTCACCGGCCCGCCGAGGTGGCGCTCTACGTAATCGGCATTCCAGCGGCTGGTGATGTCGTCCTCGATGGAATGCAGCACCAGCGCCGGCACCTTGATCTGCGGCATGCGTTTCTTGACCACGGCGTTCATGCGGTGCAGCTCGCGCACGGTGATGCCTTCCATGGTCAGCAACCCCGCCTCGCTGCTTTCGCCTTCCTTCATCTGCCGCTCGACGATGGCCCGCAGGCGCTCGTTCTTGATGCCGTAGGGCGGCTTCTCTTCGAAGCTGCAAATGTGCACGCCGAACGGAATCTTCATCAGCAAGGGCGTGAGAAACGCCAGTTTGTTGATGCTCCAACCGTCGTACTTCAAGGTGGTGGAATACATCAGCAACCCGGCAACTTGCCCTGGGTGTTCGGACGCCACATACATCGACATCACCGCGCCCATCGACAAGCCACCGACAAACACCTGGGCGTGGCGCTGCTTGACCTGTACGAAGGTCTTGCGCACGCCTTCGTACCAGTCCTGCCACCCCGTAGCTTGCAAGTCGCTGTTGTCACCGCAGTGCCCGGCCAGCGTGGGCACATACACCGTGCAGTTGCCCGCCTTGGCCAGGCCCTTGGCGACCTGGCGCAATTCGGTCGGTGTGCCGGTCAGGCCGTGGATCAACAGGATCCCGACCGGACCATCACCGAGAACGAAGCCGGCAGTGCCTTCACCGAGGTCGATCCCTTGAGCATTCACCGCGTGGTCGCTCGCACCAGCAGTTGCTCCAGCAACTTGAGGCCCAGGTCGATTTCCGGGTAGCTGATTTCCAGGGACGGCGCCAGGGTGATCACGTTCTTGTAGTAACCGCCCACGTCGAGGATCAACCCAAGTTTCTGGCCGTCTACCACCATGTCGCCTTTCATGCCTTCTTCGACCATGTAGTCCAGGGTCGCCTTGTCCGGGGTGAAGCCATCCGGGCCGCAGATCTCGCAGCGCAGCGCCAGGCCCAGGCCGTCCACATCGCCGATGATCGGGAAGCGTTTTTGCAAGTCTTGCAGGCCTTCCAGGAAGTATTTGCCCTTGGCCATGACCATGGCGCCGTAGTCGACTTCGCTGGTCATCTTGAACATTTCCAGGCCCACCGCGGTACCCAACGGGTTGGAGGCGAAGGTGGAGTGAGTCGAACCTGGCGGGAACACCTTCGGGTTGATCAACTCTTCACGGGCCCAGATACCGCCCAATGGGTTGAGACCATTGGTCAACGCCTTGCCGAACACGATCACGTCCGGTTGTACGTCGAAGTGCTCGATCGACCAGAGCTTGCCGGTGCGGTAGAAGCCCATCTGGATTTCGTCGGACACCATCAGGATGCCGTGCTGGTCCAGGACGTGCTTGAGCTCGCGGTAGAAATTCATCGGCGGGATCACGTAGCCACCGGTGCCCTGGATCGGCTCGACATAGAAAGCTGCGTATTCGCACTGGTTGGTTTTAGGGTCCCAGACACCGTTGTATTCGGTCTCGAACAAGCGGGCGAACTGCTGCACGCAATGGCTGCCGTACTCTTCCTTGGTCATGCCCTTCGGGCCACGGAAGTGGTAAGGGAAGGGGATGAAATTGGCGCGTTCGCCAAAGTGGCCGTAGCGACGACGATAGCGGAAGCTGGAGGTGATCGACGAGGCGCCGAGGGTGCGGCCGTGGTAGCCGCCTTCGAAGGCGAACATCAGGCTTTTGCCGTTGCTCGCGTTGCGCACCACTTTCAGGGAGTCCTCGATGGACTGCGAGCCGCCGACGTTAAAGTGCACGCGACCATCGAGACCGAATTTGTTCTTGGCATCGACCGCGATCATTTCCGACAGCTCGATCTTGCCTTTGTGCAGGTACTGGCTGGCGATTTGCGGCAGCGTATCGATCTGCTTTTTCAGCGCGTTGTTCAGGCGCGGGTTGGCATAGCCGAAGTTGACGGCCGAGTACCACATTTGCAGGTCGAGGTAGGCCTGGTCTTCGGTGTCCCATACATACGAGCCTTCGCAGCGGCTGAAGATACGCGGTGGCTCGATGTAGTGAACGGTGTCGCCGTAGGAGCAGTACTTGGCTTCTTTATCCAGAAGCACCTGGTCTTCGGCGGTAGCGATACGGATATCAGACATGATGGAAGAGTTCCTGATGGTCAGAAGAGGTGTTGAAGGTGGTGGCGTTGGCAGCGAGGCCTTGTGGCAGCTTGGCCAGCAACGCCGGCACTTGCGCAAAGGTGTCGAAGCGCGCGTGAGGGATCTGGTGGGCGACGCAGTAGTCGGCGAGGCTGCCCTTGGCAAACACGAAGTCGGCGGTGGAGGCCACGCACATGTCGGACTTGCCGTCGCCGATCACCAGCACGCGCTTGTTGCGCGGCGTGGATTTGCACTTGCAGTTGCCCGAAGCGGCGCGGCAGGCATCGCTGGCATACGGGAAGTCGATGCGCCAGCTGTCCTGGTCGACCTGGCGCAGGCGGTTGGCGAGGATCGGCAACAAGGTCACGTAGTTGCGCGAAAGGATGCGGGCAATGCCCTGCTCGATGCCGTCGCTGACCACTTCGATGGAGGCACCCAGGCCCATGACGTGATCGACAAAGTCCGGGAAGTCCGGGTCGATCTCGACGCTGTCGAAGTACGCCAGCAGTTCAGCCGGGGTGGCCTTGATCAGCGCCAGTTGGCGGCTCAGGCATTCGCGTGAACCGATATGCCCATCCAGCCATTCCTGCTCAATGGTTTCCCACTCGGGGCCGGCGAAGCGTTGGAGGACGTTGTCGATGACATCGGTGGGGGTAATGGTCCCGTCGAAGTCACACACGATATGCCAGTTGATCATCTGCCTTTCCTTTAGGTAAAGGGCCTTGGAGGAGCGCGCTGTCTGCGCTTGCCAAGGGATAGAGCAGGGACTGTGCCAACTGGCCAAAAGCCCGCAGGGCTGGGGGTTTGGGCGAAATGCGCAGCGCTATATGTCGCAGGAGCTACAATTTTTGTAGCTTGCTACAAACAACATGAGTGCTTGCGCAGGCGCGTCGGTTTGCGCGTTCATGCGCGCCTGCCCACCTTCAGGAAACGTCGCCATGTCCAAGCTCGCTGCTGCTGTATTCACCGGTTTACTTGGAGGGTGGGGCCTTTGCGGGGCCGCATGGGCAGAGGGCATCACGGGCGATGTGGGCGCGGGCCTCAGCTATCAGCCCCACGACCCCACTGGCAGCCGCTACGAAACCCGGCCTGTGCCGTACCTGGACCTGGATTGGGGCAACGTCAGCCTGAGCACCGATGACGGCCTGACCTGGAGCGCCCTGGATACCCACGGCCTTACCGCTGGCCCCTATATCAACTACCTTTCGGGGCGCACCTCCAACGGCGAGTTGCAAGGCCTGCGCAACGTGTCGGACATGGCGGAAGTGGGCGGTTTCGTCCAATACGCCCCGGCCAATTTCTGGCGGGTCTACGCGCAATTGGGCCAGGCCGTGGGCGGCGGGCATTCCCAGAGCGGCACACTGGGTAAAATCGGCGGCGAACTGGGTTACCCCTTGGGTGGTGGGATTATCGGCAGCAGTGGCCTGGTTGCGCATTTTGCCGATGCGCGCCAGACCAATACCTTCTTCGGCGTGGACAACAACGAAGCCGTCGCTTCAGGCCTGCGGCCTTATAACGCGAGTGGCGGCTTTCAGAACGTGACGCTGAGCCAAAGTTTTTCCTTCCCCCTGGCGCCCCATTGGTCACTGCTGACCAGCGCCAGCTGGGTACACCTGGTGGGGTCGGCGGCCAAGAGCAGCATCGTCAAGGAGGCTGGCCAGGTGAATCAGGGCCAGGTGCAGACGGCGATCAGCTACACCTTCGACTGAATCACCTGGGAGCAAAACCGGGAGCAAAATTGTGGGAGCGGGCTTGCTCGCGAAAGCAGTGTGTCAGTCACCCGATACTTCACTGATCCACCGCATTCGCGAGCAAGCCCGCTCCCACATTGGGCCTGTGTTTCATAGCACTATTTTCAGTGTTCTTCGCCTTCAGCCAACAGCGCGATACCACCGATAATCACCACCACGCCCACCCAATGCAGCACGCTGATGTGCTCGCCCAGCCCCAGCCAAGAACCCAGCAATACGGCCACAAACACCAGCGAACTCAGCGGAAACGCCAGGGACAAACTGCTACGCCGCAAAATCAGCATCCACACAAAAAACGCCCCGAGATAGCTGGCAATCGCCGCCAGAATTCCCGGGTTGCGCGCCACGTCCGCCAGCCATTGCCAACTGAAGTCCATCGGCCCCAATTGATCGCCGGCCACCTTGGTGAATAACTGCCCGGCGCTTTCGGTGGCGATCAGCAGTGCCCACAGCACCAGGGTGCCAAGCCGCCCATGCAGCCAGCCGGTATTGATTGTTTGCGTTGTCATGCCTGGTTCCCCGCGATTGCTACCAACATCACACCCAAAGTGATCACCAACGTGCCCAGCCAGCGACGCCGACTGACGGTCTCCTTGAGCACCACCCTGCCTGCCAGTACCACCAGGCAATAGGCCAACGCCGCCAGCGGAAACAGCAGACTCAAGGGCGCACGGGACAGCGCTTCGAGCCAGACAAAAAACTCAATGACATAGGCGCCGACGCCGGCCCACAGCAGCGGCGCATTGAACACCTGGCCCCAGAACGCACGCAGGCGAAACCCGCCATCGAGTTGCGGCAAACGGTCCACGCCCAGTTTGAAACACAGCTGGCCAATCACATCGAGGACGATGGAAAACGCCAGTAACAACACCACGGTCAGGGTCACGGGAACAGCTCCTCAAACAGGTCGATCAAGGCTTCATTGGTTGCGGCGTTACGCTGCAAGTCTTGCGGGCTCCAGCGCTCCGGTGGCGGCTGGTCGGACTTGGCTTCCCAGCGCTTGAACGCGTTGCTGAATGCCGGCGTAGCGAACTCACCGCAAACGTCGATGCCGATGATGCGCTTACCCGCCGCCAATGCCCGCAGGGCCTGGAGCAAATGGGTCAGGCGCATGCCGCCCTGGTCCCAGTTGGTGGCGGCGTCTTCACTGGCGAGCACATCTTTGTCGATGGTGATCCAGATCGCCTCGGTGGGCAGACTGGCAATCATCTGGTCGAGGAAGGCTGCCCAATCCAGGTCCGCCAGGTTGCGCCAGTGCAGGTGGTTTTCCTGTTGCTGGTGGCCGGCGCCGTCACCCACCCGGCCCCAGACCTTGGATGGCGGATGCTGCCAGGGAAACAGCTGCAAACGCCCACGCTTGAGGGCGCCAAGGTTGCCGCCGCGCAGTTGCGGGTTATGCAGGTCATCACTGCACGGGCCGAGGGTGACGATGCGTTGGATCGCCGGCATCTTCAGCGCCCGGTTGACCCACGAACCGCAGTGCCGCTTGGGCGCAAAGCGCACCCAGTCGGGGTGGTTGTCGAAGTGGATCAGGCTGACAGGCTCTTTGAGGTCGGCCAAAAAGGCCGGCGTGAGGTGGTGATAATCGCCGGAGCCGACAAACAGGATTTCCGGGCGCGCGTCACGGGGCCGTGGCCGTTGGGCCAGGCGCTCGACGAAACGCTTCCAGGTTTTTTCGGTGGACCACAAACGCAATTTCGGGCCCAGGTCCAGCAGGTCCAGGCGCGTGGCCCGACCGCTGGCCAACCGCCGGGCAATCGGTGCCTGGCCGGTGAGGCTGTGGTCAAGGTCAAGAATATTCAAGGTAAGTTACACCCCTAATGGCAGCGCCCAACCGCAGGCCGGTTGAGCTTTAGGGGGGTAATGCAAGGGATGGGCCAGCGCTTCTCTTAACGCCGACACAGATCAAATGTGGGAGCTGGCTTGCCTGCGATGGCCATGGGTGTCTACACAACTTTGCGCGTTGTAACAGCAGACGCTAACCACGATGCGAAGCGAGCCGCTCTTGATCTGCTTTTGATCTGCTTTTGATCTTGATCTCAGGCGCCCCGTTAAACCACGCTGGCCGAACGCAGGCTTGAATTCGTGGGTAACCCGGCAGGACGCCGGGTTAGCCGCCCCGCGCCATGGATGGCGCGTGGCGGCGGCCCACGGATTCAAGCCTGCGTTCGGGCACACCGAGCCTAAGCGAGGTGCCGAGTGGTGGGGCAAAGCGTTTTGCTTACTTTTGCGCTTTTCAAAAGTGAGCCGCTGTCAGAGCGGAACCCTAAGTGGCCGTTACCGCAGCAATGGATATGTACACGGTCCAACTGTGTCGCCTGTCAGGCCGCCTTCGCGAGCAAGCCCGCTCCCACAGTTTGATCGCGGGGTGTCAGGTAGATAGGCGTTGGCTGGTAGGCCGCCATCGCAGGCAAGCCAGCTCCCACATTTGAATCGCGGGGTGTCAGGTAGATAGGCGCCGGCTGTCAGGCCGTCACGGGAGCAAGCTCCCTCGCCACAGGCCCAGCGTCACACCAAAGCTGTGTAGATACCTATGCTGCGATGGCGGTGTGTCAGCCACCTCATTTGCAACTGACAGCCAGCTCCCACATTTTGCTCCGTGCTCGGCCTCAGGATTTCGATTCGTTGATGATCTGGCGAATCGCGCCGACGAAGGCTTCAGCCGGCTGCCCACCGCTCACCGCATATTGGTCATTGAAGACAATGGTCGGCACCGAACTCACCCCACGGGAAACCCACAGCTGCTCCTGCTCGCGGACCTCGGCGGCGTATTCATCGCCGGCAAGAATCTGGGCGGCGCGCGCAATGTCCAGCCCGACGCTTTCGGCGATGATCGCCAGGGTCGCGTGGTCGGAAGGGTCCTGGCCATCGCTGAAGTACGCCTTGAACAGCGCTTCCTTGAGGTTGTACTGCAACCCTTCCAACCCGGCCCAATGCAACAGGCGGTGCGCGTCGAAGGTGTTGTAGATGCGGCTCTGGCCATCGGTACGGAGCGCAAAGCCCAACGCGGCGCCCATGTCACGAATACGCGCACGGTTGGCCTGGGACTCTTCAGCGGTGGAGCCGTACTTTTCGGTAATGTGCTCGACGATGTTCTGACCTTCGGCGGGCATGTTCGGGTTCAGTTCGAACGGTTGAAAATGAATCTCGGCCTGCACCTCGCTGCCGAGCTGGTCGAGGGCTTCGGTCAAGCCGCGCAGGCCGATGATGCACCAGGGGCAGGATACGTCGCTGACGAAATCGATTTTCAGGGGAGTACTCATGGTGGGGCAACCTCGCGGGCAGTCATGCGCATAAAGGTTGCACGATACACCACCTTCACAGCACCTTCGAAGGCTCGCTCAAATCGATCTGCGCCCAGTGCGCGGCATCCTGGCGATGGGCTTGCAGGTAAGGCAATACCGCCGCCAGCAAGGGCGCCTTGAACGCTTCCTGAAAACGGTGGGCCAGGCCGGGAATCAATTTCAACTGGCTGCCCTGGATATGCGCGGCCAGGTGCACGCCGTGCATCACCGGCAACAACGGGTCGGCGGTGCCATGCACCACCAGCGCAGGCACGCGCAGTTGGTTGAGCAAGGGCACACGGCTTGGCTCGGCCAGGATCGCCATGATCTGGCGCTTCACGCCTTCGGGGTTGAAGGCGCGGTCATAGGACAGCGCCGCCTGGTGCAGCAACGCCTGGCGATCGTCCTTGATATCCGGGCTGCCCAACGCCGCGAGCAAATCCGCCTGTTGCTCCAGCGCCACCTCACGGTTGGGCGCGCTGCGCCGCGACAGCAATTGCACCAGCGCCGCGTTCGGCGCGGGCAGGCCCTCGGCGCCGGAGCTGGTCATGATCAGGGTCAGGCTTTCCACGCGCTGTGGCGCCATGGCCGCCAGGTGTTGGGCGATCATGCCGCCCATGCTCGCGCCGAGTACGTGAAACTGCTGCACCTGCAACGCATCCATCAACCCCAGGGCGTCGTCGGCCATGTCGGTCAAGGTATAGGGCGCGGCCACCGGCAGGCCGAGCTTGTAGCGCAGCACTTCGAAGGTCAGGTTGGCGCTCGCCGGCGCCTGCCGCCAGGTGGACAGGCCGACATCGCGATTGTCGTAGCGAATCACCCGAAAACCTTGCTCGCACAGGGCAACCACCACTTCATCCGGCCAGTGAATCAACTGTCCGCCCAGGCCCATCACCAGCAGCAACGCAGGGTCGGACGCACGGCCGATACTTTGATAGGCGATGCTCACCTGAGCCAGGTCGACCGTTTGGGTCGGGACATTGACATCACATCGAGAAGCCGCAAAGGACGGCAGGCCGAACAGGAGAGCGGCCACTAAAAACAACGCACGCATGAAAAACACCAAAACGCAGAACCCCAGTAGAGCGCGAGTCTGATGAAGTTTGTTCAAGCGCGCTGCCACAGTTCGATGACAGTTTGATGAAGAGTGCCCAGTGGTCATGGTCGACACGCCCCACAACATGAGACAAAATCACGCAATCCGTTTTTGTCGCAAATTTTCTTCATGGAGCGCCTGTGCTCGAAATCCGTCACTTGAAAACCCTGCACGCCCTGCGCGAAGCCGATAGCCTGGTAGAGGCAGCCGAGCGCCTGCATTTGACTCAGTCCGCCCTCTCCCACCAGTTCAAAGAACTGGAAGAGCGCCTGGGCATGCCGTTGTTCGTGCGCAAGACCAAACCGGTGCGTTTCACCAGCGCCGGCCTGCGCCTGCTGCAATTGGCCGACGCCACCCTGCCGTTGCTGCGCGGTGCCGAGCGCGATATTGCGCGGCTGGCCGGCGGCACCGCCGGGCGCTTGCACATGGCAATCGAATGCCACAGTTGCTTCCAGTGGCTGATGCCGACCATCGACCAGTTCCGCGATGCCTGGCCGGAAGTCGAGTTGGACCTGGCCTCGGGCTTTGCCTTCGCGCCGCTGCCGGCCCTGGCACGTGGCGACCTGGACCTGGTGGTGACTTCCGACCCGCTGGAACTGCCAGGCATCACCTACGTGCCGCTGTTCACTTACGAAGCCATGCTGGCGGTGGCCAACCAACACGCGCTGGCGAACAAGTCTTACATCGTGCCCGAAGACCTGCTGACAGAAACCCTGATCACCTACCCGGTGGAACGTGACCGCCTGGACATCTTCACCCGCTTCCTGGAACCGGCCGACGTTGAACCGGCCCAGGTGCGGACTTCGGAGCTGACGGTGATGATGATGCAACTGGTGGCCAGCGGCCGTGGGGTGTGCGGCATGCCCCACTGGGCGCTGCATGAATACAGCTCACGCGGGTATGTGAAGGCCAAGCGTTTGGGTGAGAAGGGTTTGTTCGCCACCTTGTATGCGGGCATTCGTGCCGACATGCTCGATGCGCCTTATATGCGCGACTTTTTGCTGACGGCCAAGGACACCTCGTTTTCGACCTTGGATGGAGTTAGCGCGGTTCGCTGAGCTGGAGAGAACGTCATCGAGCCAGCAGATCGGGCTTGTGTGGGAGTCGGGCTTGCCCGCGATGCAGGCAACTCGGATCGCTTGTCACACCGCGTTGATGCTGTCGCAGGCAAGCCAGCTCCCACCTTGGGCTTCATTCCACCCGGATTTCGCGCCACATGTGGATCTTGTCGAAGTAATCGACACCTACCCGCACCGCCAATGGCTCGAGACCGTACTGGATGAAACCGCAGCGCTGGTAGAGCGCAAAGGCGGCGTCATTGCCGGCGGTGACGGTCAGTTGGATCAGTTTGAGGCGCGGGTGGCGACGGGCTTCTTCCAGTGCGGCTTGCACCAGTTGCCGCCCAAGCCCCTGCTGTTGATAAGCCTCGGTCACGTACATGCCGAACAAGGTGACCTTGTGCCGGGCCTTCTCCCGTGGCTCGAATGCAAGACCGACAATACCCGCCAACTGATCGCCGTCGAAGGCGCCAAACAGCCGATCCAGGGGGCTGCCGAGGCGTTTTTCCCACCAACTCAAGGGCATCGAAGCACGCTCGGCCACGCTGGAGGTGAACGCCTGGGGATAAGCGCCGTAAGCCTCGAGCATCAGCGCGCGATAGGCCTGCGCATCGTCGGTGCCCAGCGGGCGAATCATCATGCGGTAGCCAGCCCATTGCGATAGAACGGCAGGATCAAATCGTGCGTCAACGGCGCCAGATGCAAGTCACCTTCGGCCATGGGATCGATCCAGCGCACCTCTTCAATCTCGGCAGCGGGGGTGACGGCAACGTCGATCTGCACCTTGAACAGCTCGGCCTGTACGGTGAAGCCCGGCTCGTTGGCCGCGGGCGCCGAGAACTGGCCAAGATAGACGGCTTCGCTCGGGTCAATGCGCAGGTTCAGCTCCTCGCGCAGCTCACGGACGAGCGCCTCGGCTGGTTGCTCGCCAGCGTCGATCTTGCCACCCGGTTGCATGAAAGCCAGGGTATCGCGCTTGCGCACCAGCAAGGTTTGACCGTCGCCACGGATCAACAGCGCGGCTGCAATGCGGATAGTCTTGGACATGGAACGCCCTCTCTGGGATTGAAAAGCGGCCAAGGATCCCACGCGTATTCTGCACACGCAACTCGCGCGCGCAGGGCGATTTTTTCCGACATACATACACCGCAGGGTCCAGTTTCGGCCACCCTAAACTCGCAAACTCATATTCAGCAGGGCTCGCTGCACCTCGGTGCGCCGTGCCCTTTTATAAGAGTTTACTCATGCACAATTCATTGCCTGCCCTCAAAGAATCATCCACTGACGAACCGCAACCGCTGCCGGCCGACAGCACGTCAACCACTACCGTGCAACCGATGACGCTTGCGGTCGTGCCGCCGGCGTCACTTTCTGCCGAAGAACAGCTGGCTCACCACACCCGTGAACTCGACAAACTCAATGCACAGACCTCTGAGCTGGTAGGGCGACAGCCGAGTGTCGGCCGTGTGTACCAGCAACAATTGGCCGACATCTTTCCCGATGTACATCTGCCCATCAATCCCAACCAGATTTTTTTCAGCCGCTATCGCGAAGACCAGGAAGGGCAAAAGCACCTGCTGTCCTGCGAACCACTGGGCTCGCTGCTGGCCACCTTACGCGCGCCTGGCGCAGCGTCTTATCTGACCAAAGAGAGCGGCGCCTTCTACCGCGAATGCAACACCCTGGACGCCGATAAACGCCTCTCTCCCACTGCCTCGATGACAACCCTGGCCGCCAGGCTGGAAATTGCCATCACCTTGAGCCTGAATACATTCTGGGGGGCTGGCGAGCCCTCCCAAGCCGACACGGAGGGGCAATTGGTCGCACTGCGACGACAAGTGCTGGCCCATCAACTGGCATTGCGCTCGGTGGACGGCACGTTGTCGGCGCATGCACAAACGCTGGCGCAGAACGTGCTCAAGTACCCAAGTGCTGCGGCACGTGAACAGGTGTTTACCCTCGACAACAGGCCCACGGTGTACCGGCTGGCACTGGAGGATGGGAGTGAATTCGCCGGCGCATTCATTCTGGCCCCCACGGGCACGAACCCTCTGACGGGCAAAGTGATGCTCTATAGCCCAAGCGAGGAGTTTGAGGAGTTTGAAAACCTGGCGCGCTTGAATCACACCGTCGCAACCCGCATACAAGACGGCTCAGCGGCAGGCAAGCTATTGATCGCAAGCCTGCCGACGGCCGCCCGCGCCGCGCTGAACGGCTTGCCCGTACTGACGACGGCCCCGTCACCGATACACGCTGACGTGATTGCTGACAGTGTCCGCGCATTGCGAGTCAGGCAACATTTCTCTGTCCGCAATAGCTTGCACAGGGAGCCCTTACCCACCACAGGCGAACTCGACCTGGCCGCAGACCTGACGCCACAGTTGGATGTCGCGAATGCCTTTATGGCACGTACCCTACGCTTGTTGACGACCGAACCCGCATGGTTGAAAGCCTCCAACGAGCAAGACCAGGCCCGGTACAGGCAACTGGAGCAGGAACTGATTGACAGCAATGAAGAGCTCTCGCCTCATCTTGAGAAGATCTTGACACTGGAAGCGTTCTCCCAGCAGGAGACCGACCGGGTGCTGAAAAAACAGAAACCTGCGTATGCCAATGTGGATATTGACCCTTATAGAAGCCTGGTTCATCTGCGCGTGACAACGTCCTCCCGGTCCGCCGAGGTGACGGGGTATCGTAACGAGGCGGCCACCCTTGTCTACATCAGCGAAGACCGCAAGATCCATATCCCGCAGTGCCTGCCGGGCCAAAAACTTATGTGGGGCACCTGGCGTACCCAAGCCGTGGTGGATTTGCGCACACTGGGAAATTACACCCAACGTAATGTCGACCCTTGGTCGGTGCATGGCATACACAGAATAATCAGCGCTACCGTCAACATCGTCGACACGGCCGGCAACCATCACGGAAAACTCGGGAACGACGATTTGCGTGCCCTCGCCACAGAGGCTGACATTGGCCAAAAATACGATACGTACCTGCGCTCAGCCTTCTCGCAGAGCAGCGGGACAAGCACCTTCGCAACAGCCTGGCAGCGCGCCAACGCGGCAAGAATGAACAAGGACGCCCTTGAGAGCCGTCTCAACCCTGACGCCGCCAAGCTGTTTACATTCAAGACACCAGGCAGTGGGCTTGACTGGATAAAGGCAGTTACCGAGCACCCCGATTCAACTACCCGGCCCCGGGTCAGCGAGTTCGAGATAGAAGTCAACCTACTGGTATTGGGTGCCGCGCAGGAGAGGGGTCAAGGGGGACAGGTCATGCATCGCGTCCTGGTCATTCATCGAAAAGGCACCAAGCCTGATGGGGTCAGTGTGCTGTATACCCCGGATGCGCCAGATGGCGGGCCCTTCAGGGAACTGGTCAACGGGCTGGCAGAGCTGGACACGCTGAAAGCAAAACCCGAATGGCAGACCTACTTCAGTTCCCAAATGGCCACAAAGGATACGAACGAGATAACGCGGATCCTCAACGATACGCGCAGTGTGTACCGCTACACCTTGACACCGATAACCGGCAATTTCCACGCCTACCTGTATTCGGCGCAACTGGGTTTTCAACTCGCGCACGCCGATTACCGTTCACGGACCAATGCGCAAATTTTCCGCGAGTCGGCGGTGAACGCCTTTATGTTTGGGGTGGACGCAGCCGACTTTCTGCTCGGGCTGATACCCGGCAAAACCGCCCTGTCGTTTTTGCGTCGAGGTATCAACCGTGGATTAGACGTGGCCAAACAGCTTGGGCGGCGCATTCCGGGACTGGCCAGTAAAGTCGGTACGGGCAGGAGCACCGGCATCGTACAGACCAGTGCTTCAGTCCGCCCGCTGGAACCTGCCTGGGTCAATGCGGCCCCGTATCGGCTACCTGAGCAGATAACGCCGCACTTTGACGTAGCTGAGTTTGCCCGCACTCACCGATACCGTCTGTTGCGCCGGTCGGGCAGCGCACCGTGTTTTTTTGATAAACACAATAACCAGTTCATCGCGATGCGCGACGCTACAGGCCGCTATCATTTGTATCAGTCCTATGTAGAGGACGGCGCACGCTATGTAAAAGACCCGGCCGGTAACCATGTGGATTTTATGGTCGTGCCAGGAGACGCAAAGAGCTGGAAGCCCCGTTTCGAGCGAAATGCTGTAGGCGGAGGTTCCGTTCTGGGCGCCCTGCGTTCTCTGACCCCTGAACAGCAAGTGGACGCGGACCTGATCGCGGCCATGCGGCTTTTCGCAACAGAAGGGGAAATGCGCGATTTCGAGCGCGTCATAGAACAAACCGACGCGGCCCTGAAACTCAACTTGATCACTCACGCCCGACAACAGCTCGGCACACTGGATGAAGCTGAATTTCGCCGCTGGGTATCGAACCCGAGAAGCCTGAGCCGAACCAATCAAGAGAGATTGCGCAATAGCGTGTTAAACCTGCGGTCCGAACTGGCCACGCTTGAACATGTACACCTGTCGACCCAACATTTTGCGCAACATCTGTCTGCGCGGGACAAGGAGGAACTGTTTAAGAAAGTCAAAAGGCTCATTGGCAAAAACGACAACTTAGACAAACAAATCAGAACATCGATTGCCGTTCTCGACCCCGATACGGAGGCACAATTTGTCGGGTATGCCATCACGAATAAACATCAGACCGCGATGGATAAATTCGCGGCAAAATATGAACTTTATACTTGGCGAGAGGCGGCACTGACGGTGTTTGCAAACAAGCCCGAACACCTACGACGTATTAATCAACTCGCCTCCGATCAAGGAATTACACACCAGCAGGCGATACGCCGATTCTTGTTGCTGCCTGAGACAAAAAGCACCCTGGATGCTTTCATGAAGGATACCTTCAAGGCGAAAATGGCCAGGCTTCAAGTCACCTCCTTTTCAGAGGATTTCAAAAAATCCGGCGTTCCCTATATCGCCCTGTCCCGAGGCCAGCACGGGGCAGACGCTGGCATAGCCATGGTGGACAGCAAAGACGTCACAGCATTTGAAAAGGCCCTGCCCAAATTCTCTACGCCCTTGGAGTTTGAGCAACCCCGCCCTCCAGCCAGAGGCCAAAGGCCAGAGCCGTCCGTGCCCCCGGCCCCGGATGTCCTGCCCCTACCCACTCGCGATCCGCACATCAACATCGTGAAGCTCGATGATCTGGCGCACACCCAGAAAAAACTCATGCCCGCCCCCGCCACGGCCAAACTTGAGCAAATCACCCAGGATATCCAAGCCGGACGCCTCAGCCGCAAGCGAATAGGCAACTACACCTATGTCGATTTACCCCAAGTACAGGCCGGCTCGGGCCGCGGTCTTTGGCGCGTGGCAATTGAACAGAACGGCAAAGAAGGTGGCAAAGATGTCTACATCATCAGGGGCATCTTTGATTACCACAGCAGCAAGCACGTAGCCTGGGGCGTATAGCTACAGGAGTGGCGCCACCTCATCGGGCGTCTTGATAAACACGCTGTACTTGGCGCCCTCCATGGCTTCGAACGCGATCAGCTTGTCCACCAGCGGCAAGTTCAGCACCTTGCCGGCATTGAGCAGCAGCATGCCGTTATCGGCGTTGAGGTTGCGGGCCAGCACCATACCGGCCTCAAGCTCACGGGTGGTGAGGACTTTGACCGTAGGGTCGCCCAGGGTTACGTCGCTGAGGAAGGTTGCGCAGGCTTGCACAAAATCTTCCACCAACGCCGGGTCATACAGACGCCCGGCGTACTTGCGGATATACAACAGCGCTTCGTCGCTGTTGAGGTGGCGCTCCAGGATCAGGCCTTTTTGCAATTCGATAAAGTCCACCGCCAACTTCAGCAGCCGTGAACCGGGCGGGATCGTATCGCCCTTGAGGTGGTCGGGAAACCCCGTGCCGTCCCAGCGCTCCTGGTGATGACGAATGATCCGCGCCGCGTCCTTCATCGGCTCCAGGGTCATCAGCAGCGACTCGCTTTGCCCCGGATACTCACGGTACAAGCCGCGGTCGGTGCTGTGCAGCTTGTCCGAGGGTGCAACCATCATGCTGTCGGTCCAGCTCAACTTGCCGATGTTGTACAGCGCGGCGGCCATGGTCAGGTCGCGTGTGCTGGCTTCGTCCATGGACTGGGCGGCGCAGTACACGCGGATCAACTCGATCAGCGCGCGGTTGGTCTGTTTGTCCTTGGGCAAGCGCAGGTTGGCCAGCAGCGAAAACACTTCGGTGCCGGTCACGTAGCTGCGCTTGAGCTCGTCGTAGGCCAGGTCGAGCATGTCGGCGGTTTGTTGCAATTCGGCGGTACGCGCCGCCACGCGTTTTTCCAGGGTGGCGTTGAGCAATTTGAGCTGCTCGGTCTGGTCTCGGGCCAGGCGTTCAAGGCGTTGGTGCTCGAGGGTTTGCTGCAACACCAGCTGCAACTCCTCGTCGTTCCAGGGTTTGCTGATGTAGCGGTGGATCTGCCCGTCGTTGATCGCCTTGATGATGGTGGTGAGGTCGGCGTAACCGGTGAGCAGGATACGGCTGGTGGCGGGGTACAGGCGGTGGACCTCGGCCAGCAGCGTGGCGCCGTCCATGCCGGGCATGCGCGCATCACTCATCACCAGATCGATGGGCCGGGTCGCCATGATCTCCAGCGCCTGGGCGCCGCTGGTGGCCAAAACCACCTCATAGGGCTGGCTGCGCAACAGGCGGCGCAGGCTGTTTAGGATCGACTCTTCATCGTCGACCAGCAAAACAGCAGACTTCGTAGCGAGTGGTTCATCCATGGCGACTCTGCCTTCAAATTAAACGAAGTTAAGCTAAATTGAATCTGCGCAATACAAAGCGCGATTGATTTGACGCCAACTGGCCGTCGATATCAAGGGAACTCAACTATGCTGCATTGCATACTCGCGCCCCGTTCAGTTGTGGAACCAGGGAAGGAATTGTCATGCCATCAAGCCTTTTGCATGTGCCGAGTGCGCCATGAAGACGGAATCTGGCCGGGCCAACCGGCGCATCCTGATCGTCGACGACACCGCTTCGATCCACCAGGATTTTCGCAAGATCCTCTGTGCCGACGAGCACGGCGAGCCCTCCCTCGATACTCTGGAGTCCGCCCTGTTCGGCACCACGGCGCCGGTGCGCCAGGCGTTTGACCTGGACTCGGCCTATCAGGGGCAAGAAGCCTTGGCACTGGTCAAGAAAGCCCTGGACGCCCACTCGCCCTACGCCATGGTGTTTATCGACATGCGCATGCCCCCTGGCTGGGACGGCCTGCACACCATCGAACAGCTGTGGGAGGCGGACCCCAACCTGCAAATCGCGCTCTGCACGGCCTATTCTGACTATTCCTTCGAGGCCATCGAAGCACGCCTGAAATACAACGACCAACTGCTGATCCTGAAAAAACCCTTCGACCACCTGGAAATCCGCCAGATGGCCAGCGCCTTGACCTGGAAATGGCAGCTGGCCCAGGACGCGGCCCTCAAGGTGATCAGCCTGGAGCGCACCATCGAGGAACGCGTGCAAGAGCTGCTCAAGGTCTCGCATTTATTGCAATACGACGCACTGACCGAGTTGCCCAACAGCACCTTGCTCGGCGACCGACTGACCCAGGCGATCGCCTTGAGCCGGCGGCACGACACGCAACTGGCGGTGATGTTTCTGGGGCTCGACCGCTTCAAGCGCATCAACAACGCCCTGGGCTATCCGGCAGGCGACGAGGTGCTTGCGCAGGTGAGCCTGAGCCTGGTGGCGGCGATACGGGCCTCGGACTCGGTGTTTCGTTACGGTTCCGACGAGTTCGTGGTGCTGCTCAACGATATCCAGCATCCCCAGCAAACCCAACATATTGCGCAAAAGGTACTCAATGCCGTCAGCGCGACTCGCCATGTCGCGGGGCATGACCTGAGTGTGAGCGCCAGCCTGGGCATCAGTATTTACCCCAATGACAGCGACAACGCCGTGGGCTTGCTCAAGCACGCTGAAACTGCGATGCGCACCAGCAAAGAACGCGGCCCGGGGGATTTCACCTTTTACACAGAAGACATGAACCTGCGCGCCCAGCATCAGCAAAACCTGGAAAGCGCGATCCGCCAGGCGCTGGACCGCGATGAGTTTGTGCTGCATTACCAGCCCAAGCTGGCGCTGGAGTCCGGGCGCATCGTCGGCGCGGAAGCGCTGACACGCTGGTTTCGACCGCAGTCGGGCTGGGTCAGCCCAGCGGATTTTATTCCTGTGGCCGAAGACAGCGGCCTGATCGTACGCCTGACCCAATGGGTACTGCGCCAAGCCTGCGCACAAGCCCAAGCCTGGCGCGAGATGGGCCTGGCGCCTCTGCGCATGTCGGTGAACATCTCGGCGATCGACTTTCGCCAACGGGACTTCGTCGACAACCTGGCCGCCATCCTTGAAGAAACGGGCCTGCCGCCCACCCAATTGGAACTGGAAATCACCGAAAGCGTGCTGATGCAGAACGTCGATGAAACCGTGGAGACCCTGCAAAAGATCAAGGCCATGGGCATCCGCTTGGCCCTGGACGATTTCGGCACCGGCTACTCCAGCCTCAGCTACCTGAGGCGCTTTCCCATCGACGTGCTGAAGATCGACCAATCCTTCGTGCGCGGCCTGCGCATCAATAGCCAGGACGAACAGCTGATCAGCGCTATCATCGGCATGGGCAAGAGCCTGGAGCTGAACATCATTGCCGAAGGCGTGGAAACCATTGACCAACTGAATTTCCTCAAAGCCCAGCAGTGTGAAGAGGGCCAGGGCTTTCTATTCAGCAAGG
This sequence comes from Pseudomonas sp. MF6394, assembly GCF_002018845.1. Lineage (NCBI taxonomy): Bacteria > Pseudomonadati > Pseudomonadota > Gammaproteobacteria > Pseudomonadales > Pseudomonadaceae > Pseudomonas > Pseudomonas sp. MF6394. The sequence goes on from NZ_MVOJ01000009.1 coordinate 85,449, forward strand.
CGCTGCCTTCGAAAGATTTTGTGCAGTTGCTGCAAACGGATAGCGCGACACTGATGCCCGATCAATAAAATAAATAGCCCTAGGCCTGCAAGGAGTGCTCGCTTGAGCAACGTCGTAAACCACCGTTCTGGCCTGATGTTGGCGTTATGCCTGGGCACCGCACCGCTCGCAGCCGCGCCGCTGAACGAAGCGCTCAAGCCCTTGCCGGCGGTTCCCGTACTGGACCCGGTCAAGGTTGAGTTGGGTCGCCAGCTGTTCAATGAGCCGCGCTTGTCGGTCAACAACACCTTGTCCTGCGCCAGCTGTCACCAACTGACCAGCGGCGGCGCCGACAACAAGCCGTTCTCCATTGGCTTTGACGGCAAGCCGGTGCAGATCAATACCCCTTCTGTGTTCAACGCCAGCCTGAACTTCAAACAATTCTGGAACGGTCGGGTGGACACGCTGGAGGCCCAGGTCGAGCAGGTGGTGATCAGTCCGGTGGAAATGGGCAGCGACTGGAATACCGTGGTGCACAACCTGTCCACCCTGCCCGCTTACCAGAACGCGTTCAAGCAGGCCTACCCCGATGGCGTCACCGCCTCCAATGTGCAAAACGCCCTGGCCACCTACGAGCGCACCCTGCTGACACCCAACTCGCGGTTTGACCAATACTTGCTGGGCGATACCGATATCCTGACCACACAGGAAAAATACGGTTATCAACGCTTCAAGGACTACGGCTGCATCGCCTGCCACCAGGGGGTGAACATTGGCGGCAATATGTTCCAGAAGTTCGGCGTGATGGGCGACTACTTCAAGGCCCGCGGCAACCCGCTGGAATCGGACCTGGGGCGCTACCTGCTGACCCAGGATGAAGAGGACCGCCATGTCTTCAAGGTACCCAGCCTGCGCAATGTGGCCGTCACTGCGCCGTACTTTCACGACGCCTCGGCCAAGACACTTGAAGAGGCGGTTGACGTGATGTTCAAGTACCAGTTGGGGCGCAACCCGTCCCAGGAAGACAAGGACCTGATTATCCAGTTTCTCAAGACCCTGACTGGCGAATGGGCGGGCAAGCCACTATGAGACCCTTGTCACGCCGACGTACCAGCCAAATCCTGCTAGGCCTTATCACCCTGTTCCTGGCCTCCACACTGGTGTTTTTGTACCTCAAATCTTCGCGCGACCAGACAGCCACTTATACCCAGTCGCGTGACTTGATCCGCCAGCTCCAGCAGCTCAATGCCCAGTGGGACAGCGAAGTGCTCAAGGCCCGCATCGCGATTACCCACAACTACGACCCACTGGTCACACCGCTGACCGAAATGACCCGCATCGGGGCTGAACTGCAGAGCCGCAACACCTATCACAGCGCAGCCGACCTGCCCGGTTGGCAAGCCAGCCATGCCGCGTATCTAAAGGCCATCGAAGAAAAAGCCCGGTTGGTCGACCAGTTCAAATCCCACAACGCGGTGTTACGGAACTCATTGGCTTTTTTGCCGACGGCCGAGGACGACATCCAGGCCCAATTCAACAGCATGACCGACGAAAGCCGGCTGCAACTGCAAAGCGTGGCCACCGACACCTACGACCTGCTGCTCAGCAGCCTGGAGTTCGCCCAGGTCACCAGCGACGAACGTGCCGCCGATATCCTGGTGGGCTTGGGCAAACTGGCCATCAACCAACAGAGCCTGCCCAGTGAGTTCCAGGCACCGGTAGAGATTCTCAGCAATCATATTTCGCTGATCCTGCGCGAACAGCCACGGGTCAACAGCCTGCTTGAGCAGATTGCCGCCGTGCCGGTGGCCGAACACCTGGATGACCTGACCACCCACATTAATCAAGACCAGCAAGCCGCTGACCTCATCGACCACCAATACCATCGCTACCTGCTGATCTTCTCGACCTTGCTGGTGGTGCTACTGCTTTACCTGGCGGTGCGCCTGTTGCGCAGTTTTGCCGAGATCAACCGCGTCAACCGCGCGTTGCAGGCCGCCAACGAAACCCTGGAGCAACGGGTGGAGCGGCGCACGCAACAGCTCAAGGATGCCCAGAGCGAGCTGATGGACAGCGCCCGCCAGGCCGGCATGGCAGAGATCGCCACCAACGTGCTGCACAACGTCGGTAACGTGCTCAACAGTGTGAATATCTCTGCCGACCTGGTCAGCCGCAAACTGCGCGCCAGCAAGGCGCTCGGCCTGGGCAAGGCGATGCAGTTGATTAACGCCCACCAGGGCGACCTGGGCACTTTCCTCACTGAAGATGAAAAGGGCAAATTGCTGCCGGGCTATCTGAACCAGTTGGTCGAAGCGATTGCCATCGAACAGCAAGGCATGAGCGATGAGCTGGCGCAGTTGAGCAAAAGCGTGGACCACATCAAGGACATCGTCTCGACCCAGCAATCCTATGCGGGTGCGTCTACCTTGCTGGAGCCGGTCAATATCAGCGCCTTGATGGACGACGCCCTGCGCATGAACGCCGGCGCGCTAAGCCGTCACCATGTCACTGTTGTGAAGGCGTACGCCCCGGTGCCGGAGATCTTGGCGGACAAGCACCGGTTGCTGCTGATCATGGTCAACCTGATCAGCAATGCCAAATACGCCATGGTCAAACTGTCTGAGCGGCCACGGCAAATCACCCTGGCGGTGGAATCGGTCGGCGACGAGACCCTGAAGATCAGTGTGAAGGACGACGGCGAAGGCATACCGCCTGAGAACATGGCACGCATCTTCACCCACGGTTTTACCACCCGCAAGGAAGGCCACGGCTTCGGCCTGCACAGCTGCGCCCTGGCCGCCGTGGAAATGAACGGCCAGCTCAGCGCCCACAGCGACGGGCCGGGCCTTGGCGCCGTCTTCACCTTGACCATCCCCTTGACCCTTGCCGGAAGCAGCTCATGAACCAACCTCCCAACCGGCGCATCCTGCTGATCGATGACACACCGTCCATTCATGAGGATTTTCGCAAGATCCTGATGCCCGACGAAGCCTCAACCGAAGCGCTGGATGAGATGGAGTCGGCACTGTTTGGCGACGCGGCCAAACCTCAAGCCCAGACGTTCGAACTGCACGGCGCGTATGGCGGCGAGGAAGGCCTGGGCTTGCTGACCAGCGCCATGGCGCAACAGCGGCCCTATGCCTTGGCCTTCGTCGACATGCGCATGCCCCAGGGCTGGGACGGTGCCAAGACCATTGAAGAGCTGTGGAAAGTCGCCCCCGATTTGCAAGTGGTGGTGTGCACCGCCTACTCGGACTACTCCTGGGATGACCTGCTGTTTCGCCTGCACGCCCACGACCGCCTGCTGATCCTGAAAAAACCATTCGACAACATCGAAGTCCAGCAAATGGCCAACACCCTGGCCAACAAATGGGACATGGCCCGCCGCGCCTCCCTGCAAACCTCGCAGTTGGAGCGGTTGGTGGAAGAGCGCACCCAAGCGCTGCAACTGGAAATTGAAGAGCGCAAGCACCTGGAAAGCCAACTGGTGCAGTCGGAAAAACTCGCCTCACTGGGGCAACTCGCGGCCGGTGTCGCCCATGAGATCAACAACCCCGTGGGCTTTATTTCCTCCAACCTCAGCACCCTCGACGGCTACTTCAAACAGCTGCAACAGATGCTCGATGCTTACCAGCGCAGCGAAGCGCATATTGCTGAGCCAGAACATCGCGACCCACTCACGGCATTGCGCACCGAGCTGGACCTGGATTTTCTCAAGGACGACATTCCGATCCTGATCCGCGAGTCCAAGGATGGCATCGGCCGTGTGGTGCAGATCGTCAAAGACCTGAAGAACTTCTCACGGGTGGATAACGACCAGACCTGGCAATTTGCCAACCTGCAGCAAGGCATCGACTCGACACTGAACATTGTCGCCAGCGAACTCAAGTACAAGGCCGATGTGATTAAGCACTACGCGCCGCTGCCGGAAATCGAATGCCTGGCCTCGCAACTCAATCAGGTAGTGATGAACTTGGTGATCAACGCCGCACAAGCCATGGGCCCTGAGCGCGGCACCATTACCATCAGCAATGGGGTGGAAGGCGAACACGTGTGGCTGGAAGTCGCAGACAACGGCTGTGGGATTGCCCCCGACACCGTGCAGAAGATTTTCGACCCGTTCTTCACCACCAAGCCGGTGGGCGAAGGTACGGGGTTGGGCTTGTCGTTGTCCTACGGGATCGTCAAGAAACACCGTGGCGATATCAGCGTCAGCAGTGAGCTGGGCAAGGGTACGAAGTTTCGGGTGGTACTGCCGATTCGGCAGACGGCGGCGTAGGACACGCCGCCGACTCATGCTCATTCATCCGCTTTTTTCGGGCTCGATCCAAACGAGGCAAAGCGCTTGTTGAAACCGGCAATCCGGCCTTCGGCCTGGGTCTTGCGCTGCTGGCCGGTATAGACCGGGTGCGAGGCGCTGGAGACGTCCAGCGGGATGTAGGGATAGGTGTTGCCGTCGCTGTGTTTATGGGTGCGATCACTGTCGGCGGTGGAACCGATGAGGAAGAACACGTCGGCGGCAGTATCGTGGAACAGCACGGTGCGGTAGTCGGGGTGGATACCAGCTTTCATGAGGCCTCCGGGGCGTCTGGGTACGGTTGATTTGTTATACAGTAACACAAGATCAAGCAGCCAAACGAGAACCTATTGCAATAAGAATAGATTGCGCAGATCTATGGATATAGGTATCTCCCCCCAGCGATCCAGATGTGGGAGCTGGCTTGCCTGCGATGACGGCCTCCCAGTCGACACCTATCTACCTGATACCCTGCGGTTAAACTTGTGGGAGCGGGCTTGCTCGCGAAGGCGGCCTGACAGTCAACGCAGCTGGATTGTGTACATATCCATTCCTGCGGTAACGACCACTTAGGGTTCCGCCCTGACGGCGGCTCACTTTGCAAAAGCGGCAAAGTAAGCAAAACGCTCTTGCCCCACCACTCGGCACCTCGCTTAGGCTCGGTGTGCCCGTAATCCGCCAGTGATTTGGGGGGCCGCCGCCACGCGCCATCCATGGCGCGGGGCGGCTAAACCGGCATCCCTGCCGGTTTACCCCCCAAATCACTGTCGAATTCCGGCCAGCGTGGTTTGACGGGGCGCCTGAGATCAAGATCAAGAGCAGATCAAGAGCGACTCGCTTCGCATCGTGGTTACCGTTGAGCGCTACAGAGTTGTGTAGATATCTACGGACTTATCGGGCTTGTTGGAAATCAATTTCCAAGAATCAAAGCCATCTGGTTGAACGCCAACGGTTAAGCCCCCTCCGATTTCAGCTGCCCACTTTATTCAACACAGTCTTGACCTGTTCCGGCGTGGCCTCATTTTTGTTCACAGCACTGGCATACCCTTTTACGACACCCCAGATATTTCCCCGCGCAGCACTGGCGAGTGCTTGATCAAAACCATCGACCCGGGTTTTGTCAAAACCATCCTTGGCCCCCTTGAGGGCCCCGACCACCCCCTGGTCTGCATTGCCGATGCCCAGAAGAATATTGCTGAGCCCTGGGATGAACCAGGTTCTCTTTCCAGCTGCGCTGGCAGCCCACTGCAGATTATCTTTGTTGGTGCCGTCGGCCTTCACATGGGTATCGCTGGTGCTATCCAGGCGGTGATCGTCGCGCAAGGCGTAATAACCCTGCTCCGTAAAATCTTTCCACATACCAGCCGGAGTTCCGCGCCGGGCATCACCGCTACGGGTGATTCCTTCAAGGTCGCCATTGCCATGGGCTTTGCCTCGATGTTCGCCGTCAGCCGATAAGGACGTATCAATATAGTTGAGCACCCGTGCAACGTTGAAGGCAGCATCCGCTCGTGCTTCAGGGGCTTTGTTATTGCTCGTCCAATCACCCAGAAGTTTATAGGCCAATGGACGATTAATATCTTTTTGATGACCGAGGTTTTTGAGGATCGGATTGTCATTGATGATTTGTTCCGCAATGCGGTTATCACCCGGTGGACGGCCCGTGGCAAATTCCGGCTTTCGGCTCACATCCTGCTCAGGTTTCTCAATACCTTGCATTTGTTTATGTTCTTGGGCGATCTGCTCGCGCTGCGAGCCGGTTAACTGGCGTTTATCCCAGTCGTGACTGGAAGGCGCAGAACTCCAGACACTGGAAAAAACATTCGCTGCCACAATCGATGCCATCATAGGTAAGTCACTCGCTTATATCGTTATAAATTCCCTCTTGATAAAAGTGTCCTTACTTTCCCAATGCCCGGTCACAACCAGACACCCAATGAGTGGTGTCGGGGGCGTCATACGTTCCTCTATCAAGCTGATAGATATTTTGTCTGTACAAATAAGCCGAAGTATAAAAAAACGACTGGGCGATCAATCCTTGTCCGTGCTTTGACGACAGGTGCAGAATGGGCAATCGACCTGAAGAGTCCGAACCCAAGGAAACCGTATGAGCCTGTCCTTGTTAAGCCGCTACGCCTTCTTCGCTGTGTGTGTCATTTTCACCCTCGCCAGCCTCCCCTTTATCGAACATGAATGGCTGTGGCCGATCACGATAGTCACCGGTGTACTCAGCCTGATCGGCATTTTCGACCTGCTGCAAACGCCCCACGCGGTGCGCCGTAACTACCCGATCCTGGGCAATATCCGCTACCTGGTGGAAACCATTCGCCCGGAAATCCGCCAGTACCTGCTGGAGTCCGACAGCGACGCCCTGCCCTTCTCCCGTGCCCAGCGCTCGCTGGTGTATTCGCGGGCTAAAAACGAAACAGCAGACAAACCTTTCGGCACCCTGATTGACGTGTACCAGTCAGGCTTCGAATTTATCGGTCACTCCATGCGCCCTGCGCCCCTGAGCGACCCCAGCAGCTTTCGCGTGATGGTCGGCGGCCCGCAGTGCACGCAGCCGTACTCGGCGTCGGTGTTCAATATCTCGGCGATGAGCTTCGGCTCGTTGAGCGCCAACGCGATCCGCGCACTCAACCACGGCGCCAAGCTCGGCAACTTTGCCCACGACACCGGCGAAGGCAGCATCAGCCCCTACCACCGAGAAAACGGCGGCGACCTCACCTGGGAACTGGGCAGCGGTTACTTCGGCTGCCGCACCAGCGACGGCCGTTTCGACCCCGAACGCTTCGCCGTGCAGGCCCAGAACCCGCAAGTGCGCATGATCGAAATCAAGATGAGCCAAGGCGCCAAGCCCGGCCATGGCGGAATTCTGCCCAAGCACAAGGTCACCCAGGAAATCGCCGACACCCGCGGCATCATGATGGGTGAAGACTGCATCTCGCCGTCGCGCCACAGCGCGTTCTCCACACCAATCGAGCTGATGCAGTTCATCGCCCAGTTGCGTGAACTGTCCGGTGGCAAACCGGTTGGCTTCAAGTTCTGCCTAGGCCACCCGTGGGAGTTCATGGGCATTGCCAAGGCCATGCTCGAAACCGGCATCCTTCCGGACTTTATCGTGGTCGACGGCAAGGAAGGCGGCACCGGCGCCGCGCCGGTGGAGTTCACCGACCATATCGGCGTGCCGCTGCGCGAGGGCTTGCTGTTTGTGCACAACACCCTGGTGGGCCTGAACCTGCGCGACAAGATCAAGCTCGGCGCCAGCGGCAAGATCGTCAGCGCCTTCGACATCGCCAGCGTCCTGGCCATCGGCGCCGACTGGGCCAACTCGGCACGCGGCTTTATGTTCGCCATTGGCTGCATTCAGTCTCAGTCATGCCACACCAACAAATGCCCGACCGGCGTGGCGACTCAAGACCCGCTGCGTCAACGCGCCCTGGTGGTGCCGGACAAGGCCCAGCGCGTATTCAACTTCCACCGCAACACCCTGCACGCCCTGGCAGAAATGCTCGCCGCCGCAGGGCTGGAGCATCCGTCGCAATTGTCGGCCAAGCACTTGGTACGGCGCATGTCGGCGACTGAGATCAAGCTGTTTTCACAGCTGCATGTGTTCTTGAAGCCCGGCGAGTTGCTCACTGGGGAGGTGAACGGCGAGTTTTATTCGCGGATGTGGCAGATGGCCCGGGCGGATAGTTTTGAGCCCCATGAAATCGCTGCGGCCTAAAGGACACCTAGCATGTTGAAAGTCATCGCTGAAGACTTTATCAAGCCCGAACATCTGGAAACCGTGCGCCCGTGGTACGCCGAACTGGTGGAAAAAACCCGCCAGGAACCGCTGTGCATCGCCTACGAGCTGTTTGTCGATCAAAAAGACCCTGGGCACTTCGTCTTCATCGAACAGTGGCCCGATCAGGCAGCCCTGGATGCGCATTGCCAGACCGAGCACTTCACCCGTTTGGTACCGCAGATCAATGCGTATCAAGCCAAACCGTGCAGGGTCTTGCTGATGGACGCTTTCTGAGAATACCCCGCTTGTCTGAAACGGGTGCGCACTGTCAATTCTGACAGTAGATGATTTTGCTCTGATGCAAAACACTTGAAGGCATCAACCTTACCCATGGACGGGTGAACCATGCCTATACATGTTGCTTCATTGCTGCTCGCCTGCCTCCCACTGCTGGCGCTAGCCCAAGACGATCCGGTTGAACGCTTGCTGGCGCAAATGACCCTTGAAGAAAAAATTGGCCAGCTCAGCCAACTTGGCATCCAGGCTACGCCCACCGGCCCCGCCATTGATCAAGGCACGCAAACACAGATGCCCGTCACCCTGGTGGGGTCGGTACTGGGGGCGAATACCGCGCAACAGACCCGCCAGTTGCAAGAACAGGTGGTCAACGGCTCTCGCCTGCATATCCCCTTGTTATTCGCCTATGACGTACTGCACGGTTTTCGGACGGTGTTTCCAGTGCCATTGGCGCAAGCCTCGGCCTGGGACCCGGACCTGGCACAACGAACCGCACGCGCGGCAGCCGTAGAAGCCACCGCCAGTGGCGTGCATTGGACCTTTGCGCCCATGGTCGATGTTACCCGTGACCCGCGCTGGGGGCGCGTGGTGGAAGGCGCAGGTGAAGATCCGTTTCTGGGTTCTGCACTGGCTGCTGCCCTCGTGCATGGCTTTCAGGGCGCAGGTGCCCCTGATGTCTCTTCGATGCTTGCGACGGCAAAACATTTCGTGGCCTACGGCGCTGCCGAAGGCGGTCGAGACTATAACGTTGCCGACCTGTCGGAACGTACCTTGAGAGAAGTGTACTTACCTCCCTTCCAGGCCGCCGTCGCGGCCGGTGTCGATGCAATCATGCCGTCCTTCAACGAGTTGGCCGGCAGTCCCATGCACAGCCATACCGCCCTGCTGACCGGTCTGTTGCGCAAACAATGGGGGTTTACCGGCTTGCTGGTCAGTGATTTCAATGCTGTCTGGGAACTGGGCCCGCAAGGCATTGCCGCCACGGCGGCCGACACCGCACGGCTGGCGTTCACTGCCGGGGTGGATATCGAGATGGCCAGTCAATCCTATCGCCAACACCTGCCGACGCTGGTGCGCAACGGTCAGGTGTCGCGCAAAAGCGTGGACGACGCCGTGCGTCGGGTACTCAAGACGAAGCAACGCCTGGGGCTGTTCGATGACCCCTATCGGTACAGCGACGAAGCCCGCGAGCGGGCCAGCCAGCTCACGCCACAACACCGCGCCCTGGCTCGAGAAGCGGCGCAAAAATCCATCGTCTTACTGAAAAACAGCGGCGCATTGCTGCCGCTTTACAAACAGCCGGGCAAGGTCTTGGTTGTCGGCAGCCTCGCTTCGGACGCCAGCGCCACGATCGGCCCATGGGCCGGGGCCGGACGCGCCGAAGAGTCCGTCACTGTGCTGCAAGGTCTACGCAATGCAGTCGCACCTGGCAGCGAGATTGTTTACCTGCCCGGCGCCTCGCCCAGCAGCCCGCATGTCCAGGACATCAAGCAGGTCGAACACACGGCGCGTGAAAGCGACCTGATCATCGCCGTGCTCGGAGAAACCGCAGAACAGAGCGGCGAAGCCCATAGTCGCGCCGAACTCGGCCTGCCGGGTGGGCAGAATGCGCTGCTAAGCACATTGCTGAACACAGGAAAGCCGCTGGTCATCGTCCTGATGAACGGCCGCCCGCTGGTGCTCGATGAGTCAATCCAACAAGCGCCTGCCTTGCTCGAAACCTGGTTCCTGGGCAGTGAGACCGGGAATGCCGTGGCCGATGTGCTCTTTGGTGACGTTAACCCCAGCGGCAAGCTGCCAATGACGTTCCCACGTCATGTGGGCCAGATACCGATTTACTACGCGCATAAAAATACCGGCCGCCCACCCAGCGGTGATGGGAGTTACGCATCCGCCTACATTGATGTGCCCTGGACACCCCTGTATCCGTTTGGCTTCGGCTTGAGCTACACCTCCTTCGTCTACTCCTCTCCTCGCCTGAGTAGCCCTCGACTGACCTCCACCCAGACGCTGGAGGTTGAAGTCACCGTCACCAATACCGGCAAACGCGCCGGTGATGAAATCGTCCAGTTGTACCTGCGCGATGATGTTGCCAGCGTCACCCGACCAGTGCGCCGGTTACGGGGTTTTCGCAAAATTCATTTAGCACCGGGCGAAAGCCGCAGCGTCAGCTTTTCCCTGGGCCAACAGGACTTTGCCTTGCTCGACGAGCATTTTTCGCCGAAGGTCGAGGCCGGCAGTTTTACCGTCTTCGTTGGGCCGGATTCGACGACTACCAACCAGGCGCATTTCGAGGTGAGCGATACGCGCGGGTTGCCTATTGCGGGGCAGTCTGCCTCAAGGGCGTTGCCCCACTGAATATACCTACAAGTGCCGATGTGGGTGATGGAGACCAAGCTGTTCACGTAGTCGCCTGTGCTCTTAAAGCTCGGCGACTTACTCACGGGGTGAAGTGAACAGCAAGTTCTATTCGTACATGTGGCAGATGGCGCGGGCGGATAATTTTAGTCAACATGAACAGGCGCCGGAAACGGCACCATTCAAACCCACTCCCCTTAATACTCAACTTCAGGATTAAAGACGTTACAGACAACTATCGGCCACAGGACAGATGGCGACAAGCTGCACTTTATCTTTACCTATCCGTTGGGTACTGAGCAGTTTCCAATGCTTGGGAATTTTAAGTGTCAAGGTACCACCACCGTGCTCATCAACCAACCAGAGTCGACCTGACTCGGTCCTTAAAGACTCGAGATTTTCCACATAAACCTCGTCGGCTTTGTCTTGAAGCAACGTGGAAATTTGATATCCGTTAGGGCGCCCAGAGCTTCCATCCGTATGGGGCGGCGTGTACTCCATGGGCAGGCGCTGTAAACGATTGTAATAGACCATCGATAAATGCATGAAAGACTGCAACACCAACACACCGTCACCCGGCTGCGCAGTGCTATTGACATACTCAGCCAACTCCCCAAGTTGGTTGGTCTCCCAACACTCTTCGCAAAGCTTGTTATACACATGCCACAGGCCGAGCAACTCAACGACCACGAATAGTAGAACACCAACACCAAAAACGATATTGCTTCGCCCCAATAGACGATCAAGCATTACAGCTATCACAAGAGGTAGCGCAAGCATGGCAAAAAACAAATACCGCGGATAAAACATAGGGTGAATCAATGACACCAATGCAATGACAACCACTGGACACCACACATAGACAACTAATAACACGCTATTTCTACCAACACTTTTGTCCATTACCCAAATGGCTATCGACCCCGCCCATACCATTAGCGCCAGACCGTAAATCATCCAATCAGGTAGTGAAGCACCCTCGCTATAATGGAGAAAGAACCCAACTAAATCGACGACTTTATCGACACTCACTTCTGGCACCCAATCGACCGCAGAGTATCTCATTTGATTCAGAAGACTTGGCACCCAAGGCAAAAAACATAATACAATCATAATATTGGCCAGCCACCAACCGCTGTTATTTATATATTTATACCGCCCTGAACGCCACGTGGACTGCAAAACCAAATAAGTCCAATGAGAAAACATACACAAAGCCGCAAAATAATGAGTATAGAGCCCAGCAACCATCAAACCCGTATACACCAGCAATATACGTTTATTTTCTGGCTGCTTTAGCCAATAAACAAACGCAATTGTAGCGCCCAACATCAGCGCACCCAAGAGTGAATACATACGAACTTCCTGACTATAACGAACGGCACCCGGAAAAATCGCCAGAAGCACACCAGCCACTATTACAGCTCGCTGCGACATCAACAATCGAGCTAACCATATACCCAACACAACCGACGCCATACCAAAAAACAAACTTAAACTACGAACTGAAAATACACCTTCACCAAAAATATTGATCCACCCATGCAGTATCAAATAATAAAGTGGCGGATGAACATCTCGTGCAGTATGGAATAAAATCTCAGAAACCGACTTCACGCTCAGCAATACACTAAAGGCTTCATCCAGCCATATACCTGTTGTCGTCAGATTATAGAACCGAGCAATCGCCGCAACAAAAAAAACGACAAACCAAACCAATGAGCTCTTCCACAGTGCACCTTTCATGAGGCTATTATAAATATTACGTCCACTGCTTTCAGATGAGCTCATCAAATACCTCACTTACCTTCACTATTTTTGCAATCACATACCGCGGCCGATGCTTCGCCTCCATATAAATCCGTCCTACGTACTCCCCCAATATCCCGATCCCAATGAGTTGCACCCCTCCCAAAAACAAAATAGCCGTCATCAACGACGGATACCCCGGCACATCATTTCCAAACAACACTTTGTCAACAATCAAAAAACCCGCATACATCAACGCCACCAGCGAAATAAATCCCCCTATATAGCTCCATAACCGCAGCGGCAACGTGCTGAACGACGTGATGCCATCCAGCGCCAGGTTCCACAGTTTCCAACCATTGAACTTGCTCTGCCCCGCCGCTCTGGGCGCGCGGTCGTATTCAACGATGGCAACCGTGAACCCTGCCCAGGACAACACGCCTTTCATGAATAACTGCTGCTCGGGCAGGGTCTTGATCACGTCGACCACCTTGCGGTCCATCAACCGGAAGTCACCGACGTTCTCCTCGATATGGGTGTAGGCGATACGATTGAGCAGGCGATAAAACAGGGATGCGCTGTGGCGCTTGAGGTAGCCGTCGCTGGTTCGATCCCTGCGCTTGGCCAACACCACATCGGCCCCTTTTTGCCATTCGGCGACCAGCTGGGGCACTACCTCGACCGGGTCTTGCAAGTCCACATCCATGGGCACCACCGCGTCGCCCGTGGCATATTCCAGCCCCGCGAACAAGGCAGCTTCCTTGCCGAAATTACGTGAGAAGTTGATCAGCATCACGTCGCTGTCGGCCATGGCAAGCGCCTGGGCATGTTCGGCGGTGCGGTCGGTACTGCCGTCGTTGATAAATACAATTTCGACCGCATGCTCGCGCAACAAGGGCTCATGCCGAATCGCGCGGTAAAACGCGCGCACCGTTTGTTCCTCGTTGAACAGCGGCACCACCAGCGAGATTTTCATTGTCCACGCTCGCGAAACACCACCCAGCGCGACAGCAAAAAACCGCACACCAGGCTGACCAGCGAAAACACCAGCACAGTGATAATCCCTGGCATACGCAGATGGTCGCCCAACCATCCCACAGCCAGGCTCAAGCCACCCATGCATGTCATGAACATCAAGTAGCGGCCCCAGGAAACGGGGCTATCAAACGTAAAGAGGGCATTGATGTAAAACGAGAAGGAGGCTGCCACACAGAACGCCAGCAAATTACTCAGCGCCTGATTCAACTCAAACCCTGCCCGGAACATGAAAAACAGCTGCCAATGGATCACCGTATTGGCGATACCGATCAGCGTGTAGCTGGAAAATCCTTTCCAGAGTCGAGTCATGTTTCAGTCCTGTGCGGCTACGCCAAGCAAGCCACGACCGCCCAACGCCGTCTACTGTCAACCTTGACAGGTACGCCCCAAGCGCAATTGAGACATTCAGCAATACCCAGCCTTTGCAATTGCTTACAAATACCGCCAACCTGCGCCCGCCCGACGTGCGGCGACGCCCGCGCTCACCTATCGTCATTCAACTACTTGTTCAAGAGCCCGCTGCCATGCTGAACGGACGCGACCCGCGCATCGATTTTTTTCGGGGCCTGGCGTTGATCTTCATTTTCTGGGATCACGTGCCCCACAACCCCTTGGCCAATGTCACCGTGCAGAACTTCGGGTTCAGTGACGCCGCGGAAATCTTCGTATTCCTGGCCGGCTATGCAGCCGTGTTGGCCTACGGCAAGATCCTGCAGCGCGATGGCTATTTCATTGCCTGCCTGAAAATCCTGCGCCGGGTGTGGACGCTCTACGTGGTGCACATTTTCCTGCTGGCGCTGTTGATGGGCATCGTGATTTTCGCCAACAGTCATATCGAAACCCGCGACCTGGTGCAGGAGATGGGCCTGGAGTATTTCCTCAACAATACCCAACAGGCCTTGGTCGATGAGTTGCTGCTGCGCTTCAAACCCAACCTGACCGACCCGCTGCCGCTGTATATCGTGCTGATTCTCAGCCTGCCCATTACGCTGCCGTTACTGTTGCGTGCGCCCACGATCACCGTGGCGATCTCGCTGGCCGTATACCTGCTGGCGCCATGGCAGGGCTGGAACCTGCCGGCCAGCAACGGCGGCGTCTGGTACTTCAACCCCATCACCTGGCAGTGCCTGTTTATCCTCGGCGGCGCAGCGGCCTTGCGTTCGACGCCCCCTACCGAACGACGGCCACTGCTTCGTCAACCGTTGTTCATAGCGGCTGCAGCGTATGTGCTGACGACCTGCGTGATCACCCTCTCGTGGCGCTGGCCCGAGTTGCACGACGCCTGGATGCCGCGCGTAATTGGCGAATGGCTGTACCCCATCAGCAAGACCGACCTGTCACCGGTGCGCTTGCTGCACTTTCTGGCCCTGGCCTACGTCACCGCCAAATTGCTCCCCGGTGTCGGCTGGACGCAACACGGGCTGGCGCGACAACTGGTGCGGATGGGACGCTACTCCCTGGAGGTGTTTTGCCTGGGTGTGGTGCTGGCGCCGTTGGCGGACATGGTCAATGCCCTGAACGGCGATACCTTCGCCATGCAGGTATTCACCGCCCTGGTGGGGGCCGCCGTGATGAGCTTGTTTGCCGCGTGGCTGGAGTTCAACAAGCAATTGGACCAGCGGCGAGCCACCTCGCCCCAGTCTCCCGCTACATAATTAGCGCCTGGCCCATCCACCGGGGTGTTTCCATTTCTGTCTATTTAAGCAGTGAAAGGGCAGCCAACAAGCCTGCCCTCCTCGACAGGAAACCCACGGATGACCCCGCTGATTCTGAGCAAAAGCCGGCGCCAGGATGGCGACAAGCTGATGACCACTGCCTTGATCGAACATCTCAAGGCATCCCACTCCACGCCCTCCGAGACACTACCGATCCCCGCACAATGCTCGCTGGGCAACTGGTGGCAGGTGTACCGCCAAGCGTTGGAGCGTCCACGATTTCTGGACTGGGCCCAACGGCAGTCGCTGAACCTGGCCGACCTCACAGTACGCAACGGCACACTGCATACCCAAGGCAAAACCTTCACCCTTGACGACCAGAGTGATTGGTACCGGCTCGCTCCGCCGGTCCTGGCCATTGCCCAGGTGCTCGACCCCGACGCGCTGGGGCTGCCCGTTCCCGGCGAACACCTGGCATTGAGCGTTCGGCACATCCTGCGGTTTTACGGTTACCCACAGCCAAACACCCGTGCCCAACGAGCGACAGTGATAGATGCCCTGAGCCACCTCAAATCGTTTTTCTCGCGTGCTCAATCCCCTCTGTCAGAAGCGTTCCAGCAGTTGGAACAGGACCGTCAGACAGTGGCGCAACAGTTGCTGGCCGGGATCACTGTGCAGGATGAGGACGACCGGCCATTCAGCCTGTTCACTCTATACCGCACCCGATGCTGGCTGACCTCACGCTCGTTCTGGGCGAGGAGCATGGAAGCCGCCGCTGCTTTGCTCCAGGGCATTACCGCACATCCACAGTTCCTGGCCCTGGATCAAACCCTGGACCTGGTCCCAGGGCACTATTTTTTTGATGTCAGCCGACAGTCGATCAAAGGGGCGGGGCCCAGTGGTACGCCGCTCGAAATCCACTACGAGCAACTGGCACAGCTGCCTCTGGAAGGCGCTCTTGAACGTTTGCAAGACCTCGCAAACGCCATGCAACAGTCCATCTCCCTGGATGGAAAATTCAACCTGGCTCAACTGCTCGCCCTGCATGAACTGCCTTTGCCCGATACCCGCGAAGCGGCCTGGGACCTGATAGAACAATTACGCATCCCGTCCCCCATCAACGTTCCGCCGATAGACGACCAGGCCGATTCCGACATTGCCATACAGGTGCATCGGCAATGGTTCACCGCGCAACATGAGCGCGACAACCTGGCTAATGCCCAAGGCACCCAGCCCGAATGGGCCATGCCGGTAAAACCTCGCCTGGGCAATTACTGGGAAGGCTTGGGCCTGCCCCAACCCGGTGCCTTGACGCTTTCGGCCGAGCAACGCCTAACGGTGATGAACATCACCCGCAAGTTTCTGCCACAGCCCAATCAAGGGCTGCTCGAACTGTTGATCACCGACCTGTTACCCGCCCCACCTGATGAACAGTTGCACCAGCTATTGGTCCACCCAACCGCGCAAAAACTGGCTGATCAATTGATCGACGCGCTGCAATGGTACGGTCATGCCCCTGGTCAGTTGGCCAACCGGTCCAGTCGTGACACCTTGCTCCTGAGCGCTCTGATCCTGGATCTCGACCCCCAGGCCGGTCAGAGCCGCTACACCATCGTTGGCCTCAACCTCAATCAGAGTGACTGTTGGGGGCATCGCTATGCGAACCTTCGTCGCACAGTAGAACTGCACCTGATCGAGAGTGGTGTCGCCACTTCGCGCTCCACCGCACTGGCCGCGCACCTGTTGCTGGCAGGTATCGCCCCGGAGTTTCTGGTAGGTCAGCTCCCAGACTCGCTCTACTTCATGACCTCCCATGCCTGGCTGCTTTTAAAACAAGGGGTAATGCTCGCAGAAGCGCTCGTCTGCGGCTCATCACGGCACCTGCGGTTCAGCGATATCGTAGCGCTCGCCACCCAGGAGCTGGACGCCGCCGAACAACCCCTGTGGCGTACTCACTACACCACTAGCACGTTGATTGACTGGGCTGTCGCACAAGGCCAACTGTCACCTGTGAATGAACACAGCACTTACAGCCTTCAGAGCATCAACACGCTTCAAAATACGCTCATAGAACGTGTCGACACGTTGGGGGCCGCGTCCAGCACCTTACGAACCCCCCTCATTACACGCCGCCGTATTGCGCTCAATGACCTGAAAAAAATATTCCGGGGAAACCGGCTACTGAAGAAGAAATGCCTGCGCTGGGCACAAGGGCCACAGCGCAGACCTTCTCACCTTCCAGCCCCCGGCGCACACCTGCAATCGCTGGTGGACCTGCACATGAGTGGCGCATTGCAGCCTTTGGCCGAGCAGTGGAATTCTGTAGACCCGGCGCTGGATTTGGCCGAAATGAAACAGCACTTTCGCCGCCTTGGCGACGTCAACACCTTGTTCAACGAAGCCAGCATCGCTCATGTCGCAAGGCTCAAAGAGGCCTACACCACCGTCATCCGCTACCTGCTCGCACAATTACCCTTGGCGGACCGCGTGCACTTGCAAAAGGCCGCCGTGCAACTGCTGGTGGTGAGGCGACCGGCGAACAAACCCCAGATCGAAGAACAACCGGGGGAGAAAATGGCCCGTACCGGCCGCTTCGGCGTGATCCTGCGCTGTGAGGCCTTGAACGGTCACCATGACTACGAACTGTTCCCGCTGTTGAACCTGGCGTATAAAAACCTCCGCCTTCCACACACTCTGGAGCTGGGAGGCACACCATTTACCATTCAGACTGGCAATGTCCACAGCACACAGCCGACCTCGCAGCTGCATATCGGCAGCTTGCTGGCCCTTGACGAAACAGCCTACCTGACCGGCAGCCCGCCCAGAGCAGATCAGTCTTCAAGCGTAATCATCGATCGGTTGTGGCGTGTCGAGGCCACAGAGGCCACCACTGAGGCGCTGACTTTCGATTCGCCAAGAGCCTTGACCCTGGCGAAGGCCATCGTCAATCAACACTTCTTCCAGGACATCGACACCCTGGTGGCACAAGCCAGAGGCTCAACCCTGCTGGAAGACCGGCAAAAGACTGCTGAAGCGGTGTACCAGGCTTTACTGGGCCTGATCCCGCTGTGGTCATGCACTCGGGACTTGGCCTCGGGCGATACCAAGCGCATGATCGAGGGCGGCTATGGATGCTTCTTCGATGTGTTTGGCCTGCTCGCACCCACCAAAGGTTTATTGCTCTCCAGCATCGCGCGTCTGGGGAAAGGCGCACCCGCCTACATCAAGCTGCTGCAACTGACCAAGCTCGGTGCCACGTACCTAAATGCAGTATTCAATCCTTTCGACAGCTTGCCGTCGTTACTACGCCTGGGCCGCCATGGCCTGGTACACCTGAATCAGGCCGGCATGCGTGCGTTGGAGGGAGCGGTCCGGCATACACGCCTGCGGCTGAACCCAGGCCCCACCGTTGACTACACCCGCCTGCTCAACAGCGCCGACATCGCACCGGCCACCCTGACGCGCGCCGATGGGATGGCGCAGGTGCTGGCGATAAAACGCTCCAGCGCCTGGTACGCCTTCGACCCTTTCAGCGCAAGACCTTACGGGCCGCCGCTTGCAGACCTGCGGCTGGACACGGCGATAACGGTCATCCCGCACCAATCGGTGGATGGCTATAAGGCCAGAATTACCGAACCGCTGTTCAAAAAACCACCGCTGCTGATTCAGCGTGCCCACGCCACAGACCTGCTGGACCAAAATCGTGTATGGCGCTTGCCCCACGAGGCACACACGCACATGGACGAACTCACCTCGCCGGTACATGCCTGGCAAGCAAACACCTTCGATCACCTGTGTGCGATCCGCAGAAAAAAACGCAACCTCATCCCCATCGTTTGCTTCACCAAACGCCTGTATGAGTTTGCACATTCGATTCACTTGCGCCGGGTCCAGGCACTGGACCACGTTCGACTGATACCAGCCCCGGTGATCGACGGACAAAAGCGCCAACTGGTCTATCACCGACGCATCCATGAAGTCACACCGCGCGTTACCGAGTTCGAACTGACACCCTTGCCTGCGTCGACGCCCCTGACCTACAAAACCAACGTCATCGGCAGGCGCATTGATAACGAGCCCCAGTTCGGCCTGCCCGGAGACGATTTTGACAACGTGCTCAGCCGACAGACCCAGGTGGTGGAACTCAACGGCATCGTTGACGGCATCAACGACAGCCGTACCCTCAGAGCGCTGCTGGTCAGTGTGCCGGGTACGGATCATTGGGTGGTCGAAGCCGATGTTGGCGTCTTTTACCGAGCGCCCGCAACAACCACAGGGTCGAGCGTTGTGCACTTTGAACAACTGGATTACAGCGTTGGTGGCGAGCACGTCGTACTGATCGATGCCTTCGGTGAGCGCAAGAATCAGTTTTTGAAGGCAGCACAGCTCATACCTGACCAGCCGTTGGTGGCACTGCCGACGCTGGAAGTCCTGTATCGACAGTTAGCTCACCGTGGCTTCAGCGCCGAAAAAATTGCCCTCTTGCGTCAGCGTGTCAGCGGCCTTCGAACCATCAAGCAACGCGAGTTGCTGCTCAACCTCAGTGATCAAGGGCGCAGCCTGAACATCAACTTCGTATCCCGGCCTGTGCAGCTCGACATCTGGCCACCGCGGCCAGGCACGACGCCGCATCCCAGCCCCGCGCAAATCAATCGCTACCTGGCCGAACAAGCCAACGCCAGCACCGCGGCGCTGGTAGAGAGAACCCAGCTCAAGTCCGCCAATGTCCACGGGGCCACGCTGGATGAGCTGCGCCGGGTTCAAGAGGCACAATCGGTGGTGATGTGGGAGTACAGCAAGATCGGCCAGCCGAACTACACGGAGATCATCCTCAAGACCGGTGCCGGCAATTGCGACCAGATGGCCCATGTTGCCTGTGAAATGATTCGAACCAATGGCGGTACGGCTCAGGTCTGGGTCTGCCAGGTTCATACCTTTGTGGTGGTGGGCACGATCCCCACAGGCTTGAGCCAGACGCTGGACTTCCAGGAGACCGGGTGGGCCGATCTATGGATCAGCGACCCTTGGGCAGCCATCACTTGCCCGGCAAAGGACTACATGAGGACACTGGAGATCAAGATGATTACCTGGGACCTGGAAGATATCCTGGTGTTTTTCTACGACGGGAATGCCTATCGCTGGGAGCGGGCTAATCACCCGGACTGGTTGCGGTTGTTACTCACCACGACTAAAAACCCAAAGCCATAACCGTCGCGAGCAAGCACGCTACCCTGTCTTTGATCCGGTAACCACGATGCGAAGCGAGCCGCTCTTGATCTTGATCTGCTCTGCTTTTGATCTTGATCTCAGGCGCCCCGTTAAACCACGCTGGCCGAACGCAGGCTTGAATTCGTGGGTAACCCGGCAGGACGCCGGGTTAGCCGCCCCGCGCCATGGATGGCGCGTGGCGGCGGCCCACGGATTCAAGCCTGCGTTCGGGCACACCGAGCCTAAGCGAGGTGCCGAGTGGTGGGGCAAGAGCGTTTTGCTTACTTTTGCGCTTTTCAAAAGTGAGCCGCCGTCAGGGCGGAACCCTAAGTGGCCGTTACCTAAATAACGGATATGTACCCTGTCCAACTGTGTTGACTGCCAGGCCGCCTTCGCGAGCAAGCCCGCTCCCACAGTTGGATCGTGGGGTATCAGGTAGATATGGGGCGGCTGTCAGGTCGCCATCGCAGGCAAGCCAGCTCCCACATATGGATCGCGCTGCGTCAGCTAGATCAGCTCCGGCTGTCAGGCCATCGCGGGAGCAAGCTCCCTCGCCACAGGTTCGGCGTCATACCGAAGTTATGTAGATACCGATGCTCAGGAGGCCAGGCCGGCATCAGCCAGCGGAACGCACCGCCGCATCGCTCGGCTGCAACTTGAACGCGTAATACAACACGGTCAACAACACCAGAAACGCCGGCCCTACATACAGCGCCACACGGGTCTCGGGGAAGTACGCCATCAGGCCCACCACCAGCACCAGGAACGCCAGCGCCAGGTAGGAGCTGACCGGGTACAACCACATGCGGTACTTGAGGCCCGCTTGCTCGGCCGGACTCAGGCCTTTGCGGAATTTGAGCTGGGCCAGCAGAATCATCAGCCAGGTCCAGATCGCACCGAAGGTGGCGATGGAGGTCACCCACACGAACACCTGGTCCGGCACCAGGTAGTTGAGCAGTACGCCCAGCAACAAGGCAAAGATCGACAACAGCAACGCCTTGCGTGGCACGCCGTTACTGGAGGTGGTGCCGAACGTCGCCGGCGCCTGGCCGTTCTGCGCCAGGCTGTAGAGCATGCGCCCGGTGCTGAAGATGCCGCCGTTGCAGGACGACAACGCGGCGGTGATCACCACGAAGTTGATAATGCCCGCAGCGGTCTTGATGCCCAGGCGCTCGAAGGTCATCACAAACGGGCTGCCCTGGGTGCCGATTTCATTCCACGGGTAGATCGACAGGATCACGAACAACGCACCCACATAGAACAGCAGGATGCGCCAGAACACCGAGCCGATAGCGCTGGGAATGGTCTTCTGCGGGTTGCGCGCTTCACCAGCGGTGAGGCCGATCATCTCCACGCCCAGGTAGGCGAACATCACCATCTGCAACGACATCAACACGCCCTGCACACCGTTGGGCATGAAGCCGCCGTGGGTCCACAGGTTGGAAATGCCCAGTGCCACACCGTCATTGCCGAAGCCGAAGGCGATGATGCCCACGCCACCGATCACCATCGCAATGATGGTGACGATCTTGATCAACGCGAACCAGAACTCGAACTCACCGAACGCCTTGACTGCGATGAGGTTGATGGTGCCCATGCTGATCAGCGCCGCCAGGGCCCAGATCCAGCGTGGCGTGTCGGGGAACCACACGCCCATGTACACCGCCACGGCGGTGATTTCCGCGACGCAAGTTACCAGCCACAGGAACCAGTAGTTCCAACCGGTGAGAAAGCCTGCCAGGGGGCCCAGGTAGTCCTGGGCATAACGACTGAACGAACCGGCTACGGGGTTGTGCACCGCCATTTCACCGAGGGCGCGCATGATCACCAGGATCGCCAGGCCGCCAATGATGTACGAGAGCATGATGGCCGGGCCGGCCATTTCGATCGCCTTGGCCGAGCCGAGAAACAGGCCGACACCGATACAGGCGCCCAAGGCCATCAAGCGAATGTGGCGCTCGCCCAGTTCACGTTTGAGCGGGCCGCCTTGAGCGGTCTCGCCAGGGGGCAGTGGTTTGCCAACAGGCATAGGGATACAACCTCATTTTGTTATTGGATTTAGCCACCGAGTCTCAGGCGTATCAGCGGGTGGGCTCATACACCGGCCGGACCGGGCCTGCCTCGTGGGCAAACCCGCCTGGCGCAAATGCGCGGCCAGGACAGCGGGGCGTGCAGTATAAAAAGCTACCGATAGGGCTTTTCACTCAATAAACGGCAAAATTTGGCGATAAGCCCCGGAAAAATCGGCTTCGACGGATGGGCTTCCCGCCGTCTAGACCGGCCCTGCCAGGGCAAAACGGCGCAGAGTATTACATAACTTTAAAAAGCCAGGCTTATCCAGCGCGCCTCAGTCCACGCTGAAAAACAGGCGCCGGGCCAGGCGTCGGGAAATGCTCGCGCGCTCGATTTCCAGGGTTTGTCGCACGCGCCCGGTCTGGCCGGTGCGGATGCGCGCGAACGCCTGCGCTTCCAACTCGGCCAGAGATTGGTAAGCCAGCGTGCCGTCGCTGTCGTTGGGAGTGTCGATGTAGATCAGGCCGGCTCGCCATATGCCGGTACCCAGGTGCTGGTCCAAATAACCCTGGGCGCTGTCTTGCGCAACCACTCGCAATGAGAGCGGCTCGCGAAACAGGGTTTCGATTTGCTCGAGGGTGGTTTGGCAGGGTGAGTCCAAGTAGGTCTCGGAGCGGGTCATGAGGGGCTCGATATGCGATTAAATCGCAGACGCTACTGGCTGGCGCAGGACCGGTGGCTGTAAACAGTTAGCTCTACGGGAGATGTGCCAGGCGCTAATTTTGTGGGCAGTACACGACCACTGTGGGCTTGCTAGCGATAGCCATAGGTATCTACACAACGCTAACCACGATGCGAAGCGAGTCGCTCTTGATCTGCTTTTGATCTGCTTTTGATCTTGATCTCAGGCGCCCCGTCAAACCACGCTGGCCGGAATTCGACAGTGATTTGGGGGGTAAACCGGCAGGGATGCCGGTTTAGCCGCCCCGCGCCATGGATGGCGCGTGGCGGCGGCCCCCCAAATCACTGGCGGATTACGGGCACACCGAGCCCAAGCGAGGTGCCGAGTGGTGGGGCAAGAGCGTTTTGCTTACTTTTGCGCTGTTCAAAAGTGAGCCGCCGTCAGGGCGGAACCCTAAGTGGCCGTTACCGCAACAATGGATATGTACACAATCCAACTGTGTTGACTGCTAGGCCGCCTTCGCGAGCAAGCCCGCTCCCACAATTTGATCGCGGCGCGGCAGGTAGATGAGTATCGACTGCCAGGCCGCCTTCGCAGGCAAGCCCGCTCCCACAATTTGATCGCGGGGCGGCAGGTAGATGAGTGTCGACTGCCAGGCCGCCTTCGCAGGCAAGCCAGCTCCCACAATTTGATCGCGGGGCGGCAGGTAGATGAGTGTCGACTGCCAGGCCGCCTTCGCAGGCAAGCCCGCTCCCACAATTTGATCGCGGGGCGGCAGGTAGATGAGTGTCGGCTGGCAGGCCGCCTTCGCGAGCAAGCCCGCTCCCACAATTTGATCGCGGGGCGGCAGGTAGATGAGTGTCGACTGCCAGGCCGCCTTCGCAGGCAAGCCAGCTCCCACAACTTGATCGCGGGGCGGCAGGTAGATGAGTGTCGACTGGCAGGCCGCCTTAGCAGGCAAGCCAGCTCCCACAATTTGATCGCGGCGCGGCAGGTAGATGAGTGTCGACTGCCAGGCCGCCTTCGCAGGCAAGCCAGCTCCCACAATTTGATCGCGGCGCGGCAGGTAGATGAGTGTCGACTGCCAGGCCGCCTTCGCAGGCAAGCCAGCTCCCACAGAAAAATCCTCTGCCCGACAAACCTCGTGACGCAGGCAAACTGCGTCTACGCTTCAGACAAGTCCGATCAATCTGTAGGAATGGATCAATCGACTATGGGCGCTCTGCAGCACACCAATGCCACCCAGGCTGACCTCGACCCCGACAGCCCGTCACCAGCGCCTTTGCCGAAAAAAAACAGACCCTGGCGTCGCGTGGGCTGGCTGATTGTGTTGATGGCCTTGATCGCCCTGGCTTTCGCCGTGCATCGGGAGGTGCAGACCTCACGCTGGCAGGCCCGCGTATTCAGCGAATGGGCGGCGAAGCTGACCTACCAGGTGGCACCCGGCGCCAGCGATGCAATCGTGTACCCAGGCGCAGGCCCCTTCGATCAGCGCCTGGGCTACAGCGCACTGGGCGAGTTCCTGCCGCGTTTGCTCAAGCGCAACTACATGATCGAGTCCCAGGCACGCTTTTCCGAGGCGTTGATGGACTACAGCCGTCACGGCCTGTTTATCCCCTACGCCGAGAAAATCCAGGCCGGCTTGACCCTCACCGATTGCCGCGCAGCACCGCTGTATCAATTCAATTACCCGACCCAGCTTTACGCCCGCTTCGATGACATTCCGCCGCTGATGATCCACAGCCTGCTGTTTATCGAAAACCGTGCACTGCTCGATCCCGAGCCCGCGCAAGCCAACCCGGCCGTGGACTGGCCGCGCTTTGCCAAGGCGGCGTGGTCGCAGGTGGCGCGCCAGTTGCACCTGCCAGGGCAGGCGGCGGGCGGTAGCACCCTGGCCACTCAGCTGGAAAAGTATCGCCACTCGCCCGATGGCCTGACCCTGTCGGGCAGCGAAAAAATCCGCCAGATGCTCTCCGCCAGCGTGCGCGCTTACCAGCATGGCCCCGATACGCTTGCGGCGCGGCGCAACATAGTGCGCGATTACCTCAACAGCGTGCCTCTGTCGGCCGTGCCGGGCCATGGCGAAGTGCATGGCATGGCCGAAGGGTTGCGGGTGTGGTACGGCGCCGATTTCGCCCAGGTCAACCGCGCGCTTCAGGACACCGCCACTACACCCGCCAGCCTGGCGGCACGGGGCTTGGCATTGCGTGAAGTGTTGTCGTTGATGATCGCCCAGCGCCGCCCTTCCCATTACCTGGCCAACGGTCGCGACGAACTCAAGCAACTTACCGACAGCCACCTGCGGCTGCTCGCGCAGAACGCAGTGATCGACCCGCCGCTGCTCAAGGCCGCCCTGGCCGCGCGCGTCACTTATCGCGACTGGCTGCAACAGCCCACACTGCAACCGATCGACAGCAACAAGGGCGTGAGCGTGGCCCGCAGCCGCCTGGCGGCCCTGCTCAACCGGCCCCTGTACGACCTCGACCGCCTTGACCTCGCAGCCACCAGCACCTTGCAGGCCGAGCTGCAAACCCAGGTCACCGCCTACCTCAAGCAACTGGCCGACCCGGTATTCGCGGGCAACATCGGCCTGCTCGGCGAACGCCTGCTGACGCCTGCCAGCACGCCGCAAGTGCGCTACAGCTTTACGCTGTTCGAACGCACCGCCGACGGCTCACGGGTGCGGGTGCAAACCGACAACACCGACCAGCCCTTCGATATCAACGAAGGCAGCAAGCTGGAACTGGGCTCCACCGCCAAGTTGCGGGTGCTCACCACCTACCTGCAAATCATCAGCGAACTGCATGATCGCTATGCCACCCAAACCCCGGCGGCGTTGAAAAAAGCCGACATCGCCGAGCAGGACCGGCTCAGTCGCTGGGCCATCGATTACTTGCTGCAGGCCCCGGATAAATCCCTGGCAGCCATGCTAGAGGCGGCCCTGGACCGCACCTATTCAGCCAGCCCCAACGAAGGTTTTTTCACGGGTGGCGGGATGCATTACTTTCACAACTTTCGCAACGAAGACAACGGCCGCAGCCCCACATTGCGGGACGCGCTGCGCGAGTCGATCAACCTGCCGTTCATTCGCCTCATGCGCGACCTGACGCGCTACGTCACCTACGCGGGCGCCAACAACAGCGCGCAATTGCTCAAGGATGATGGCGACCCACGCCGCCAGGAATACCTGGCCCGATTCGCCGACCGCGAAGGCACCACCTTCCTGCTCAAGTTCTGGAAGAAGTACCAGAAAAAAGACACCCAGGCGCGCCTGGAAACCTTCCTCGACAGCCTGCACCCCACCGCGATCCGCCTGGCGGCGGTACATCGATACCTGTTTCCCGAAGCAAACCCGGACACCTTCAACCGCTTCGTGCGCTCCCACCTGACCGGTGTAAAAACCACCACTGCCCTCAGCGACGAGCGCCTGCAACGCCTGTACAAGGATTACGGCCCCGGCACCTACGACCTGCCCGACCAGGGCTATATCGCCAAGGTCCACCCCCTGGACCTGTGGTTGCTCGGTTACCTGCTCAACCACCCGCAGGCCACCTTCACCGAAGTGGTCAAGGCCAGCCAGTTCGAGCGCCAGGAGGTGTACAGCTGGCTGTTCAAGAGCCGTCATCAAGGCGCGCGTGACAGCCGGATCCGCACCATGCTGGAAGTCGAAGCATTCCTGGATATTCATCAGCGCTGGCAAGCGGTGGGGTACCCTTTCGATCATCTGGTGCCGTCACTGGCCACCGGCATTGGCAGCTCGGGAGACCGCCCCGCCGCGCTTGCCGAACTGATGGGCATCATCCTTAACGACGGGGTGCGCGGCAAAGTGCTGCGCATCGACAGCCTGCATTTTGCCGCCGGCACCCCTTACGAGACCCGCGTGGTCAACACACCCGACCCCGGCAAACGGGTGATGCCGTCCGAAGTCGCCAGTGCCTTGCGCGGGGCGTTGTCACGGGTGGTGGACGCTGGCACGGCCAAGCGCGTGTCGGGCAGTTTCACCCAGGCCGACGGCACGCCAATGGCCATGGGCGGCAAGACCGGCACGGGCGATAACCGCATCCAGGCAATGGGCGCGGGCGGGCGCTTGATCAGTTCCAAGTCGATCAACCGCACCGCTACTTTTGTGTTTTTTATCGGCGACCACCACTTCGGCACGCTCACCGCTTTTGTGCCTGGCAGTTCGGCGCAAGGTTTCAAGTTCACCTCGGCGCTGCCGGTGCAAGTGCTCAAGGGCATGGCGCCGTTGTTGATGCCCTATCTGCAAGGGTCGGGTGGGATGATGTGTCAGTCAAGTCAGTGATTGGCCGGGCGACCGCTTTCGCGGGCAAGCCCGCTCCCACAGGGACCGTGTGCGCCGCCAATCTTAGGCACGACACAAAACCAATGTGGGAGCGGGCTTGCCCGCGAAAGCAATGGATCAGCCACTGCAATTTTGTAATCTAAACCTCGGAATCCCAGATCACCGTCACCACGCCCGTGTAGGTGCTACCGGGCTGCTTGAGCATTTCCTTCACATCCTCTCGCTCCACGGCAAAGTGCAGGCTCGCGGGGCGGTTGTTGACGTAATAGCCGGGTTGGAACAGCTCGGTGCCGCTGCCGTCCAGGCGCAAGGGCAGCTTGTTCACGGCTTGGCCGTACTGGTCTTGCAAGCCATAAGGCAAGGTCACCCCGACCTGCAGCGGCACCTCGTCGCCCGCTCCGTTGCGCAGCCCGCAGGTGTTGCCGATGGCCAGGCTGCATTCGAGCTGCATCTTGAAACGCCCGCTGGAAGAGATCACGAAAGTCTGGTCACGGAACAGCCGCGCCGGTTGCCGCCCACGATTGAGCCAGGCTTGCCAGCCGCCTTCGGGCAGCAGCTCGATGCGGTTGCCTCCGGGGGGCAGGTCCACTTTGAGGGCGTGCTCTACGGACAGATTGAAGTTGAAGGTCAACACGTTGTCGTTGGGTATCATCACATCGCCAAAATCAAAATCCCTACCGGGCCCGATGCTGTAGGACAACGAGCCGCGGTATTCACCACTGGCCATACCCAACGGATTAGGGGTTCTGAGTTCATAGCCATACTCCACCGGCTGGTACCACATTTGCGGAATAGGCGCGCTGGGGACCACACTGCAGGCTCCTCCGTTTTCCGGGACGATCCAGAAGTACAGCAAGTAAGTGCCGGACGACGTGTAGTAGTTGACGCCTCGACAAGAATCCACGCCGTAACGCCAAGGATCCGCCCAGTGCCTTCCTGGGGCGCTCCACACAGTCACCCTGGCGCCCCCGCCCAGGCCCCATCTACCGCCGATACCGGCGATGCGCATCTCTACCGTTTCAACCTGACCCGTGGCGATATGGGTCACCTGCACATCGCGCCAGGAGGACGGTACTTTGAAATACGCGCCCTTGCGCGGGTCTTCATGGTCCGCCTCGATTTGCGCGATCGAGTTGAACACCAATTCGTCGGTACGAATACTGAAGGTGTTGAGTGACTCGCAAAGCGCCGGCACGTGCCAGGCGCAGATGCCACTGTGGGGGGTGGTGTTCTGGAATTTATTGACCATGGGGTTGGTCGGGTCCGGGCGAAACACCGCCGAGATATTTTGTTCCAGCGCCTGCACGGGCAGGCTCGCCCACCCGACGCCTAGCGCCAAAGCCCAAGGCCCCAGCCATTTTTTGGTTGCGGTGATCAACTGCATAAACACTCCGAATCTGCGGCGCTGTGGGTTTCACACACCGAGCTCACGGCGCGGGGAAATCGAACATCAAGTGCACCGTGCCGTAATAATCCCCACCCTTGTAACCGTCCTGCGGCTCAATGGCAGAGATCTCCAGTTCGGCGCGCCGGCCCGCGCGCGCCTCATCGGCGTTGAGTACCTGGGTCGAGTCCAACGTCAACGGCACCCGATTGAACAGCACCTGCAAGTCGATACGGTTGCGCCCACTCAGCAAATACGGCATGTCGCCCAGGCGCGCGGTCACGCCGCCATTGATGTTCTTGACGTCGAAATTCTTGCGCAGGCGGCCTAGACGCGCCGTCGCCAAGTCCCAGGCCAAAACCTGGTCATGGCCCATCCAGTCCGGCTCGGAAGGCAGCACATAGGCCTCTTCGATCGGGATGGTCACCGACACATCGAAGCTGTGGCGTTCCTGGAACGCCTGCGCCGGCTCGCCCAGGAACACAGGGGTCATCAGTACCGCCAGTGCCGTCAGTTGCTTGAACATTGTCATCACCCGTTGCTGTTGACCGTCATCGGTTTTTTGTCGCGGCCTTCGATCAGTTGGAAACTGAACTGGCGCTCGGGCTTTTTCTCGAACACCAGCTGACGGCCGGGCAGGATGTGGTGCTTGGTGGTGGCTTCACAGTCGGTTTTCTTCGCCACCGAACAGTCCCGGAACTCATCGAGCACCACCACGCTGTTGCCGGCATTACGCAAGGTGTACTGGCTGGTGGTCTGGCTGATCTGCGTGTCGAAACGGGTGTTCTGTGGGCGTACGAAGAACACCGTGCCGTAACCGGCCATGACGTTGACCCCGGCCGCCAGCGCGTCCTTGTAATCGGCCCGTTCTTCGTCGGTCACGGCAAAGTCGTCTTCTTTTTCCGGCACCACCGGGATGAAGCGCACGCGGAAATAACGCTCCTTGTCGCGCTGGCCCATGTACAGCAACCGTGTGCCTTGGCGCCCGCCCGCCGGCACGATCAGCCGCGCCGGGCTGGCCATCAGGCCGTCGCGGTTGGTGGCGGCGCCCTTGGCGTCGGTCATCGAGGCAACGGGGACTTCTTGGGACGTGCCATCGGCGTTGTAGACGATCTCCAGCACATTGACCTTGATAAACGCGGTGCTGGTGCCACCGTTGTAGACACGCTTGAGGTAGGAACTGCGATCACCTTCCAGG
Organism: Pseudomonas sp. MF6394; assembly: GCF_002018845.1. Lineage (NCBI taxonomy): Bacteria > Pseudomonadati > Pseudomonadota > Gammaproteobacteria > Pseudomonadales > Pseudomonadaceae > Pseudomonas > Pseudomonas sp. MF6394. Next base: position 115,340 of record NZ_MVOJ01000009.1, read on the forward strand.
TAGTCATACACCACGCCGACATTGATTGCCGGCCCCGCCTGAGCGGTCAACGACAGCAGCAACAGCCCGACCGATAACACTGCATGTTTCATGTTTGATTACGCCTCAATGATTGAACCCAGCCCAGGGGCTGATATGCGGTAAGTGCCCGCCTAGACTTCCGAATCCCAGATCACGGTGACCACGCCGTTGTAGGTGCTGCCGGGGTGTTTGAGCATCTCCTTGACGTCGTCGCGCTCCACGGCAAAGTGCAGGCTGGCCGGGCGGTTATTAACGTAGTGGCCGGGCTGGAACAGCTCGGAGCCGCTGCCGTCCAGGCGCAGGGGCAGCTTGTCCACCGCCTGGCCGTACTGATCACGCAGGCCGAAAGGCAGGGTCACGCCGACCTGCAGCGGCACCTCATCCCCTGCGTCATTACGCAGGCCGCAGGTGTTGCCGATGGCCAGGCTGCATTCCAGTTGCATCTTGAAGCGGGTACTGGCGGAGACGACGACGGTCTGGTCGCGAAACAGCCGCGCCGGTTGCCGCCCGCGATTGAGCCACGCCTGCCAGCCCCCTTCGGGCAACAGCTCGACACGGTTGCCCCCCGGTGGCAGGTCCACCTTGAGGTTGTGCTCTACCCGAAGGTCGAAGTTGAAGGTCAACACATCATCGTTTGGCTGGTAAATGTCACCAAAATCGAAATCCTGATGCGGCCCGACTCCGTAAGTAATCGACCCTCTGTATTGCCCAGCGTCCATATCCAGAGGATTAGGCGTCCTCAGTTCATACGTGTACTCAAGCATGCTGAAGCTGGAAGAGGGAACATCGAACGGCGTTACTAAATTGCATGCACCGCCACCTTCCGGTACCAGCCAGAACCACAGCCTCAACGTGGGGGCCGCCGCCCACATGCCGGTGTATTGGCATGGGGAAGGTGGATGCGTCCAGTTGGCGGGCAATGGGCTCCAGGCATAAACGCCCGGAGGGTTGGTTGTATTGAAACGGCTGCCAATACCAGAGATACGCATCTCCACGGTTTTACGGTCGCCCTTGGGTGAGACCACCTCGAAACTGCGCCACTCCGAGGGAACCTTGAACATCAGGCCTTGACGCGGATCCGCATGGTTGGCGGCTATCGGGCCGCTGGCGACAAAGTTGATGTCCCAGGTGCGGATACTGAAAATCCCCAACGCCTCACACCGTGCCGGCATATGCCCGGGGCATACCCCGCTCTGTGGGGTGGTATTGGTGAACCTGTTCACCATGGGATTGCTGGGATCCGGTCGGAATTCAGCGGTGATGTCTTGCGTGGCCGCAAGGCTCAAAGGGATGAACGAACACAACAAAGCGGCCAATACGACAGCGCGCCACGTTGTGTTGCCAGGCTTGTTCATGCTGATCAACTCGTTGCTGCGAACACAGGTTGTTGTGGGTGAAAAATTCATCCGGCCGCCTCTGACGCATGGGCGACTTCGGCCAAGGTATCCGGCGTACAGCGCAGATCACCGATCATCAACACGTCGCTTTCACTTGGCGCGTTGCTCGGGTCCAGGCGGAACTGGCACAGCAACTGGTTCTGGTAGCGCACTTGCAGGGTGGGTGAGCTGGAACTCATTTCCATGGAGAAGAACCCGTCCACTTCGCTGACCCCGCGGCTGGCATGGTTGATCACGTGATGGCCGCGCAAGGGTGCGCCGCGTTCATCCAGCAATCGGCCCAGCACGGTGACGGTTTTCATCACGCTGACCTTGCGATAGTCCACGCCGCCCTTGTTCAGGTGGTAGCTGGAACGTGCCGGCTGGATATTGGCCGCCGGTGGGTGGTTGCCTTCAAAGTCGAACGCCACACTGCTGCTCTTGTAGGCCGAGACCGGCACGTAGTTGCGCCCAGGCCTCAGCAGGGTGCTGCCGCCGCCCATGTCGTCGGCGCGCAGGGCGATCTCGTCGAGGTCGGTTTCTACATCGATGATCATGCCGGCGCCGTTGCCCTGGTACTGGCTGCTCAGCAATACCTTGCCGGCCCCGGCCACCAGGGTGCTGTTGAGGTTCAAGCCGCCGCTGAGGTCGCCGTTGAAGGAACTGCGCTGCACAAAACCGTCACCGCTGACCGCGTCCGTACTGAAACTGGCCATGCCCGACAGGCCGACGCCATAGGTGTCGGTGATCGCCGTGGCCGAGACGCTTTGCAGGAAGTGGTCGGTAAGGTCTTGGCGCAAGGTCACCGAGGCGTTGTTGTCACGCCCGCCGTCACGGGCGGTGCGGGTGCCGATGCTGCCGGAGCTCTGCCGGCCATCGCGGCCCAGGTTCATGCTGACACTTACGTCTACACCACGATTGCGCGCGTCGTTGGTACCCGAGGTACCGGGCCGGTCGAACACCGAGAAACGCCAGTTGGCATCGCTGCCGAACAGGTTGTCGTGGCGGCTCCAGCCCAGGTCGATACCAGCGCCCTCGACATTGCCTTCGCTGTGGGACAGGCGCATGTTCAGGGTGTTTTTCGCATCGAGCCGGTGGTTGACCGACAGCGCCGTGTTGCTGGCCTCACCTACGAAGGTATTGCGGCGCAGGCGGGTGCCGTCCGGCAGGGTTTCGTAGGTGTCGCGGGTGTCGAGCCAACTGCGGTTGTGGCTGAACACCAGGTTGGTGGCGCCCAAGGTGTAGAGCGCTTGCAGGTCCATGCCGGTGCCGTGGTCCTGGGTTTGATAAAGGTTGGTGTAGAGGCTGGTGTTGTTGGCCACCGTCCAGTCCACCGAACCGCCGTACTGCAGTTGTTCACGCACCTGGCGGGCCGACAGGCCGAGGATCACCCGTGGATGCAGCAGGTAGTTGATGGAGGCACCGGCGGTCATTGCGCCAGAGGCTTGTTCGTCCCAGTTACTGAACAGCTTGGTCTCGCGCCCGGCGAACAGGTTGTAGCGCCATGGGTCTTCGGCGTTGCGCCAGTTGCTGGGCTTGTACACCAGCTCCTGGGTGGTGCTGGTGGTCAGGCCGTCTTCTACCAGGCGCACTTCCACTTCATAGATGCCGCCGGGCAATGGCCGGGTGTCCAGGGTTTGCAGGCCGGCTGCCACGGCTTGGGTATTGATCAACAGGCCATTGCGGTAGATCTCCACCGCCGCCTGGCGGTTGGCGGTGACGTAGATCGGGTACACGCTGGGCTTGGCATTGTTGATGGCCAGGCTGTCGGAACTGCCATACATCAGGCCCAGCGCCGTATCGGGGCTGGCGCCGAAGCTGCGCAGTTGACGGGTCAGGCCATCGGAATTGGGGGTGAAATGGCCCAGGCGGAAAAACTGCCCTTCCATTTCTCGTTGGGTGTACAGCTCATGGATCGCGTGGCGCATCTGTTCGTTATCGCCACTCTGTCGCGCCAGTTGCAGGTTGAACACCTGGCTCCAGTTGCCGACGCTGGAACTGGCTTGCAACCCGTAGCGCCCGCCCAGCTTGTTGTCCTGACCACCGTTGAGGTTGAGCTGGTTGTTGACGATCAGCCCGAGGCTGCCGCCTTCCGGTTGCGCGTAGAAGCGCGGTGCATCGTCGTTGAGCTCGACATTCTGGGTGATGATCGCCAACTGGGAGTTTTCTAGGTTGTAGAACGCCGAGAGCATTTTTTCCGGGCAGGACTGGGTACAGGTGCCCAGCGCCACGCCTTTTTCCAACAGCGCTTGCCAGGTGTCGCGGGTAGCGGCGGGCACTTTGCTGTCAGCGGTGTCGGTGAATTCGAGCAAGGTGACGCGATCATCCCGGGTCAACACAATCAGCGCCTCGCCCAGCAACTGCTGGTCAAGGTCTATGCGCACGGCCAGCGGCACGTCGAAAAAGTGATCGGTAAAACCAGCCGGCAGGCCTTGGGCCTGGCTCAGCAGGCTGCCCGTCGTCAAAGCGCCCGAGGCAGCAGGTGCGGCCAGGGCACTCGTACACATCAACAGCGCAAGCGCAGCCGCGATAGGCGTCATCGGAAACATGAACGGAACACTCTGTATGCCAAAAGACTGGAGAGAAAATCAGGCCGGCGGACCGAGGAGGGAAAGTCAGCCGACCTGCAAGCAAATGCCCGTGTTCAACGGGCATTCATTGGCATCAAGGCGTTGGCAATACCGCGTCGAATACCACCGGCATCACCGCGGTGTAGGAACCGCGTTGAGTCGCCGAAGGCTTGGCCGCGATGATGCGCATTTCCGCGCCAATGCCTGGGGTGGAGTCGGCTTCGTTGACCACTTCCTGCGGCGAGCCGGTCAGGGTCACGCCATTGAGGGTGGTGGTCAGCGCGATGTTCTGCGCGGCATCACCGTTGAACAGCACAGCCGGGCCGCCTTCGATGTAGGCGTGAACCGAACCGTTGGTGTTCTTGATGTCGTAGATGGCGCTCAGGGGCGCCAACTCACCGCTGACCAGGTTGTAGGTCATGGTTTCGTCACGGCCCCAGTTCGGGTCACGTGGCTGGGCGTGGAACACGGTGGTGGGGATGTTTGCCTTGAGGTTGACGGTGTGGCTGGTTTCACCGGCAGCGATAGCCGTTACCGAGGAAGACAGCGCGAGTACAGCCAGGGGAACAGCAACAGCAAACTTCTTGAACATGGTCAATACCTGTAGTTGACAACAGTGAGTGGTTCATTGCCAAGGAGGTCCCTAACAAAGAATTAGCAGGCGTGGTTAGTTGAACTACGCACTGCCAGACAATGATCAACCGAAACTAAAAGCAGGTATGCAGGCACATTCGAAAACGCACGTAGCCCTTGTAAACAGGGCTTGAGCGAAAAAGATGGCATTTCGCCAAAACTTTAAAAGTATCCGTAGGAAATAAGCTACACGCTAAAAATACGCTAAAGAAGTTGCTGTAAGAAGCGTACCACAAGACTAAGCAGCGCCTGGCAAACAACAAGTCCAGATATAAATTCGAGCCACAACTCTAATTAAAGTTATAGCTCTAAAATCCAATCAGGTCCAATAGTTGTTAGTTGCTTAGTGGACCAAGCCTGTGCAGCCGCCAACGACCGTTGGTCGCCAGGCACTATCCTTAGCGTTAAGATATATCTTACGTTATATCTAAACCTGCACAGAGGACCTGCCCATGAAACACGAACATCGCGGCGAGTTTGAAAAACGCGGCGGCCGCGGCCCACGGGTGTTCGCCCCTGGCGACCTGAAGCTGCTGCTGTTGTCACTGATCGCTGAGCAACCTTGCCATGGCTACGACCTGATCCGCCGCATCGAGGGCCTGTTCGACGGTGCCTACAGCCCCAGCCCCGGCGTGATCTACCCCACCCTGACCTTCCTTGAAGAGAGCGAGCTGATCAGCGGCGACACCGATGGTGGAAAAAAACGCTACACAATCACCGACCCCGGTCGTCTCTTCTTGAGCGAGCAAGCCGTTGCCCTGGACGGTGTGCGCATGCGCCTGGATGTCAGCAAGCGCTCGCTGCGTGGCCACGACCGCCCACCCGAGATCCATGAGGCGGTGCACAACCTGCGCCACGCCTTGCATTCGCATAACGGGCACTGGAGCCCGGAAGAAATCATTCGTGTCGCGGCGCTGCTCAATCGCACCGCCCAAGCCATTGCCGACGGGACAGACCAATGAACACTCAAACCATTCATCGCGTAACCCACGAAATCAAACGCCGCCGCCTGCAAGTACTGCGGGTAGTCGATATCACCCCACGCATGCGCCGCGTCACCCTGGGCGGCCCTGAGCTCGCGGGGTTTGTCAGCCTGGGCAGCGACGACCACATCAAGCTGTTGTTCCCGCAGAACGCCCAAGAGCAAGCGGCGCTGGAAAGCCCGAGCTTCAGCATCAAGGGCGACGGCCCGCAACCGGCGATGCGCGACTACACGCCACGGCGTTACGACCTGAGCATTGGCGAGTTGGACATCGACTTCGTGCTGCACGGCGATGGCCCTGCCTCCACCTGGGCCGAGCAGGTACAGGTCGGCCAGCACCTGTATATCGGCGGGCCACGTGGCTCGATGATCGTGCCGGATATCTTCGACAGCTACCTGCTGATTGGCGATGAGACGGCGATCCCGGCCATCGCTCGGCGCCTGGAAGAGCTGCCCGCGGGGCGCAAGGTGCTGGCGGTGATTGAAATCGCGGATGCGGCGGAACAGCAGGTGCTCAGCAGCGCAGCCGAGGTGGAAGTGATTTGGGTGCTGCGCGGCCAGGATGACCTGCTCGACGTGGTGCGCAACCTGACCCTGCCCAGCGGCACGCTGTACAGCTTCGTTGCCACCGAAACCAAGCTGTCACGCCAGGTACGGCGGGTGCTGCTGGACACGCACAAGGTCAACGAGCAATACCTCAAGGCCGCGGGTTACTGGCGTGCTGAGGGCAGCGAGGAAGAACAGAGCTGACTCAACTCATACTGTGGGAGCGGGCTTGCTCGCGAAGACGGAGTGTCAGGCAGCAGATGTACTGGTTGACCCACCGCCTTCGCGAGCAAGCCCGCTCCCACATTGACGGCGCTCACTTTAAGACGAGGATGATTTCAGGCGCTTATCCAGCCCCACCATCGCCAAAGCGATCACTATAAACCCTGCCAAAATCCCCCCGGCATTCATGAACACCTGTGGATAACCAAGGCTGTCCACATCCATGAACGGGTACTGATACTGCCCGAGCATATGCCCGCGCAGCAGCACATATCCGAAGTACACCAATGGGTAAATCACCCAGCCGGCAATGTGTTTGAACCGCAAGGTGCCCTTGGGCACACACCGCCACCAATACACCACAAACAGCAACGGCATGACGTCGTGCAGCAACTCATCGGCGATAAATTGAAAGCCTTGCGGGCTCCACAGATGCCGCAGCAGCAGGTTGTAGGCCAGGCTCACCAGCACGATGCTCGCCGCTATCGCGCTACTGATGCGGGGCGCGAGGAAGAATCGCTTGGCGGCTGAGTCGCGCTTGACCAGCGCGTAGCTGAGCACCACGACCACCAGGGTATTGGTCAGTACGGTGAAGAAGCTGAAGAAACTGATCAAGCCGCCCAGCAAGCTCGCGCCACTGGCCCAGCGCGAATAGAGAATCAGGTATTGCTGGATCGCCAACCCCACCCAACCGGCCAAGGCTGCTGCCGCGACAAAGCGCTTCATGCACTCAATCCAGGGGGCGCTTGGTACGCATCAGCTTGACGTACAAGCCTTCGACTTTTTCCCGCGCCCAAGGGGTTTTGCGCAGGAAAGTCAGGCTCGACTTGATGCTCGGGTCGCTCTTGAAGCAGCGGATATCAATGCGCTCGGCCAAGCCGCTCCACTCGTAATGTTCCACCAGGGTGGTGAGCACGTGTTGCAGGGTCACACCGTGGAGCGGGTCGTTGCTTGTCGCGGTCATGCCGGGCCTTTTGCAAAAAGAGGAAACACAGCCGCGCACCTTAGCCGACGGGGCGTGCAGGTGGAAGCATCGGATTGAATATAGCCCGTGAGGAAAAGTTCCCCTTTTTCGCAAAAAAGAGATGTTATATTGTAACTTTACTTAACAACCTTTTTGCCTAGGAATATCCGATGTCGCTGCCTTCTCTCTGGCGCTTGTCGCCCCTCGCCGCCGCCCTGTTGATCAGCTCCCAGGCCCATGCCCTGGAACTGCCACCCCAAGTGGTCACCGGCAATCCGCTGGGCAGCGAACAGCTGGCCTCGCCCACCACCGTGCTGGAAGGCGACGACCTGACCCTGCAACAAAAAGGCAGCCTCGGTGAAACCCTGAACAAGCAGCCGGGCGTGTCGTCTTCGTACTTTGGCCCAGGGGCCAGCCGCCCGATCATTCGTGGCCAGGATGGCGATCGTATTCGCATCCTGCGCAACGGTGTGGGGGCGCTGGACGCCTCGTCGCTGTCCTACGACCACGCGGTGCCGCTGGACCCGATCAACGTTGACCGCATTGAAATCGTGCGGGGCCCGGCCGCCCTGCTGTATGGCGGCAGCGCCATCGGTGGGGTGGTCAATACCTTCGACAATCGCATCCCCACCGAGGCCATCGAGGGCATCCATGGCGCTGGCGAGTTGCGCTACGGCGGCGCCGACACCACCCGCAGCAGCGCAGGCAAGCTGGAAGCCGGCAACGGCACCTTCGCCTTGCATCTGGACGCCAATGCGCGCGAGTTCAACGACCTGAAAATCCCAGGCTATGCGCGCAGCCGGCATGCACCGGAGAGCGAAAATGGCCCCGGCAAAAACGGGCGCCTGGGCAACAGCAATGGGCGTCAGGACGGCGGTGCGGTAGGCGGCTCCTACACCTGGGACGATGGTTATGCCGGGCTGTCCTATAGCAATTACGACAGTAACTACGGCTCACCCGCCGAGCAGGATGTGCGCATCCGCATGAAACAGGACCACTACGCCTTTGCATCCGAGTTCCGCAACCTGCAAGGGCCGTTTACCTCGGTGAAACTCGACGCCGGCTACACCGACTACGAGCATCGCGAAATCGAAGGCGGCGAAACCGGCACCACCTTCAAGAACAAAGGCTATGAAGCGCGGGTAGAAGCGCGTCACCAGCCGATTGGCCCGTTCGATGGCGTGGTCGGCGCCCAAGTGACCCGCAACGAGTTCTCGGCCTTGGGCGAAGAAGCCTTCGTACCGCAGACCGACACCAACGCCGGCGCGCTGTTTGTCCTCGAAGAAATGCAAGCCACCGAGCGCCTCAAACTCAGCCTCGGCGCACGCCTGGAACACACCAGCGTCGACCCGAACGCCAAAGGCAACGAGCGCTTTGCCAATGCCGATAAAAGCAGTAACTTCACCGCCGGCAGCCTGTCATCTGGCGCGGTGTACACCCTCACGCCGATCTGGTCCCTGGCCGCCACCCTGGGCTACACCGAACGTGCGCCGACCTTCTACGAGCTGTACGCCAACGGCGCCCACGTCGCTACCGGTACCTATGAGTTGGGCGATGCCAACCTGAAGAAGGAAAAGGCCGTGTCCAGCGACCTGGCCCTGCGCTTTGACAACGGCACCCACAAGGGCAGCTTCGGCGTGTTCTATAGCCACTTCTCCAATTACATCGGCTTGTTGGGCACGGGTCGTACCCTGAACGATGAAGGCGAAGAGGACGCGGGCGGTATTCCCGAGTATGAATATTCTGGCGTGCGCGCACGTTTCGCCGGCTTCGAAGCCCAGGATCACTGGACGCTCGGCGAAGGCGCCTACGGCAAGTTTGCGCTGGAACTGTCGGGCGACTACACCCGCGCCACCAACCTGGACACCGGCGAAGCCTTGCCGCGCATTGCGCCCCTGCGCATGAGCAGCGGCCTGTTGTGGGAACTGGATCGCTGGCAGGCGCGTATCGACGTGGAACATGCCGCAGGCCAAGGGCGTGTGCCGGATAACGAAAGCGGCACCGACGGCTACACCACCCTCGGCGCCAGCGCGGGGTATCGCTTCAATGTGGGCGGCAGCCAGTGGCTGGCGTTCGTCAACGGTGAAAACCTGACCAACCAGACCGTGCGCTATGCCAGCTCGATTCTGCGCGACATCGCGCCGGCGCCGGGGCGCAGTGTGCAGTTCGGCATCCGCACCACTTTCTAACCGTCACCTCACCCCCCTGTAGGAGCGAGCTTGCTCGCGAAAAACGCCAACGATAACGCGCGCTTCCTGAATAAACGCGGCGCCTGTGAGTTTTTCGCGAGCAAGCTCGCTCCTACAGAGATAGAGCCTGCCATCAGGCTATTTTTGCAGCGACTATCTGTCACTGTTACCAAAACTGAAATGATGCATCTTGCGATTCACCCTTTCTCAAAACGCCCCGCCGCATTATCCTTCGCAACAATCTGAAACGCTTCACCTCCGGGTCGATCCCATTTGCCGAATTTCCCTGCACGCAAAGACAGCGCTGTCTTAAACCGACCTGCGCTGGGGAATCTGTTGCCCGCCTGTGGATAACCCGGTTATCCACAGAAAAACCCGAAAATAACGATGAACCAAGCCCGTGCCGAATCGTCATCTACAGTGAAGCACGGGGTTACATAATTATTCCAACGTCACGGAGAAACACACTATGAGCACTGATGGTGCTTCAAGCCCAAGCCGCCTGCTGCCCAGGCTGCTAGGCGTCTTGCTGCTGATCATGGGGCTGGCCTTGCTGGCTGGCGGCGTCAAGCTGAGCATGCTCGGCGGGTCGCTGTACTACCTGCTCGCCGGTATCGGCATCACCCTGACCGGCGTGTTGCTGCTGGCCACCCGCCGCGCTGCGCTGGGCTTGTACGCACTGGTGTTGTTCGCAAGCACCGTGTGGGCACTGTGGGAAGTCGGCCTGGACTGGTGGCAGTTGGTACCGCGCCTGGCCCTGCTGTTCGCCCTGGGCATCGTCATGTTGCTGCCATGGTTTCGTCGTCCGTTGCTGCGTGGCCAGGCCGCGCCGCTGGGCACTGGCGCGCTGAGCGTGGCCGTGGTGCTGGCGGGCGCTACTGCCCTGGCCAGCCAATTCACCAACCCAGGTGAAATGGTCAAGACCGGCCAACTGGACCGCGACGCGGTACCGGGCATGGCCAGTGCTGCGCCGACTCAAGCCGATGGCGACTGGAATTCCTATGGCCGTTCGGCCTTCGGTGACCGTTACTCGCCACTGGCACAGATCACCCCGGAAAACGCCCACAAGCTGGTGCCGGCGTGGACCTATCGCACTGGCGACATCCCTGGCCCAGGCGACCCCGGTGAAACCACTGCGGAAAACACCCCGCTGAAAGTCAACGGCATGCTGTATGTGTGCACACCGCACAGCCAAGTGATTGCCCTGGACCCGGACACCGGCAAGGAAATCTGGCGTTTCGACCCGAAGATCACCACCCAGGGTGCTGAGAGCTTCAAAGGTTGGGCGCACATGACCTGCCGTGGCGTGTCGTACCACGATGACGCTGCCTACGCTTCCGAGCAAAGCCCGACTGGCACAGCCAGCCCGGCCGCCGCACCGAACGCGTGCCCGAAACGCATCTTCGTGCCGACCGCAGACACCCGTCTGATCGCCCTGAACGCCGACACCGGCAAGATGTGCGAAGACTTCGGTGACAAAGGCCAGGTCGACCTGCGTGCCAACATCGGCAGCTTCGCCCCAGGCGGTTACTACTCCACCTCGCCACCGGCCGTGACCAAGAACCTGGTCGTGATCGGCGGTCACGTGACCGACAACGTTTCCATCGACGAGCCAAGCGGCGTGATCCGCGCGTTCGACGTGCACACCGGCAAGCTGGTGTGGAACTGGGACAGCGGCAACCCGGACGACACCACCCCGTTGGCCGAAGGCAAGACCTACACCCGCAACTCGCCGAACATGTGGTCCATGTTCGCCGTGGATGAAAAACTCGGCATGCTCTACCTGCCGATGGGCAACCAGATGCCCGACCAGTACGGCGGCGACCGTACCGATGATTCCGAGAAGTACGCCGCGGGCCTGACCGCCCTGGACATCGACACCGGCCACGTGAAGTGGACCTTCCAGTTCACCCACCACGACCTGTGGGACATGGACGTGGGCGGCCAGCCTTCGCTGATCGACATCAAGACCGCTGCGGGCGTGAAGCAGGCCGTGATGGCGTCGACCAAGCAAGGCAGCATCTACGTGCTCGACCGTGCCACTGGCCAGCCCGTGGTGCCGGTCAATGAAATCCCGGTGCCACAGGGCGCAGTGGCGGGCGACCGCACCTCCCCTACCCAACCCAAGTCCGACCTGAACTTCATGCCGCCGCCGTTGAAAGAACGCGACATGTGGGGCGTGACACCGTTCGACCAGATGCTGTGCCGGATCGACTTCAAATCCATGCGCTACGACGGCCCGTTCACGCCGCCGTCCCTGCAAGGTTCGATCGTGTACCCAGGCAACTTCGGCGTGTTCGACTGGGGCGGCATCTCGGTTGACCCAGTGCGCCAGATCGCCTTCGTGAACCCAAGCTACATGGCGTTCAAATCCAAGCTGATCCCGGCGGCCGACATCGCCAAGCAAGGCCCACGCGTCAGCGAAACCGAAGGCGTGCAGCCGAACAAAGGCGCGCCGTATGGTGTGATCCTTGAGGCGTTGCTGTCGCCGATGGGCCTGCCGTGCCAGGCACCGGCCTGGGGCTACGTAGCCGCGGTCGACCTGACCACCCACCAGACCATCTGGATGCACAAGAACGGCACCGTGCGTGACAGCTCGCCGGTTCCAATCCCACTGACCATGGGCGTGCCTAGCCTGGGCGGTACGTTCACCACCGCCGGTGGCGTCGCGTTCCTCAGCGGCACCCTGGACCAGTACCTGCGTGCCTATGACGTGAAAAACGGCAAGCAACTGTGGGAAGGCCGCCTGCCTGCAGGCGCGCAAACCACCCCGATGACCTACACCGGCAAGGACGGCAAGCAATACGTGCTGGTCATGGCGGGCGGTCACGGTTCCCTGGGCACCAAGCAGGGTGATTATGTTATGGCGTTCAAACTGCCGGATTAAGTAGCACTGGCGGTATAAAAGGCGGCTGCCCCGAATGGGCAGCCGCTTTTTTTTGCCTGTCGAAAATGCCCCGGCGGTTTCCCCTCTGCCCTTTAAAGCTAATTTAGTGCGCACGCCCCGCGTAATACAAAAGGCGTACGGATAAAACTTTAAAGGGAGCTTCACTGCATGACGGACCATGTCGCTACAAAACCGATTCTTTCCACCCCCACAAAAATCCTGGAACTTGAACACCTCACTACTGCAAGTTTGAAAAAACTCATCAGTGGCGAAGTGCTTGCCATTCGGGTACCTGAATTTGCCAACGCAACCACCCGCGCACGGTTGATTCAGGCCATCGACGACACCGCCACCCTGGAACACTACGGCCATGAAACCTACGAGGAGGGCCGCGTCGTTCAGCACTTCTATGGTGTGCATCGCTGGGGCACCCCGTTCAACTCCACGTACGGCAAGGCCGCCGGCAGTGATGCCCAAGAAAAGTATTATGCTGACGCGGCGCGTATGCGCGGCCTTATTGACAGCCTCTGTGCGCCGCAAAAGCCGCCCATTCAACAGCTGATGGAACAATTCCAGGCGCTCTGGCCGCAAGGTGCAACAGCCGCTGCGTTCCAGGGCCAACCGATGTTTTGCGGGATCATCCGCGTCATGTTCCCAGAGACGGCGCACCTCTCGGAAACGGTGCCCCATGTGGATTGCCTGCCCCGCACAATCGCTGAACTGCAGCATCAATTCAGCGCCAATATCTATCTTGAAACGCCGCCTTCGGGAGGCGAGTTGATCATCTGGGATACCCAAGCCTTTAGCTATGACCAGGTCCAGCGCTTCGAGGGTGCCCAACTGCCGGAACAGTGTTTACAAAAACCGCTGCGCATCCGCCCACGCCAGAACGAACTGGTGCTGATCAATACCCGCCGCCCCCATGCCATCTGCGGGTTCGATTCGGGAAAACGCGTCAGCATGCAGTCGTTTATCGGCTATACCCCCGGTGAACCGTTTTACTTCTGGTGCTAATACTTTTATTGCTCGTGCACATGGACGTTTATCTATGACCCCCGAAGAATTCCGCCAACATGGCTATGCCATGATCGACCTGATTGCAGATTACCGACAGAACATCGAACAACGCGGCGTGCAGCCCACCACCCAACCTGGCGAGATCAAAGCCGCCCTGCCGGTCAGCCCGCCTGACACCGCCGAACCCTTCGAACAGATCATGGGCGACGTCGAAAAACTGATCATGCCCGGCTTGCTGCATTGGCAGCATCCCAGTTTCTTCGGGTTCTTCCCTTCCAATGTGGAACTGTCCTCAGTGCTGGGCGATTGCCTAAGCACCGGCCTGGGTGTGATTGGGTTGTCCTGGCAATCCAGCCCGGCCCTCACCGAAATCGAGGAAGTCACCACCGACTGGCTGCGCGACATGCTCGGCCTGGGCAGCTCATGGAGCGGTGTGATCCAGGACTCTGCGTCCACCTCCACGCTGGTGGCGCTTATCAGCGCCCGGGAACGCAGCTCCGATTACGCGCTGATGCACAACGGCCTGCAAAACAGCGGCGCGCCCCTGATCGTCTACACCTCAGCCCATGCCCACAGCTCAGTCAACAAAGCGGCGATCCTGGCCGGGTTCGGCCAGAACCATATCCGCACCATCGCTACCGATGCACACAATGCAATGTCGCCCCAGGCACTGGCGCAGGCCATCGAACAGGACCTGGCCGCCGGCAACACGCCCTGCGTGGTGATCGCCACCACCGGTACCACGGCCGCCATGGCGATCGACCCGCTGGCAGCCATTGGCGACCTCACCCAACGCTACGGCCTGTGGCTGCACGTGGACTCGGCCATGGCTGGCGCGGCAATGATCCTGCCGGAATGCCGGGCCCTGTGGGATGGCATCGAAAAGGCCGACTCGCTGGTGCTCAACCCGCACAAATGGCTGGGCGCGGCTTTCGATTGCTCGGTGTACTTCGTGCGCGACCCCGAGCATTTGATTCGCATCATGACCACCAACCCGAGCTACCTGCAGTCCAGCGCAGACGGCCAAGTGCGAAACTACCGTGACTGGCGGATCTCCCTGGGCAGCCGCTTTCGCGCCTTGAAGTTGTGGTTTCTGATACGCGAGCAAGGCGTCAGCGGCCTGCAAGCGCGGCTGCGGCGAGACCTGGCCAATGCGCGCTGGCTGGCAGAGCAGATCGAAGCCACTGAGCACTGGACACTGGTGGCCACGCCCGCCTTGCAAACCCTGTGCATTCGCCATGAACCGCCGGGGTTGGAAGGCCAGGCGCTGGATACTCACACCCGAGCCTGGGCAGAAAAACTCAACCAGTCAGGCGATGCCTACGTCACCCCCGCGATCCTCGATGAGCGCTGGATGGTGCGGGTGTCTATCGGTGCACTGGGCACCGAACGCCAGCATGTCGAACGGTTGTGGGCGCGATTGCAAACCCTGGTTTAAGTGGGCACCCGTTCACGCCGCATCCACCGCTCGAACGCCATGGCATTGAGCGGACGGCTGATCAGGTAGCCTTGGGCGGTGTCGCAGTTCCAGCGTTTGAGCAAGGTGAGGCTGTGCTCGAACTCCACGCCCTCGGCCACCACCTTGAGCCCCAGGCTATGGCTCATCTCGATGGTGGAACGCACGATCACGCCGTCGCCGCTGGTGCTGTCGAGGTTGCGTATAAAGGACTGGTCGATCTTCAGTTCTTGCACCGGCAGGCGCTGCAATTGCGCAAGGGAGGAGTAACCGGTGCCGAAATCATCCACCGACAGGCTGATCCCGCAGTTGCGCAACTGCTCCAGCACGCTGAGGGCCTGCTGCGGGTTGTGCATGATGGCGCTCTCGGTGATTTCAAAAATCAAATGCTCGGCGCCCACGTGGTATTGGGCCAATAGCGCGGTAACGCGAATGGCCAAGTCGTCATCGGCCAAGTCGTTCACCGAGATATTCACCGACAGTTGGATAACCAGCCCACGCTGCGCCCATTCGGCAATCTGGCGGATGGCTTCCTCGATCACCCACAGCGTCAGCGCGCCCATGCTGCCGGTGCGTTCGGCCAGGGGAATGAACTCTGCGGGGGACACTTGCCCCAGCGTCGGGTGTTGCCAGCGCAGCAAGGCTTCGGCCTGGCTCACGTTCCCGTGCCGCAGGTCGAGCTTGGGCTGGTAGCACAGGAACAACTCGCCTTCGATCACGGCGCGGCGCAGGTCGCGAATCAGGGTGATCTGGCGTTGGTAGGCGAGGTCGCGGTCCGGTTGGTAGATTTGCAAATGCCCCGGGAGGTTGGCCGCGTCGTGCCGGGCGATGGCCGCGCGGTTGATCAATTCTTCCACCTGCTGCCCGTCAGCAGGGTACGCGGCGATGCCGATGCTCACCTCATGGCGCACTTCGTCATTGCCGATGCGCAGGGGTTCGGTCAACGCCCCATGCAGTTGGTCGGCGCGGGCCACGGCGCAGTCGATCTCGGTGTTTTCCAGCAACAACAGAAACTCACTGCCGGCGATGCGCGCCGCGGTGTCGCTGGCCAACAGGCTGCTGGACAAGCAGCGGCTGGCCTCGCACAACATGTGCTCGACACCTTCGGGGCCAAACCCTTCGTTGATGAGCCGATAGTTTTCAATGCCTACGTACAGCAATACCACCGGCCGCCTCGCGCTGATCGCACTGCCCAGGCGCTCCATGGCCAGGGCGCGGTTGGGCAGGCCGGTGAGCGGATCATGCAAGGCATTGTGGGCCAGTTGCCGCTCACGCAGGGCGATGCCGCTTTGCATGGCATTGAACGCACGCGCCAGCAGGCCGAACTCGTCGTGGCTACGCACCCGCACCGGGGTGCGGTAGTCACCGGCCCCGATCCGTTCAGCGGCTTGCACCAGCGCATTGAGCGGGCGTGACACGCGCCGCGCCAGGAATAACGCCACCGCCAGGGACACCAGCAGCACCGCCAGGGCAATCCCCATGAACTGCCGGTCCAGCGGCGCGAAGGATTCCAGCGCATGGTCCAGCGGGCTTTGCAGCAATACGCGCACTTCATCGCCTTCGCCGCTGTTGGCCAACGGCAACACCTGGCTGAGCACACGCTGGCCATGAAACAGCTGGATCTTCGCCTCGGGATCGACCTGCGTGCCATGCAAGAGGCTGATGATGCTTGGGCGCCAATTGCCAGGGTGGGTGGTGAACAGCTGACCGAGATGGCCGTCCTGCACGCTGAGAAACGACACCTCCAGGTTGCTCATGGAACGCAGTTCATGGGCAAATTGCGTGTCCATGGGAAAGCCCATGACCACGCGGGCGATAGGCACAGGCCCGAGCACATCCTTTTGCACCAGCAAATAGGGGCGCCCGGCCATGGCGACGATCAACATTTGCTGGCCGCTGCGCCGCGCCTTGCGCAAGGCATTGGCATACGGGAACAGCTGGCCGCGCGTCTGCACTAGCAGAGTACTGACCATGACCCGGTCATCCAGGCCCAGCACCACCACTTCGCTGGAACTGACCCCGGTACCATGGGTGCCCAGCGCCTCCAGGATAGGCACCGTGCGGCCACCGGCCACCGCCTGCTTGAACGGCCCATCGGCGGTGAGCCAGTCCAACCCGTACTGCAAGCGCCGCCCGCGCAGGTCCAGCAGGCGCTCGAACACCTGCCGCCCCGTGTTCAGCTGCACGTCGGCCTGGTTCTCCACCGCGCGCGTGGTGGCGGCCTTCACGGCAAAATAGGTGGCGGCCACGACCACCAGCAACAACAGCGCCAGCACCCCGGCGATGCGGGTCTGAAACGTGTGGCGCCAGCGCATGGCCGCACCCTCGGGCCGTGCTCGTCGCTCTTGGCCGTGCTTTTCTGATGTCATACGCGTCCCTGCCGACTGCTAACCGGCGTCAAAAAAACATCCTTTTTTATGGGGGATTTTATTACAGCAGGTTAGCTGGGACTGGGGATAAGTAAACCCAATAAAAGCTGGGCTTCGCTGTCACATTATTGACGATCATTTCGAAAAGCAGAGGCATAAAGCACATTGACCGCGCCTCTCCCGTTATTTCATGCAAATTGTTGCTAACGACGCCGCCCCATTGAAACCACCGCAACCCCGCCCCATCTAACCTGCATACTTACTGATGCAGGTGCCCCATGAGCGACCAGCAAGAATTTCCAGATTACGACCTCAACGATTACGCCGACCCCGAAAACGCTGAAACCCCCTCGTCCAATACTGGCCTGGCGCTGCCTGGGCAAAACCTGCCGGACAAGGTCTACATCATCCCGATCCACAACCGGCCGTTTTTCCCGGCCCAAGTGTTGCCGGTGATCGTCAATGAAGAACCCTGGGCCGAAACCCTGGAGTTGGTGAGCAAATCCGACCACCATTCCCTTGCGCTGTTTTTCATGGACACACCGCCCGAAGACCCACGGCACTTCGACACCTCGGCCCTGCCGCTGTACGGCACCCTGGTGAAGGTGCACCACGCCAGCCGCGAGAACGGCAAGCTGCAGTTCGTGGCCCAGGGCCTGACCCGCGTGCGCATCAAGACCTGGCTCAAGCACCACCGCCCACCGTACCTGGTGGAAGTCGAATACCCGCACCAGCCCAGCGAGCCGACCGATGAGGTCAAGGCCTACGGCATGGCGCTGATCAATGCGATCAAGGAACTGCTGCCCCTCAACCCGCTGTACAGCGAAGAGTTGAAGAACTACCTCAACCGCTTCAGCCCCAACGACCCGTCGCCGCTCACCGACTTCGCCGCCGCCCTCACCTCGGCCACCGGTAACGAGCTGCAGGAAGTGCTGGACTGCGTGCCCATGCTCAAGCGCATGGAAAAAGTGCTGCCGATGCTGCGCAAAGAGGTGGAAGTCGCGCGCCTGCAAAAAGAACTCTCCGCCGAAGTGAACCGCAAGATCGGCGAGCACCAGCGTGAATTCTTCCTCAAGGAACAACTCAAGGTCATCCAGCAGGAGCTGGGCCTGACCAAGGACGACCGCAGCGCCGACGTCGAACAGTTCGAACAGCGCCTGCAAGGCAAGGTGTTGCCGGCCCAGGCACAGAAGCGCATTGATGAAGAACTGAACAAACTGTCGATCCTGGAAACCGGTTCGCCGGAATATGCCGTCACGCGCAATTATCTGGACTGGGCCACCTCGGTGCCGTGGGGCGTGTACGGCGCAGACAAGCTCGACCTCAAGCACGCGCGCAAGGTGCTGGACAAGCACCATGCGGGCCTGGATGACATCAAGAGCCGCATCCTCGAATTCCTCGCCGTGGGCGCCTACAAGGGCGAAGTCGCCGGTTCCATCGTGCTGCTGGTGGGCCCGCCGGGCGTGGGCAAGACCAGTGTGGGCAAGTCCATCGCCGAATCCCTGGGGCGGCCGTTCTATCGCTTCAGTGTCGGCGGCATGCGCGACGAGGCCGAGATCAAGGGCCACCGCCGCACCTACATCGGCGCCCTACCCGGCAAGCTGGTGCAGGCGCTGAAAGACGTGGAAGTGATGAACCCGGTGATCATGCTCGACGAGATCGACAAGATGGGCCAGAGCTTCCAGGGCGACCCGGCGTCGGCGCTGCTGGAAACCCTGGACCCGGAGCAGAACGTCGAATTCCTCGACCACTATCTGGACCTGCGCCTGGACCTGTCCAAAGTGCTATTCGTGTGCACCGCCAACACCCTGGACTCGATCCCGGGCCCATTGCTGGACCGCATGGAAGTGATTCGCCTGTCGGGCTATATCACCGAAGAAAAAGTCGCCATCGCCAAGCGTCACCTGTGGCCCAAGCAATTGGAAAAAGCTGGCGTGGCCAAAAACAGCCTGACCATCAGCGACGGCGCCTTGCGCGCCTTGATCGACGGTTATGCGCGAGAGGCCGGCGTGCGGCAGTTGGAGAAGCAACTGGGCAAGCTGGTGCGCAAGGCGGTGGTCAAGCTGCTGGATGAGCCGGACTCGGTGATCAAGATCGGCAACAAAGATTTGGAAAGCTCCCTGGGCACGCCCGTGTTCCGTAACGAGCAAGTGCTGTCCGGCACCGGCGTGATTACCGGCCTGGCCTGGACCAGCATGGGCGGCGCCACCTTGCCGATTGAAGCGACGCGCATCCACACGCTCAACCGTGGCTTCAAGCTCACCGGGCAGTTGGGTGAGGTAATGAAAGAGTCCGCCGAAATCGCCTACAGCTACATCAGTTCAAACCTGAAGTCGTTTGGCGGCGATGCGAAGTTCTTCGATGAAGCCTTCGTGCACTTGCACGTACCAGAAGGCGCCACCCCCAAAGACGGCCCGAGTGCCGGCGTGACCATGGCCAGTGCGTTGCTGTCCCTGGCCCGCAACCAACCGCCGAAAAAAGGCGTGGCGATGACTGGCGAACTGACGTTGACCGGGCATGTACTGCCGATTGGCGGGGTGCGCGAGAAGGTGATTGCCGCGCGGCGCCAGAAGATCCACGAGTTGATCTTGCCGGAGCCCAACCGTGGCAGCTTTGAGGAGTTGCCGGATTATTTGAAGGAAGGGATGACGGTGCACTTTGCCAAGCGGTTTGCGGATGTGGCGAAGGTGCTCTTCTGACGGTTATGTAGTGCCTGAGCTGGCCCTTTCGCGAGCAAGCCCGCTCCCACATTTGGTCGCATTCCAAATGTGGGAGCGGGCTTGCTCGCGAAGAGGCCAGCCGGATCAACGCAAAACCCCGCCTTGTCACACCTTGTCTCATCTTCGGTTATGCTCCCCCTTCGTCGTGTATTAACGGAGCCTTCATGACCGCTGCCCGCCTGTTTCTCCCCTTGAGCCTTGCCCTGCTGGCCGGATGCGCCAGTGCCCCTAAGCAAAACGTCAGCGTGGACAACCAGAGCGCCTGCCCGCTCCAGCTTAAAAACGGGCAAAACCTGATCCTCACTCTGCCCAGCAACCCCACCACCGGCTATCGCTGGGCCATCCAGGACTCCGCGGGCGGCGTGTTGCGCGCCTTGAGCCCCGAGGTCTACAGCAGCACCGAATCCGGCGTGATTGGCGGTGGTGGCCAGTCCACCTGGCGCTTCCAGGCGTTTGCTCCAGGGCAAGGGCGGTTGCGCCTGACGTCCCAGCAACCCTGGGAGCCAGAAGCCGAACCTGTCGAAACCTTTGACTGCGCCATTACGGTGAACTGATATGCCCTGGCTGATCCTTGCGTTGATGGGCGCCGGCACCTTTGTCTACGGCCTGGCGACCCATGCGACGCTGCTGTGCCTGCTGGTCAAGCCGCTGCCGGTGCTGGCGCTGCTGGGATGGCTGCATGACGCGCCGCCCACCGAGTATCGACGCTGGATCAGCCTGGGGTTGATTTTCTCCGTGGTGGGCGACGTGTTGCTCGCCTGGCCAGGCGACCTGTTTATCTTTGGCCTGGGCGCGTTCCTGTTCGCGCATCTGGCCTATCTCAAAGCCTATTTCAGTGACTGTCGGCGCTTAGCCTTGCTGCCGCTGGTGCTGGCCCTCGGCGTTGGCGCAATCTTGCTGAGCATCCTGATCGCCCATGGCCTCGGTGAATTGCTGATACCGGTGGTGGTTTACGCACTGGTGATCAGCGCCATGCTTTGGCGTGCGTTGGCGCGACTGGGCAGCCAGGTGCCCAAACGTTCGGCGTGGCTGGCGGCGGCGGGTGCGGTGTCGTTTGTGGTATCCGATGCGCTGATCGGCATCAACCGGTTCGTGCTGGCGTTCGAGGCGGCGCCGTATTTACTGATCGCCACGTACTGGCTCGGGCAGTGGGGCATCACCGCCTCGGCTTTCCATCAGACAACCCGCGCATCCGAGGAGCAACTTGGCTAAAATGCCGGCCTTTCCCCCATCGTCGCCGGAACAGCCGTGAGCAAAGAACCCGATCGCCTATTCGCCCAGCCCCTGCCCCAGGTGCCGGACTTCGCCTTTAACGAGGATGTGGTGCGGGTGTTCCCGGACATGATCAAGCGCTCGGTGCCGGGTTACCCCACTATCGTCGAAAACCTCGGCGTGCTGGCCGCGCAATTTGCCCAGCCGGATAGCGTGCTGTATGACCTGGGCTCTTCCCTGGGCGCCGTGACCCAAGCCCTGCGTCGCCATGTGCGCACCGAGGGTTGCCGGGTAATCGCTGTGGATAACTCGGCCGCGATGGTCGAGCGCTGCCGCGAATACCTCAATGGCCAGGACTCGATGTTCCAGGAGTTGCTGCCCGTGGAGGTGATCGAGGGCGATATCCTCGCCCTGCAATTCAAGCCTGCCTCGGTGGTGGCGCTGAACTTTACCCTGCAATTTATCGCCCCCCAGGAGCGCCTGGCGTTGCTGGGGCGCATTCGCCAGGCGCTGCTGCCGGGCGGGGCGTTGATCCTGTCGGAAAAGCTGCGCTTTAACGATGTTGAAGAACACGCACTGCTGACCGACCTGCATATCGCCTTCAAGCGCGCTAACGGCTACAGCGAACTGGAAATCGCCCAGAAGCGCAGCGCCATCGAAAACGTCATGAAGCCCGACAGCCTCGAAGAACACCGCGAACGCCTGCTGGCGGCCGGGTTCTCGAAAGTCGTGCCGTGGTTCCAGTGTCTTAACTTTGCCTCGTTGATTGCCTTGCCATGATTGATTTGTCCCCCCTCGCCCGCCACTTGGTCGGCACCCCCCTGGCCGTCTGGGCCCAGGGCCTGCAAGCGCAGCTCGATAGCAAGATGGAAAAGGGTCATGGCGACCTGGAGCGCTGGCAGAGTGCGTTGGATGCACTGCCGAAGATCCAGCCCAGTGAAGTCGACTTGTTGAACGGCCTGGTGCTGGACACTGATTGCGACGACGCCACCCGTGAGCAAATGCACACCGCCTTGATGGGCCTGAGCCCCTGGCGCAAAGGCCCGTTCCATCTGTTCGGTGTGCATGTGGACACCGAGTGGCGTTCGGACTGGAAGTGGTCGCGAGTGGCGCCGCACCTGAACCTCAAAGGCAAGCGCATCCTCGACGTGGGCTGCGGCAACGGCTACTACATGTGGCGCATGCTCGGCGCCGGGGCCGACAGCGTGATTGGCGTGGACCCCAACTGGCTGTTCTTCTGCCAGTTCCAGGCGGTGCAGCGTTACCTGTCCGAACCCAAGGCCTGGCACCTGCCGTTCCCGTTCGAAGACTTGCCGGCCAATCTGGAAGGCTTCGACACGGTGTTCTCCATGGGCGTGTTCTACCATCGCCGCTCGCCCATCGAGCATTTGCTGGCGTTGAAGGACACCCTGGTCAAGGGCGGCGAGCTGGTGTTGGAAACATTGGTGGTGGAAGGCGATCAGCAACAAGTACTGGTGCCGGAAGACCGTTACGCCCAGATGCGCAACGTGTGGTTCCTACCGTCGGTGCCGGCGTTGATGCTATGGCTGCGCCGCGCCGGTTTCAGTGATGTGCGGTGCGTGGATGTGAGCGTGACCACGATTGAGGAACAGCGTGGGACGCAGTGGATGAAATATCAGTCGCTGAGCGACTTCCTGGATCCTGAAGATCACAGCAAGACCATTGAAGGGCTGCCGGCACCGATGCGAGCGGTGATCATCGCGCGTAAATGACACCACCCTTTTCCTGAAAAAATGGAGATTAACTGTGGGAGCTGGCTTGCCTGCGATAGCGGTGGGTCAGTCAATATTGGGCTGACTGACAGATAGCTATCGCAGGCAAGCCAGCTCCCACATTGATACTTCAGTGTTCTTCAGAGTGGTGGCTTGGCTCGGCGGGCTTTGAAGAACTCGCTGAGGACAGCCCCACACTCCTCGGCCAACACCCCACCTTCAAACAACACCCGATGGTTAAGAAAACCCTGGGTAAAAAACTGCCCCTGGCTTTGCACGATTCCCGCCTTCGGCTCCAAAGCGCCATACACCACCCGCGCCACCCGCGAATGCACGATCAGCCCCGCACACATGCTGCACGGTTCCAGCGTCACGTACAGCGTGCTGCCCACCAGCCGATAGTTGCTGATCGCTTGCGCAGCGGCGCGGATCGCGACCATTTCGGCATGGGCGCTGGGGTCGTTGCCGCTGATGGGGCAGTTGAAGCCGCGGCCGATGATTTCACCGTCCTGCACCAGCACGGCGCCCACCGGCACCTCGCCCAATGCCGCGCCTTGGGCGGCGCGCGCCAGGGCTTCGCGCATAAAGTCCTGGTCGCGGCTGCGGTCGATAATCGCGGCGGGGCGAATCTGGCGCATCACGCCACCTCGATGGCGGCCATCAGGCCGGTTTCCATGTGGTCGATCACATGGCAATGGAACATCCACACCCCGGGGTTATCCGCCACCAAAGCCACGCGGGCGCGTTCGTTCTTGCCCAGCAGGTAGGTGTCGGTGAAATACGGGATCACCTTGTGGCGGTTGGACGCGAGCACCTTGAAACTCATGCCGTGCAGGTGGATCGGGTGCTGGTACTGGGTCATGTTCTTCAATTCGAAAATATAGCTCTTACCCTTTTCCAGCTTGGCAATCGGGCGGTCGGCGCAGGTCTTGTCGGTGATGTCCCAGGCCTGGCCGTTGATCTGCCACAGGCTCGGCGGCTTGCCGTTCTCGACATTGACCGACACCGAGCCGACCCATTCGAAATTAAAGTTGAGCTTCTCCGCGTTGGCCAGGTCTGGCTCGGCGACCGGGTTGGCCGGCAATGCCTTTGGCCACGCGGTAGGCGCGTCGGTATTGGCCACCGAGCGGAAGGTGCCAAGGCGCACCGGGCCGTGGCGCAGCGACAGTTCTTCGCCCGCCGGTGGCGCCTTGATCGCCAGGCAAATGCGCATGCCCGGGCCCAGCCAATATTCCTTGCCCAACGGGCGCGGCTCGATGGGGTTGCCGTCCAACGCGTAGATCTGCGCTTCGACGCCAGGAATATTGAGACGATAAGTCAGGGTGTTGTCGAGGTTGAGCAGGCGCACGCGGGTGATTTGCCCAGCCGGCAGGTCGATCACCGCCTGGGGCACGCCGTTGATAGTCGAGAGACGCCCGGCCGTGCCGCCACGCGCCGCTTCACGGGGGATGCTGAACTCGACGAACGCACCCTCCTCGTCGATGTGCCAGTTCTTCAGGCTCAAGGTGCGTTCGTACTTGAAGCCGGTGGGTTCGCGCTCTTCCACGATCAACGGGCCGACCAGGCCACGGCCGAGCTCTTCGCTGCTGCTGACATGGGGGTGGTACCAGTAACTGCCGGCATCGGGCACGCGGAATTTGTAGTCGAAGTATTCGCCAGGCAGCACGGGCAATTGTGAGACGTAGGGCACGCCGTCCATTTCCAGCGGCAGGCGGATGCCGTGCCAGTGGATGGTGGTGGCAACCGGCAGATGGTTGATAAAGCGCACCCGCAGCCACTCGCCTTGGCGCACCCGCAACTCGGTGCCCGGCGCCGATGGGCCGAACGCCCAGGCTTGAGTCTTGTGCCCCGGCACCAACTCTACGTCCAGGGGTGCGGCGATCAGCTCGTAATCGTGCCCGGCCTCGGACTCAGCGACTTTCCCCAGCCAGTAGCGGTAACCACCGCCGGCTCCGACGCCTACTACGGCCAGGCCAGCAAGACCACCCAGGATTTGTCGACGGGAAAAGGATCGGGACACAACAACCTCGCGTATCTGCCGCAGACCAAGGGCCCGCAAAGGGCTGATACGATACACCTGCGCCGGCTAAACAGTAAGGCTTCGCATTGCCGCACAGATGAAACATGGCTCAAACCTGTAGGAGCGAGCTTGCTCGCGAAAGACCTGAGAACAACGCAGGGAGCCAGACTCCCCGCGTCATCGTTAACGACCTTCGCGAGCAAGCTCGCTCCTACAGGTTAATGTGCGATCAGGCCTTGGCAGCAGCCAAAATCAGGGCTTTCATCTCGGCCACCGCGCCTTTGAAACCGACGAACAACGCGTGGGCCACCAGCGCATGGCCGATGTTCAGTTCGTTGATACCTTTGATCGCGGCCACGGCTTCGACGTTGTGATAGTGCAGGCCATGGCCGGCATTGACGATCAAGCCTTCGTTGAGCCCGCAGTTCACGCCGTCGATGATACGTTGCAGTTCGTCGGCCACTTCAGTCGGCGTGGTGGCATCGGCATAACGGCCAGTGTGCAGCTCGATGGCCGGGGCGCCGACACGGCGGGAGGCTTCGATCTGGCGTTCGTCGGCGTCGATAAACAGCGAGACTTCACTGCCGATCCGCGACAGGCGCTCCACCGCAGCCTTGATCCGCGCTTCCTGGCCGGCGACGTCGAGCCCGCCTTCGGTGGTCAACTCCTGGCGGGTTTCCGGTACCAGGCAGATATGCGCCGGGCGGATGCGCTCGGCGAACGCCATCATTTCTTCAGTGACGCCCATTTCGAAGTTCATGCGGGTTTGCAGCACGTCCTTGAGCAGCAGCACGTCGCGCTCCTGGATGTGGCGGCGGTCTTCGCGCAGGTGCACGGTGATGCCGTCGGCGCCCGCTTCTTCGGCGTCCAGCGCGGCCTTGACCGGGTCAGGGTAACGGGTGCCCCGGGCCTGGCGCAGGGTGGCGACGTGGTCGATGTTGACGCCAAGAAGAATGCGATTGCTGGTGGTCACGGAAGCGCTCCTGAAAAGGGAAAGAATCGGTGCACAGCATACACGGGGATGTCAGGGCTTTCGAAACAACTCGCGACTGACCAGCGGCCGCCCGCCCAGATGCACGGCCAAGGCCTGGCGCATCAGGCGCTTGGCCGCGGACAGCGCACCAGGCGCGTGCCAGTCGGCTTCGCTCATGGCCAGCAGCTCGGTGCCCTGGAACAGGCCGGGCTGCAGCAGGTACACACGCTCAAGCCCTGCATCGACTTGCAGGCGATACATGCCGTCGGCGGCGATGGGCTCGCCGTGCAGGTCGTTGGCCAGTTCGAAGCCGTAGCCCAGGTCGTCGAGCAGGCGCCATTCGAAGGCGCGCAGCAGCGGTTCCAACGGACCGCCTTCAGCGAGGGCAAGCAAAGTGGCAGCGTAGTGATCGAAGACTGCCGGGTGCGGGTCTTCGGCGGGCAACAGGCGAATCAGCAGCTCATTGAGGTAAAGGCCGCTGAACAGCGCATCGCCGTTAAGCCAGGCCGAGGTGCCAACGCTTTCCAGGCGGCCGACGGTTTTCAGCTCGCCCTTGCCGCGAAACTCCACGTCCAGCGCCACGAACGGCCGCGCCAAGGTGCCCGCCTTGCCCCGCGCGCTGCGCAAGACTGCGCGCAGGCGGCCTTGGGGCGTGAGGAAGTCCACCAGCGCGCTGGTTTCGCGGTAGGCGCGGCTGTGCAGGACATAGGCGAGTTGGCTGGGGGGTTGAGTTGAGGACATAGGCTCTCGCTGCTGGAATGCGATTGTGACAACAACATAAACCTAATGTGGGAGCGGGCTTGCTCGCGAAAGCGGTGGGTCAGCCAATACATGTACCGACTGAAGAACCGTCTTCGCGAGCAAGCCCGCTCCCACATTTTTCGTCCTGCTGTGTGACTGGAGGCCGATTACAGGTCGCCGTAGCCCAGGGAGCGCAACGCACGCTCATCATCGGACCAGCCACCCTTCACCTTCACCCACAGGTTGAGCATGATCTTGGAGTCGAACAGCAGCTCCATGTCCTTGCGCGCTTCGGTGCCGATGCGCTTGATGCGCTCGCCCTTGTCGCCAATGATGATCTTCTTCTGGCCGTCACGTTCGACGAGGATCAGCGCATGAATGTGCAAGGTCTTGCCCTGCTGCTTGAACTCTTCGATTTCGACGGTGATCTGGTACGGCAGTTCGGCGCCCATCTGGCGCATGATTTTCTCACGCACCAGCTCGGCGGCAAGGAAGCGGCTGCTGCGGTCGGTGATCTGGTCTTCCGGGAAGAAGTGCTCGTTCTCCGGCAGGTGCTCGGCGATCACGCGCTCCAGGGCTTCAAGGTTGTGGCCGTGCTGGGCCGAGATCGGGATGATCTGGGCGTTCGGCAGTTGTTCCTGCAGCCAGCTCAGGTGCGGCATCAGCTCGGCTTTGTCTTCGATACGGTCGGTCTTGTTCAGCGCGACGATCAACGGGCCGGTCACATATTGCACACGCTCAAGGACCATCTGGTCTTCGTCGGTCCACTTGGTGCGGTCGACTACAAAGATCACCACGTCGACGTCTTTCAACGCGGCCGAGGCGGTCTTGTTCATGTAGCGGTTCAGGGCTTTCTCGCCGCCTTTGTGCATGCCAGGGGTATCAACATACACAGCTTGCACGTTGCCTTCGGTCTTGATGCCCAGCATGTTGTGGCGGGTGGTCTGGGGCTTGCGCGAGGTGATCGCGAGCTTCTGGCCGAGAATGTGGTTGAGCAGCGTGGACTTGCCCACGTTCGGGCGGCCGACGATGGCAACATAGCCACAGCGTGTTGCGGTTGAATCAGTCATGGCCATTCTCCACGCCCAGGGCAATCAGTGCTGCAGCGGCCGCTACCTGTTCGGCAATACGACGGCTCACACCCTGACCTCGGCTTTTTTCGTTCAATAAGGTGATTTCACATTCCACGAAGAACACCCGGCAATGGGGCTCTCCCTGGATATCCACCACTTCGTAGCGTGGCAGTTCGCAACCGCGCGACTGCAGGTACTCTTGCAGGCGGGTCTTGGGATCCTTGTTGGTATCTACCAGCGTCAGGCTTTCGATTTCCGAGGCCAGCCAGGCGACAACGCGCTCCTTGGCCGTCTCCATGCCTGCATCAAGGTAGATCGCACCGATCAAGGCTTCCAGGGCATCAGCCAGGATTGACTCGCGACGGAAACCGCCGCTTTTCAACTCACCGGAACCCAGCCGCAGGTACTCGCCCAGGCCGAAGCCTCGGGCCAGCACGGCCAGGGTCTCGCCTTTTACAAGGCGTGCGCGCAGGCGCGAAAGCTGGCCTTCTCGCGCTTGGGGGAAACGCTCGAACAGCGCCTCGCCGGCGGCGAAATTGAGGATAGCGTCACCGAGGAATTCCAGGCGCTCGTTATTGCGCCCTGCAAAGCTGCGGTGTGTGAGGGCAAGGACCATCAATTCCTGGTCCTTGAAGGTGTAGCCGAGCTGGCGCTCGAGACGACTGAGAGAAACGGTCACGGTTTATCCATATCTAGTTGATGGCACCGGCGGCCATCGACGATTGACGCAGTGTTCAAATTCAAATCCTGATGGGTACCGGGCATCGGAAAATGTCCAAGCCCCAGAAAAGCATTCGGCGCTGTGTTCACAGCGCCGCTTGTATTACTTGATCAGCCCGACCCGCGAGAAGTTCGGCAGGTGGCTGAGCTTGGGTTCCGGCCAACTCATCCAGACCGCGAAGGCTTTGCCGACAATGTTCTCGTCGGGCACCATGCCCAGCAGGTCCTTGGGAATGTTGGGGTCATCCCAATAGCGGCTGTCGTTGGAGTTGTCGCGGTTGTCGCCCATCATGAAATAGTGCCCGGCAGGCACTTTCCACTGGCCATCCGGCATCGCACGGTAGCGGCTCATTTCCTTGCGGATCTGGTGCTCCACCGCGCCGAGTTTTTCCTGGTACAGCTCGGCGCTGCCCAAGGTGTTCGGCTCGGCGCCCAACAGTTTCTCGGCCACCGACTCACCGTTGATGAACAGGCGCTTGTCGCTGGTGTAGCGCACCACGTCGCCCGGCAGGCCGACCACACGCTTGATGTAGTTGACGTTCGGGTCGCTTGGGTAGCGGAACACCATCACATCGCCGCGCTGCGGGTCACCCACGGGGATGACTTTCTTGTCGATCACCGGCAGGCGAATGCCGTAGGAAAACTTGTTCACCAGGATGAAGTCGCCCACGTCCAGGGTCGGTTTCATCGACCCCGAAGGGATCTGGAACGGCTCTACCAGAAACGAGCGCAGCACCAGCACGATGAACAACACTGGGAAGAACGACTTGCCGTACTCAACCAGCAAGGGCTCTTTGTTCAGCTTCTCGACCACCACCGCATCGGGCTGGCTGACGCTGCCCTGATAGGAAGCGATGGCCGCCCGACGACGCGGGGCGAAGAACACCAGATCGAGCAACGCCAGGAGACCACAGACGGCAACGGCAATGACCAGCAACAGCGGGAAATTTAGTGACATAGGACCTAACTATCCAACCTGAGCACCGCAAGGAAGGCTTCTTGTGGAACTTCCACGTTGCCTACTTGCTTCATGCGTTTTTTACCGGCCTTTTGCTTCTCAAGCAGCTTGCGCTTACGGCTTACGTCACCGCCGTAGCATTTGGCCAGTACGTTCTTTCTGAGAGCCTTGACGGAAGTCCGTGCAATGATCTGCCCGCCAATGGCGGCCTGGATCGCGACGTCGAACATCTGGCGCGGAATCAGTTCTTTCATCTTCTCGGTCAGTTGGCGACCTTTGTAGTGCGCGTTGTCCTTGTGCACGATCAGTGCCAAGGCATCTACCTTGTCGCCGTTGATCAGCACGTCCAGTTTCACCAGATTAGCCGATTGGTAACGATCGAAATGGTAGTCCAGCGAAGCATAGCCGCGA
Source organism: Pseudomonas sp. MF6394 (assembly GCF_002018845.1). Lineage (NCBI taxonomy): Bacteria > Pseudomonadati > Pseudomonadota > Gammaproteobacteria > Pseudomonadales > Pseudomonadaceae > Pseudomonas > Pseudomonas sp. MF6394. Next base: position 145,133 of record NZ_MVOJ01000009.1, read on the forward strand.
CTGGTGGACTTGAGACGGTCGAAGAAGTCCAGGACCACTTCGTTCATCGGCATATCGTAGGTCACTTGTACCTGGGTACCGAGGAACAGCATGTCGCGCTGCACGCCACGCTTTTCGATGCACAGGGTAATGACGTTGCCCAAGTGTTCCTGCGGTACCAGGATATTGGCCCGCACGATCGGCTCGCGCATGTCTTCGATGGCCGACAGGTCCGGGAGCTTGGACGGGTTGTCGACGTAAATCGTTTCACCGGTTTTGAGCAGCAACTCAAAAATAACGGTTGGCGCGGTGGTGATCAGGTCCAGGTCGTATTCGCGCTCAAGGCGCTCCTGGATGATCTCCATGTGCAGCATGCCCAGGAACCCGCAACGGAAGCCGAAGCCCAGGGCGTCGGAACTTTCCGGGGTGTACTGCAACGACGAGTCGTTGAGGGTCAGTTTTTGCAGGGCTTCGCGGAAGTCTTCGAAGTCATCGGAGCTGACCGGGAACAGGCCGGCGTAGACCTGTGGCTGGATGCGTTTGAAGCCGGGCAGCACGTCGACGTCTGGCGTGGAGCTCAGGGTCAGGGTGTCACCCACTGGCGCACCGTGAATGTCCTTGATGCCGGCGATGATGAAGCCTACTTCACCGGCTTTCAGATCAACGGTAGCGGTGTGTTTCGGGTTGAATACACCGACGCTGTCCACCAGGTGGATCTTGCCGGTGGACTTGACCAGGATCTTGTCGCCCTTCTTCACACGGCCATGGCGCACGCGAACCAGGGAAACAACGCCCAGGTAGTTGTCGAACCAGGAGTCGATGATCAACGCTTGCAGCGGATCTTCGTAGTTGCCGGTCGGCGCAGGAATGGTGTGCACTAGGCGCTCGAGCACTTCGTCCACACCCAGGCCTGTCTTGGCGCTGCAGGTAACGGCGTCGGTGGCGTCGATGCCGATGATCTTCTCGATCTCTTCCTTGACGCGCTCAGGCTCGGCCTGGGGCAGGTCGATCTTGTTGAGCACGGGCATGACTTCCAGGCCCTGCTCGATCGCGGTGTAGCAGTTGGCAACCGACTGTGCCTCGACGCCCTGGCCGGCATCGACCACCAGCAACGCACCTTCACAGGCCGCCAGCGAGCGGCTGACTTCGTAGGTGAAGTCAACGTGGCCAGGGGTGTCAATGAAGTTCAGTTGGTAAGTGATGCCGTCTTTGGCCTTGTAGTACAGCGTGACGCTGTGGGCCTTGATGGTGATCCCGCGCTCGCGTTCGAGGTCCATGGAATCCAGTACCTGGGCTTCCATTTCACGCTCGGCAAGGCCGCCGCACATCTGGATAAATCGATCGGCCAGCGTCGACTTGCCATGGTCAATGTGGGCGATGATGGAGAAATTGCGGATATGACTCAAATCACTCACGGATCAACACTCAAAAAGGCTGCAGGCAGATTGCCCGCTGAAAAATAGCCGGGAATTGTACCTGATGCTCAGGCCAGACGTCATCTTTGCTGACCAATACAAAAAAGCCCCGTTTCCACGGGGCTTGTTACTGTAGGAGCGAGCTTGCTCGCGAAGATCACCAACGATAACGCGCTTATGCTGGATAAACGCGGCGTTTCGTAGATTTTCGCGAGCAAGCTCGCTCCTACAGGGAGGGGCATTATGCGAGCGCGGCTTCAACCGGCCCGGCGCAGCAGCCAGAACCCGGCCACGGCACAAATGGCCGTGGGCACCAGCACCGCAAACAGCGGCGAGAAGCCAAATACCAAGCTTGAAGGCCCGAGCAAATCCTGGGCGATGCGGAAGGTGAAGCCCACCAGCACACCGGTAAATACCCGCTGGCCCAGGGTCACGGAGCGCAACGGCCCGAAAATGAAGGAGATCGCCATCAACACCAAGGCGGCGGTAACCACTGGCTGCAAGACTTTCACCCAGAACGCCAGCCAGTAACGGCCATTGTTCAAACCCTGATCCTTGAGATAGTGGATATAGCTCCACAAACCGGAGATAGGCAGGGCTTCCGGCACCATCACCACGGTATTGAGCAATTCCGGCTTGAGGGCGATATCCCACTGTTCGGTCGGCACATTCACCACTTCGGTGCTGGACTGGGTGCCCTGGCCCACGTTACGAAAGTGCGTGGTGGTGACGTCGCTCAGTTGCCATTGCTCGCCACTGTACTGCGCGCGCTTGGCGAAGCTGGACGACAACATGTGGCGCTCTTTATCGAAGGTGTAGCGGGTCACCCCGATCAACAGGCCACCCGGTTGCACGGCGTTGATGTGGATGAACTCGTCACCCTGGCGGTGCCACAGGCCGTGCTTGGCGCTTTGCGCATCGCCCGAACCCTGGGCCAGGGCGCGATTGGCCTGGGCGGTGGCTTCGGCCGGTGGCGCGACGTATTCACCGATCAGCACGCTGCACGCCATCAGCAGCAGCATCGGTTTCATCACCGCCCAGACGATACGGCCAATGGACACCCCGGCGGCGCGCATGATGGTCAGCTCGCTGTTGCTGGCCAGGGTGCCCAGGCCGATCAGGCAGCCAATCAGCGCGGCCATTGGCATCATGTCGTAAAGACGACGCGGCGCGGTCAGTGCCACGTAGCTCAGCACGTCCGTGACCGTGTAGGTGTCGGTGACGTTGCCCACTTCATCAATGAAGGCGAACAGCAAGGCCAGGCCAAGGATGATGCCCAGTACCGCCAGGATGGCGATCAGTACGCTAATGCCGATGTAGCGATCAAGCTTAGCCACGAGCCAACTCCTTCAGGCCACGACGGCTCTTCATTTTCAAACGGATAGGTTCCCAATAGAGCAGCCCCAGACCGATCATCAGGAAAACCCCGTGCACCCACCACAGGCCCAGGGCCGGCGGCAGCTTGCCCTTCTCCAGGGAACCACGGGCAGAAATCAGGATGGTCAGGTAGGCCATGTACAGCAGGATCGCCGGCAGCAACTTGAGGAAGCGCCCCTGGCGCGGGTTGACGCGCGACAGCGGCACGGCCATCAGGGTCACGATAAACACCAGCAGCGGCAGGGACAGGCGCCATTGCAACTCGGCGATGGAGCGCAATTCCGGGCTGCCGAACAGCGATGAGGTGGGCAGCGCGTCGCGGTCGGTCACCTCGTCACTGATCTCGGCCTTGGGCAGCATGACGCCATACGTGTCGTACTTGATCGCGCGATAGTCCGCCAGGCCTGGGCTGCCGTCGTAGCGGTAGCCGTTTTCCAGGATCAGGTAGCGGTTGCCATCGGGGCGGATTTCCTGGCGCCCGCTGTCGGCCACCAGAATGGTAATGCCACGGTCTTTCTGGTTCTGGCCGAGGTTCTTCTGGGAAATGAACACGCCGCCCAGGTTGGAGCGGTCGTCGGTCATGGTTTCGGTGTAGGTCACCCGTGAACCGTCGCTGAGCGCCTGGAAGCGACCGGGCTCGAGGGTGTCGAACTCCGTCATCGCATCCTGCTTGTTCAGCAGCAACTGGAATTGCATGGCCCCCTGGGGCGCCAGGCTCATGCTCAACCAGGCCACCACCAGGGCGACACCGGCGGCAGGCACCATGGTCATGGCCAGCAGGCGCTGCTGGCTCATGCCGGTGGCCGACAGCACAGTCATCTCACTTTCCAGGTACAGCCGGCCATAGGCCAGCAATATGCCGAGGAACAGGCCCAGCGGCAGGATCAACTGGAGCATGCCGGGCATCCGGTAGCCCATGATCAGGAACAGTGAGCCCGGATCCAGGGCGCCAGCGGCGGCTTGGGCCAGGAACTTGACGAAACGACCACTCATGATGATGACCAGCAACACCGCACTCACGGCACTCAGGGTCAACAGGACTTCGCGGGACAGATAACGGAAGACAATCAAACCAGACACTCCAGGGTTGTCAGGCTAAGGCGGCCAAACAAGCAAGCATACCGAGTCGACCCGTTTACCACGGGCCGGCTAAAAAGATGGCGCATTATCCTGTGATTGACCGCGCCTGTCACGGAGCTTACTCATGCGCACGCACAAAGCGTGCGCCAAGGGTTGTCAGGCTCCGCTGGCGAGGTTCAAACTGCGGCCTTTGTCGCTGGCGGTTTACAACGCTGCCGAGCTTTAAAGCCGGAGTACAAGCTCCCGGCTCACAGACCTTGATAAGGGACCCGAAAATGGAATTGGTTGTAAAAAGCGTTAGCCCCGAAACGTTGAAAACCGCCACCCTCGTGGTCGCTGTCGGCGAAGGCCGCACACTCGGCGTCGCCGCCAAGCAACTGGATGAACTGAGCGGCGGCGCTATCAGCGCCGTGCTCAAGCGCGGCGACCTGGCCGGCAAAGTCGGCCAGAGCCTGCTGCTGCAGAGCCTGCCCAACCTTAAGGCCGAGCGCGTTTTGCTGGTGGGCGTGGGCAAGGATGCCGAACTGGGCGACCGTCCGTTTCGCAAGATCGTCAGCGGCATCCTCACCACCCTCAAGGGCCTGGGCGGCAGCGATGCGGTGCTGGCACTCGATGAAATCGTGGTCAAGGGCCGCGACAGCTACGGCAAGACCCGCCTGCTGGCCGAGTCGCTGGTAGACGGCGGCTATATTTTCGACCAGTTCAAGAGCCAGAAAGCCGAACCCCGCGCCCTGAAGAAAATCACCCTGCTGACCATCAAGGCTGCCCAGGCTGAAGTCCAGCGCGCCGTCACCCACGCCCAGGCCATCGCTAACGGCATGTCGTTCACTCGCGACCTGGGCAACCTGCCGCCGAACATCTGCCACCCGACATTCCTGGGCGAACAGGCCAAGGCATTGGGCAAAGAGTTCAAGGGCTTGAAGGTTGAAGTGCTGGACGAGAAGAAGATCAAGGACCTTGGCATGGGCTCGTTCTATGCCGTGGGCCAGGGCAGCGACCAACCGCCACGCCTGATCGTGATGCAATACAACGGCGGCAAGAAGTCCGAGAAGCCTTACGCCTTGGTGGGTAAAGGCATCACTTTCGACACCGGCGGCATCAGCCTCAAGCCGGGCGCCGGCATGGACGAAATGAAGTACGACATGGGCGGCGCCGCCAGCGTGTTCGGTACCTTGCGTGCGGTGCTTGAGCTCAAGCTGCCGATCAACCTGGTGTGCATTTTGGCCTGTGCCGAGAATATGCCGAGCGGCGGTGCTGCGCGCCCGGGCGATATCGTCACCACCATGAGCGGCCAGACTGTGGAGATCCTCAACACCGACGCCGAAGGCCGCCTGGTGCTGTGCGACGCCCTGACCTACGCCGAGCGCTTCAAGCCCCAGGCCGTGATCGACATCGCCACTCTGACCGGTGCCTGCATCGTGGCCCTGGGCTCCCACACCTCAGGCCTACTGGGCAACAACGACGAACTGATCGAGCAACTGCTCAGCGCTGGCAAGGCTGCCGACGACCGCGCCTGGCAACTGCCGCTGTTCGATGAGTACCAGGAACAGCTCGACAGCCCGTTCGCCGACATCGCCAACATCGGTGGCCCGAAAGCCGGCACCATCACCGCAGCCTGCTTCCTGTCGCGCTTTGCCAAGAACTTCAACTGGGCTCACCTGGACATCGCCGGCACGGCCTGGACCAGCGGCGGCAAGGACAAGGGCGCCACTGGCCGTCCGGTACCCCTGCTGACCCAATACCTGCTGGATCGCGCCAAAGCTTAAGCGGCCCCGGCCCTTCTGTAGGAGCGAGCTTGCTCGCGAAGATCGCCTTTGATAACGCGTTCATTCTGGATGAACGCGGTGTCCTCTGGTTTTTCGCGAGCAAGCTCGCTCCTACAGCGGGTAATCAGGTCAGCCCCAGGATTTCCAATGCCCCAAGTCGACTTCTATATATTGCCCAGCGCCGATCCCCTCGCCCGTCTGGACTTTGCCTGCAAACTCACCGAAAAGGCCTGGCGCATGGGCCACCGCATCTACCTGCATTGCAGCGATGCCGCCCAACGTGACGAACTCGATGCCCGCCTGTGGCGCTTCAAGGGCGAGAGCTTCGTGCCCCACGGCCCCGCCGAATCCGAACCCGAAAGCCTGGTTGTGCTGGGTTTGGGGGATAATTGCGGCGATCACCATGATTTGCTGGTCAACCTCGACCTGAAAGTACCGGCCTTTGCCCAAGCGTTCGCCCGTGTGGCGGAAGTGGTGGTCGAAGACCCGGCTATTCGTCAGGCCGCGCGGGAGAGTTTCCGTTTCTACCGTGAACAGGGCTATCCTCTGCAAGATCACCGGCTACAACGACTTTGAGTACATGATGGACACTCCCAACCCGCTGAAAAAAGACGACCACCTGCTGGATGACCTGGAGTCGATCCGTCAGTTGCTGGGTGATGACAACCTGCAACCGCCGCTGCTGACCGACACGGTCGAGGACGAGGTACAGATTCCGCTGTTGTTCGACATGGTCGGCGGCAAGCCTGCCGCCCCGGAACCTGTGGTTGCAGAACCCGCTCCCGCCGCCGAAAAAGCCCCGGACGCGCTGTTGCTGCACCTGGACAACGAACTGCGCGCCGCCGCGCAATTGATCATGCAGGATGTGATCGATGACTTTGCGCCGCATATCGAGGCTGAGATCAAGCGTCGGATGGATGCGCGGATGGAGCGGTTGCTCAGCCAATACCAGAACTGAACCAGTCAAATATCCCTTGTGGGAGCGGGCTTGCTCGCGAAAGCGGTGTGACAGTCAACAAAAGTACTGGCTGACATACCGCTTTCGCGAGCAAGCCCGCTCCCACATTTGTCATGTGTATGACTCAAGCCCAGTCTTCACCTCGCCCTACGCCCTATCCCCCGTTATACTTGCCGGCTTTCCTGAATAAATGCCAACTAGGGTCCCGCCGCGCATGGATAAGACCTATCAGCCCCACGCTATCGAAACTTCCTGGTACAACACCTGGGAGTCCGAGAACTATTTCGCCCCACAAGGTGCGGGCGACTCGTACACCATCATGATTCCGCCACCGAACGTCACTGGCAGCCTGCACATGGGCCATGGCTTCAACAATGCGATCATGGATGCGTTGATCCGCTTCCGCCGCATGCAGGGTCGCGACACCCTGTGGCAACCGGGCACCGACCACGCCGGTATCGCCACCCAGATGCTGGTGGAACGCCAACTGGAAGCCACCGGCCAGAACCGTCACGACCTGGGTCGCGAGAAATTCCTGGAGAAAGTCTGGGAATGGAAGGACCAGTCCGGCGGTAATATCAGCCGTCAGATCCGTCGCCTGGGTTCGTCCGTAGACTGGAGCCGCGAGCGCTTCACCATGGACGACGGCCTGTCCGAAGCCGTAAAAGAAGCCTTCGTGCGCCTGCACGAAGACGGCCTGATCTACCGCGGCAAGCGCCTGGTCAACTGGGACACCAAGTTGCACACGGCGATTTCCGACCTTGAAGTGGAAAACCACGACGAGAAAGGCTTCCTGTGGAACCTCAAGTACCCGCTGGCCGACGGCGCCAAGACCGCTGAAGGCAACGATTACCTGATCGTTGCCACCACCCGTCCGGAAACCATGCTCGGCGATGCCGCCGTCGCCGTTAACCCGAACGACGAGCGCTACCAGGCGCTGATCGGCAAGTTCGTCGAACTGCCCTTGGTTGGCCGCCGTATCCCGATCATCGCGGACGACTATTGCGACCCTGAATTCGGCACCGGCTGCGTGAAAATCACCCCGGCCCACGATTTCAACGACTATGAAGTCGGCAAGCGCCACAACCTGCCGCTGCTGAACATCTTCGACAAAAATGCCGCCGTATTGCCGGCCTGCCAGGTGTTCAACCTGGACGGCTCGCTCAACGACAGCATCGACGGCAAGATCCCGGCTGAATACGCAGGCCTCGACCGTTTTGAAGCGCGCAAGCAGATCGTTGCCGCCTTCGACGCCGCCGGCTTGCTGGTCAGCGTCGACGACCACGGCCTGAAAGTACCCAAGGGCGACCGCTCCGGCACCGTGATCGAGCCGTGGCTGACCGACCAGTGGTACGTGTCCACCAAGCCGCTGGCCGAGCCTGCGATTGCTGCCGTCGAAGATGGCCGCATCCAGTTCGTGCCTAAACAGTACGAAAACATGTACTTCTCGTGGATGCGTGACATCCAGGACTGGTGCATCAGCCGTCAGCTGTGGTGGGGCCACCGTATTCCGGCCTGGTACGACGAATCGGGCAAGGTCTATGTAGGCCGCGACGAAGCCGAGGTGCGCGCCAAGCACAACCTCGGCGCGGACATCGCGCTGCAACAGGACAACGACGTACTGGACACCTGGTTCAGTTCGGGCCTGTGGACCTTCTCTACCCTGGGCTGGCCGCAGCAGACCGAGTTCCTGAAGAAATTCCACTCCACCGACGTGCTGGTCACCGGCTTCGACATCATTTTCTTCTGGGTTGCCCGGATGATCATGCTCACCATGCACCTGGTGAAGAACGAAGACGGCACCCCGCAGGTACCGTTCAAGACCGTGTACGTACACGGCCTGGTACGCGACGGCCAGGGCCAGAAGATGTCCAAGTCCAAGGGCAACGTTTTGGACCCGCTGGATATCATCGACGGCATCGACCTGGAAACCCTGGTGCAGAAACGCACCTCGGGCCTGATGCAGCCGAAACTGGCGAAAAAGATCGAGAAGCAGACCCGCGATGAGTTCGCCGACGGCATCGCCAGCTACGGCACCGACGCCCTGCGCTTCACCTTCTGCTCGCTGGCCTCCACCGGTCGCGACATCAAGTTCGACATGGGTCGCGTCGAAGGCTATCGCAACTTCTGCAACAAGATCTGGAACGCGGCGCGCTACGTGCTGGACAAAGGCGAAGACTGCGGCCAGAACGGCGAAGCCGTTGAACTGAGCCTGGCGGATCGCTGGATCATCTCGCAGTTGCAGCGCACCGAAGCCGAAGTGACCCGCCAGCTCGACCAGTTCCGTTTCGACCTGGCCGCACAGGCCCTGTACGAGTTCATCTGGAACCAGTATTGCGACTGGTACCTGGAACTGTCCAAGCCGGTACTGTGGGACGAAAACGCGCCGGTCGAGCGCCAGCGCGGCACCCGTCGCACCCTGGTGCGTGTGCTGGAAGTGGCGTTGCGCCTGGCGCACCCGTTCATGCCGTTCATCACCGAAGAAATCTGGCAGCGCCTGGCGCCGCTGGCCGGTATCGAAGGCAAGACCATCATGCTGCAACCTTGGCCGGTGGCCAACGAAGCGCGCATCGATGAGGCCGCCGAAAGCGATATCGAATGGCTCAAGACCCTGATGCTCGGCACGCGCAACATCCGCGCCGAGATGAACATCGGGCCGGGCAAGCCGTTGGCCGTGTTCGTCAAGAACGCCAGTGCCGAAGATCAGCGTCGCCTCAGCGAGAACGACGCGCTGCTCAAGAAGCTGGCCAAGCTGGAGTCGATCACCGTATTGGCTGCCGGTGCCGAAGCCCCGCTGTCCGCCACTGCGTTGGTGGGTGAAATGGAAGTGCTGGTGCCAATGGCCGGCCTGATCGACAAGGGTGCGGAACTTGCTCGTCTCGACAAGGAAATCGCGCGTCTGCAAGGCGAAGTGCAACGAGTGGGCGGCAAGCTGTCCAACGCGGCGTTCGTCGACAAGGCGCCGGCTGAAGTGATCGAGAAAGAACGCGCCAAGTTGGCCGAGGCAGAACAGGCCTTGGGCAAGCTGGCGGAGCAACATGCGCGGATTTCCAGCCTGTAAGGGGAAGCCGTGTAGAGAAAGAGGCCTTCGGGCCTCTTTTTTTGTCCAGAAAAACGACACCATTTGCGACTCTGAACCCTATCCCTGTGGGAGCTGGCTTGCCTGCGATAGCATCACCTCGGTCTGCCTGATACACCCAGTCGCCTGCATCGCAGGCAAGCCAGCTCCCACATTTGACCGAGTTGTCCTCGGGAATGTGTGACAATGCCCACCACATTGAGCCAACACCAGAATCATCATGACCGCCCCCACTACGCCCAAACCACCGCGCAAGAAGCCTAAAACCGCCGCCACGGCCAAACCCGTCGCGCCGCGCAAAGAGGCCACCCTGCACCCGCGCAACCGCCACACGGGCCGTTACGACTTCCCGGCGCTGATCAAGACCACGCCTGAACTGGCCAAATTCGTGATCATCAATCCCTACGGCAAAGAGAGCATCGACTTCGCCAGCCCGGATGCGGTGCGGGTGTTCAACCGGGCGTTGCTCAAGTCGTTCTATGGCATCCAGCATTGGGATATCCCGGCCGATTACCTGTGCCCGCCCGTGCCGGGGCGTGCTGACTACGTGCATTTCCTCGCCGACCTGCTGGCCAGCGTCAACGACGGCAAGATCCCGCGGGGCTCGATCGTCAAGGTGCTGGACATCGGCATGGGCGCCAACTGCGTGTATCCGCTGATTGGCTATATGGAGTACCGCTGGAACTTCCTCGGCTCGGAGGTCGACCCGATCGCCGTGTCCGCCGCCAAGGCCATCGTGCAATCCAACGACCTGAGCAAGGTCATCCAGCTGCGCCAGCAACCCAACCCCAAGCAGATCCTGTTGGGCCTGCTGGAGCCGGGTGAGCGCTTTGACCTTACGATGTGCAACCCGCCCTTCCATGCGTCCATGGACGAAGCCACCAAAGGCAGCGAGCGCAAGTGGCGCGCCTTGGGCAAGGCCGACCCGAAACGCAAGTTGCCGGTGCTTAACTTTGGTGGTCAATCGGCCGAACTGTGGTGTGAGGGCGGCGAGGCGCGGTTTGTGACGCAGTTGATCGCCGAAAGCGCGCACTTTGCGCATAAAGTGCTGTGGTTCAGCACCCTGGTGTCCAAAGCCTCCAACTTGCCGGCGATCGAAACGGCGCTGAAAAAAGCCGGTGTTCTGGAAAGCCAGGTGGTGGAGATGTCCCAGGGGCAGAAGCAGAGCCGCTTTGTGGCCTGGACGTTCCAGACCAAGAACGAGCAGCAGATCTGGCGCCAGCGCTGGATTCGATAAGCCCGCCACACAATAAAATCGCAGGCAATAAAAAACCGTGCCCGGATCACTCCGAAGCACGGTTTTTTTTTGCTGCGTCTTACTTGTTAACAGCGTCGGTCAGGCCTTTAGCCACAACCAGCTTGATAACTTTCTTGGCAGCGATTTCGATGGCAGCGCCAGTCGAAGGGTTACGGCCAGTACGGGCAGGACGCTCGGTCACTTTCAGTTTGCCAACGCCTGGCAGAGTGATTTCGCCGCCATTTTCCAGCTGATCAGCAACAACTTGGCTCAGTTGGTCCAGCAGAGCACGCACGGTAGTTTTCGGTGCGTCTACTGCTTCAGCCAGGTCAGCGATCAGTTGGTCTTTAGTAATAGCCATTGTGGTGTTCCTTCCCTATCAAATTCATATGGATTGCAGAGTGCAGTGTCAGCCGTCGAGCCCGACCGTCATGGCCTGGCATCCCCGGCCATAACCACGGAGATCGGGGTTATAGATGCTTGAAACGGGGATTGGTTCGACCTGACAAATGCTGAATGCACGCTTAACGCCGAGACTTGGCGTAAGACGGGGCAAAACTAGCACAGAGACGGGGAAATATCCGCCTCAACATACCCATTTGGTCAGCTTTATCGCTCTAAACCGTGAAAAAAAGGCATATGGCCAGTCGGAGGGCGTGCAAAATGCCGTTCGAGGCACGTCTTGACCAATGGGTGCGGTACACTGGGCGACTTTTCGGGGAGGCCAACCGCTCCCCCTTCAACCAGCCGAGAAGCCTATGCCGATCCGTCATTGCATCGTCCACCTGATCGACAAAAAACCCGACGGCACACCCGCAGTTCTTCACGCCCGCGACACGGAACTGGCCGAGTCCGCCGCCATCGAGAACATGCTTGCCGACCTCAACGAGAGCTACAACGCCAAACAAGGCAAGGCCTGGGGTTTCTTCCATGCCGAGTCCGGCGCGCACCCGTTCAGTGGCTGGTTGAAGGACTACTTTGACGGTGGCCAGGACTTCACCACCTTCAGCCGCACGGCGGTTGAGCACCTGCAAAAGCTGATGGAGGAATCCAACCTCTCCACCGGCGGCCACGTGCTGTTTGCCCACTATCAGCAAGGCATGACCGACTACCTGGCCATCGCCCTGCTGCACCACAGCGAAGGCGTGGCGGTGACCGACGAGCTGGACGTGACGCCCTCACGCCACCTGGACCTGGGCCAGTTGCACCTGGCGGCGCGTATCAACGTCTCCGAGTGGCAGAACAACAAGCAGTCCAAGCAGTACATCTCCTTCATCAAAGGCAAGAACGGCAAGAAGGTCTCGGAGTATTTCCGCGACTTTATCGGCTGCCAGGAAGGCGTCGACGGCCCAGGCGAAACCCGCACCCTGCTCAAGGCGTTCAGTGACTTCGTCGAAAGCGAAGACCTGCCCGACGAGTCCGCCCGCGAGAAAACCAAGACCCTGGTGGACTACGCCAGCAGCCAGGCCAAGCTCGGCGAACCCATGGGCCTGGAAGAGCTCTCCGGGCTGATCGATGAAGACCGGCCAAAAGCCTTCTACGACCACATCCGCAACAAGGATTACGGCCTGTCGCCGGAGATTCCGGCCGATAAACGCACCCTCAACCAGTTCCGCCGCTTCACCGGGCGTGCTGAGGGCTTGTCCATCAGCTTTGAAGCGCACCTGCTGGGCGACAAGATCGAGTATGACGAAGCCGCCGGCACCTTGATCATCAAGGGCCTGCCGACCCAACTGACCGACCAGCTCAAGCGCCGTAACTGATGCTGGGCGGGGTGCTCAAGAAAGTCCTGCTGGTGTTGCTGGTGGTGGTTGCGATCCAGAACTGGGGCAAGGTGGAGCGGCTGTTCAACCCGTCCCAGGTGGCACCGGAGCAGGTACGCGCCTCTGCACGGGTGGTGCTCTACGCCACCGAGTGGTGTGGGTACTGCAAGCAGATCCGGCGTTTTCTGGACCAGAAAGGTATCCCGTACCAGGCCGTCGATATCGAGAAGGACGCCCAGGCGCGCAAGGCGTATGAGGCGCTGGGCGGTGGTGGGATTCCGTTTGTGGATGTAAACGGCACCTTGATTCGCGACTACAACCCTGAAGCGATCATGGCCGCCCTGAAGTAACACAATCAAATGTGGGAGCTGGCTTGCCTGCGATGACGGCCTTCCAGCCGACACAGCTATACCGAGTACATATCCATTCCTGCGGTAACGGCCACTTAGGGTTCCGCCCGACGGCGGCTCACTTTTGAAAAGCGCAAAAGTAAGCAAAACGCTCTTGCCCCACCACTCGGCACCTCGCCTAGGCTCGGTGTGCCCGTAATCCGCCAGTGATTTGGGGGGCCGCCGCCACGCGCCATCCATGGCGCGGGGCGGCTAAACCGGCATCCCTGCCGGTTTACCCCCCAAATCCCTGTCGAATTCCGGCCAGCGTGGTTTGACGGGGCGCTTGAGATCAAAAGCAGATCAAGATCAAGAGCGGCTCGCTTCGCATCGTGGTTACCGTTGGCTGCTGCAACCTACAAAATTGTGTAGATACCTATGGCTATCGCAGGCAAGCCAGCTCCCACACAAGTCAGCGCTACACATTGGGCTTTGGGGTGGGCTTAGAAGTTGGCCTCCAGCGACACCATCGCCGTACGCTCTTCACCCACGTTGTAGTACGCCGTGCTCGCCCCCAACCCGTTCACCGGGGCCGAGTTGAACGCCACGGTACGCGCCGAGCTCAAGTACTCCTTGTCGAACACGTTGAGCATCGAAAACCGCAGCGCGGCCGACTTGATGACCTTCTTATCCACCGGCAAATAAATACCCGCGTTCAAGTCGAACACCGTGCGGCCTTCGATCTTCTCCTTGTTGGTCAAATCGCCGTAGAAGCTGCCGACATACTTGCCTGCAATGTTGCCGTAGAACCGCGAATCGTCATACCCGAACACCAGGTTGAACATGTTTTCCGGCACGTTGGCCAATTGCTTGCCCGAGGTCGGCAACAGGACATTCTTGCTGAGCAAATCGTCCTTCTGTTCGGATTGGGTGTAGGTATAGGACGCGTAGTAGTTGAAGTTGTGCGGCAGCAGGCCGCTCCATTCCAATTCCAGGCCTTTGTTATCGACAGTGCCGACGTTGAGCACCATGTAGTCACCGCTGGCATCGGTGGTCGAGACCTGGCGATCCTTGAAGCTGATGTAGAACAGGGTCGCGCTCAGCGCCATGTCGTCTTCGGTGTAGCGCCAGCCCAACTCCTGGTTCCAGCTCAGCTCGGACTTGAGGCTGACGGAGTCGCCCTTGTTGTACAGCACGTAGTTGGGCGGCGTGCGCATATTGCGGGTGACGTTGTAGAACGCCTGGTTGCTGTCGTCGAGCTGATACTTGGCGCTGAAGTTGGGCAGGAACTGGTGGTAACGGGTGTTACGTTTTTCCGGCGTGTCGTACAGGCTGCCGAGATTGTTGCCGTCACGCTCGACATATTGGTAGGCCACGCCACCAACAAAACTCAGGTCCGGTGTGGCTTGCCAGTTGTCCTGTACCCAGAGTTTCTGCGCCGGGGTGACGGTGTAGTAGTGGCGGCCCTGGACCGTAGCGCCGTTTTTGTCGACCACCTGGCCGCCGCTGTTGTAGTCGCCCCACACATCGTCAGGGGCACCTTCGTTGTTGATGCCGATAAACGGCTGAGTCTGGCGCTGGCGTGCGCGTTCGTACCAGTAGCCGTAGTCCAGGCTGTGTTCTTCGTTGATGTCCCACTTCATTTTCGCCGTAAATCCGGGGCGCCAGGTTTCGGTCCACGAAGGGCGGTAATAGTTGGCCGATTGCAGGTTACTCAGGTCGTAATTGCCGGCCTTGTCGGACTTTGGCCCCAGGTTGGAGGCGGTCTGGCCGCTGAAGCTGCCACCGTTGGCCCAGTAGTAGTACGGCGTGAGCGTCAACGACAAGTTGTCCTGCAGTTGCCAGCGCTGGGTCAGCGTGGCGTTGACGCTTTCGAACGGGTTGCGGTTGAGCTTGTAGGACGCCGACAGCAAACCGGCCTTGTACACCGGGCTTTGCGCGTAATCCTTGCGCCGCCCTTCGGTGTCGAACTGCGCTTTGCTCAGGCTGTTGTAGTTGTAGTTTTCCTGCTTGTTGTACTTGATCGTAGCCAGTGTGGAATTGCCGTTATCCCCTTCAAACAGGCTGCTCCACTCGATCTTGTCGCTGCGCAGAGTGCCCTTGCCGCGCCACTTGTCACCTTCCAGGTGCGACGCCGATACCCAGGTTTTCAGGCCACCCAAGTCACCGGTGTTCGCTCGCACGAAGGTCTTGCGCAGGGCGTTGGCACCGACGATCTGTTTGGCGAACACCCCGGCGTCCTTGGTCGGGCGAATGGTGATCATGCCGATGTTGCCGCCGCTGGAGCCGATGTGCGGGCCGTCGGCCTCGGAGGAACCCTGGGTGGCGAACACTTCGGCCAGGTTTTCCGGGTCGCCCAATTGGTTGGAGTACACACTGTAGTTGCCCGAGTCGTTGATCGGCACGCCGTCCACCGAGACGCCGACCTGGTCGGAACTCATGCCGCGCATGGTGAAGTTGGTGCCACTGGTGCCGCTGGCATCATCGCTGGAAACGTTGATGCCCGGCGTGTACTTGAGCTTGTCGATGGCGTTGGCGGTGGCCGACATTTCGTCCATGGCTTGCTTGGTCACCGTCGAGCGCGCCTTGGCACTTTCTTCGAGAATCATGTGACCACTGCCAAGGGTTTGCTTGCCGGCGATGTTCACCGAGCCGACATCCTGGGCATCATCGGCCAAAACCAGCGGCGCAAAGCCGCCCAGGCCCGATGCCAGAAGCAGGGCATAAAGAGTGTTGTCGTTCACGTGTAGATCCCTTACTGACATTGTTGTGTTGTATGGGGCAGATGCGAGCTTCCTGACCACTTGTTCAGGAACCAGGGATGATCCACGGCACGTGTAACCGTTTGGTGACAGGTTTTGGTGATTGCGATGAAGGTTCGATGAAGGCGCTGCGGGCTTAGCGCAGTACAATCATGCGACCTAAGAGTATGTGCTGTTCAAAACCCAGCACCGCTTGCAAGGCGTTCAAGACCGCGACTGGGTCCTGACTCGGAAAGCTGCCGCTGACGCGTCTGGCGGCCATGTCTTGGTTAAGCAGAAGTATGCGGCCGGGGTAATAACGCCGCAGGTCCTCAACCACCTCGGCCAGGGGTGCCTTGTAGTAGTTGAGCCAACCTTCGCGCCAGGCCAGGCGTGAGTCGCTGTCGACGCCATGCAAGGGCGCGGCAATACCATCGGCGTAGGCCACTTGCTGGCCCGCGGTCAGCACCTGTTGCTGGCCGTGTTTGGAGGGCGTCACGCACACACGGCCGGACAGCACAGTGACCTCGGCGCCGTCAGGTTGCAGGCGCACTTCAAACTGCGTTCCCAGTACCCGCGTTTCACCGCCGCTCGCCTCCACCACGAAGGGGTCGCCGGTGTGGGTCACGCTGAAAAAACCTGCACCACGGCGCAGTTGGATGTGCCGTTCGCCCTGGCTGAAATCCACCGCAATGACGCTGTCGGCGTCGAGGGTGACCTTGGATTGATCGGCCAGGGTGAAGGTCTTCACCTGCCCCGGCGCCGTCACATAATCGGCGCCCCACTCATCGACCCAGCGTGACGGCTGCCAACCGGCGCCCATCGATACCAGCAGCAGCAGGCAGGCGGCGATGGCCAAGGCACCGGACCAACGCGCTACCCGGGAGCGTTTGGAGGCGTTGATCGTATTGAGGTAGCCCTGCAAGGCGAGTGCGTCCTCGTCGGCCAGTTGGCGCGCTGGCACTTCGCTCAATTCCCAGAGCACCTGGGCTTGGGAGTAGGCCTCGACGTGTGCGGGATCTGCGCGTAACCAGCGGCTGAACGTGGCCTGGTCGCCGCTGCTGGGCTGGTCATGCAGCAGGCTCAGCCAGTCGAGCGCGGCCTGTTCCTGGGCGGGCGTGGGCGTGACGTTCACGGGGCTTTCCCTGGCGTGCGTGGCGGCGAGGGTTCGCGAAGGCTGGCCTTGCAGGCTTCGAGGGCGCGCATCATATGTTTTTCCACGGCGCTTTGGGACAGGCCCATGGCCTTGGCGATTTCGGCGTACTTGCGCCCGTGAATGCGGTTTAGCAGGAAAATCTGGCGGGTGCGCTCGGGCAAGCTGCGCAAGGCGGCTTCCACATGGCGCAGATCATTGCCCGCCTCCAGCGCCGCCTGGGGTTCGCAGCCTTGATTGTCTGACTGCTCGGGCAGCCAGCCTTCGCTGCTGCGTGCCCGAGCACCTTCGCTGCGCAAGTGGTCGATGGCAATGTTGCCAGCGCAGCGCAGCAGGTAGGTGCTCAGCTCTTCGACCTGCACCAGCGGGCGACGCCAAAAGCGCAGGAACAAATCCTGCACCAAGTCGGCTGCCGTGGCGCGGCAACCGACACGGCGGCTGACCAACGCCTCCATTTGCGAACGCTGGGACAAAAACACCTGCAAAAAGTGCGCACGCCCACCGGCCGCCTCCGCATGCGGATTGTCCTGGGGTTGCGGCGGTGGGTTGATCCTCATGGCCGACTCAAGATAGGGCGAACGCCGCAACAGGGCTGGCCAACAGGCCGAGGCCCGCCAGGATCAAGGCCAGCCTTGGCCGATACGGCAGCAGCAACACCAGCAGCAAGGCGCTGAGCATCAACACCGCGCACCACTCCACCAGGCCCTGGCCCCAACCGGCGCCAAGCACGGCCGGCCAGATCGACACGGCCAACAGCAACCAGCCGCCCACCCGCAGCGCCAGGCGCCGCGTGGGCGTGGGTTTGCTGTGCAGCAATTCGCCGTGGTGACGGTCGGTGGCCAAACACAGCGCCGTGAACCCGGCGTAGCACATCAATAGCGCGAGGAGCATCAGTGGGCCTGCTGCTTGAGTGTCAACCCGCGGGCACGTTCAGCCTTGGGTTGCGGCGCGGTGCGGTGGTGCATCTTCCACGCCGCCCACGCCAGGAACATGCCGCTGGCCAGGCAGGTGAGGTCGAAGCCGGCCATGGCCCAATCGCCGTTTGGCAGGGAGACGCCCAAGTGGTGCGAGGTGGTGATGGCGTTAAGCAGTGGAATGGCGGCAAACAACAGCGCGCCGAGGCTCAGTTGCTCAACCCAACCCTGGCGACCGCGCCGCAGCAAGGCGTGCAACAGGCTCAGGCCCCAGGCGATAAAGAACGCCTGCACTTCCCAGTCGGAACGCGCAGCGAAGCTTACCGGCAACAGGCGGTTGGCCCAGAAAAACGCCGCAATGGCGATCATCAATCCGGACATGCTGGCAATATTCAGCACCTCCACCAGGCGCAGTTCAAAGGGCATGACCGCGGCCTTGGCGTGTTTGAGCTGGCGTTTGCCCAGCCAGATCACCAAGCCCGTGCCGATCATCGCCGTGCCCGCCAGGCCGCAGATAAAGTACAGCCAGCGCAGCACCGGGCCGGCGAAATGGCCCATGTGCAAACCGTAGAAACTGCCACCGATGGCCGTCGCCAAAGACGGCTCGGCACTGCCTCGCAACAGCTCGCCAGTGGTGCCGTTGAACGACAGGGTACTGCCGGAGGCATGCACCACGCTGTCGGAGCCGGCGCGAGACACATTGACCGAGGCGTTGGCATCGCCGGGGTTGTTGACCGCCACACGCCCCACATGCCCGCCCGCCCACTGTTCCCGCGCCTGCTGGTACATCGGCATCAACGGCAGCAGTTTGCCCGGCTGGCCGAGGGCTGGCGGATTGTCGGTAGCGGGGAACAACTCGCTGAAGAACGCCCGGCTGTCGTCGCCATAGGACGCCACGATGGGCGCAGGCATGACCATGCTCATGAAAATCACCAGGCTGCTGTAGGTGATCATCAGGTGAAACGGCAATACCAGCACACCCACCGCGTTGTGCCCGTCCAGCCAGGAGCGCTGGCCTTTGCGCGGGCGGAAGGTGAAGAAGTCCTTGAAGATTTTCTTGTGGGTAATGATGCCGGTGATCAGCGCGACGAACATCACCATGGCGGCGATGGTCGACAGCCAGCGGCCCCAGGGGTAAGGCATTTGCAGCTGGAAGTGGAAACGATAGAAGAACTCGCCGCCCTTGCTTTCGCGCGCCTGCACCGGTTGGCCGGTGACGGGGTCGAGGACTTTCTGGATGAAGGTGCCGCGCTTGCCGGGCTCGAGCTTGTCTTGCCACATCACCGATAGGCCGGGGTCGCGGCGGGTCGGCAAGGTAATGAACCAGCGCGCGGCGGTGGGTGCCTGCTGTTGCAGGTAGCTTTGCGCCACGGCGAGGCTGCGCCCATCGTCCAGGGGATGGGCCTGCACTTCGGGCTGCATCCAATGGGTAATTTCGTCTTTGAAATAGGCCAGGGTGCCGGTCAGGAAAATCGCGAACAGCAGCCAACCGAAGATCAAGCCTGCCCAGGTGTGCAACCAGGCCATGGCCTGGCGAAAGCCCTCTTTCATGTGCGAGCCATCCAGAAGCCAATGCCGGCCAGGGTGGCAAACAGCGCACTCGGCACCATCACCCCTGCCCAGGCGCGCCATGCCGTGCGGCAGGCAAAACACCAGAGCACCGCCAGCAGGTAGAACACAAAGGAACTCATCATGCCGGTGACCACCGCATCGGCACGGGACGTGGGCAGCCACAGCGCCAGGCAGATGGCAGCCAGGGAGGCCATCAGGTAACCGCCAATCACTGCCGCCAGCACGCGCGAGGTGACGGCGAGGCGGTAGGAAGCGGGCAATGAGGTTTTGCTTTTCATGCGGCAGGCGCCTGATTCATCAGCGTGCAATATTAATGATAAATATTCTCATATGCAAAAGAGAACGGATGAATCACCTCCCTTCGCCGATTGCCGAACCTGGTCACGCGCCCTACAATGCGAACAATTCTTGTTCTCTAAAGCATATCGAATGCTTGCGGAGTGATCGCGTTGCAGCCGTCCAATCCCGTCGAAGTGTTGTACAACGACCATCACCACTGGCTCACCGGCTGGTTGCGACGCAAGCTCGGCTGCCCGGACAACGCGGCCGACCTGGCGCAGGACACCTTTATCCGCGTGCTCAGTGCCCGGGAAGCGCCCACGCTGATCGAGCCGCGCGCCTTCCTCACCACCGTGGCCAAGCGTGTGCTGTTCAACTTCTACCGCCGCCAGGACCTGGAACGCGCCTACCTTGAGGCCTTGGCGCAGATGCCCGAACACGTGGCGCCGTCGGAAGAAGACCGCGCGATCATCCTGCAAACCTTGCTGGAACTGGACCAACTGCTCGACGGCTTGCCCAAGCAAGTCAAACGCGCCTTCCTGTTGGCCCAACTCGACGGCCTGACCTACGCGCAAATCGGCGCACAACTGGGCATCTCCATCGCCACCGTCAAACGCCACCTGACCAAAGCGGCCATGCGCTGCTACTTCGCCCTATGAACGTCTCCAGCCAAGTCGCCGAACAAGCCGTGCACTGGTTGCTGGAAATGCAGCAAGGCGCGCTCAACCCACGCCAGCAGGCGGCCTGGCAGCAATGGTTGAATGCCCACAGCGAACACCAACGCGCGTGGGAGCAGATCCAGCGCGTCAACCAACGCCTGCGCGGCGTGCCCTCGCCCCTCGCTCACGCCGCGTTGAATGCCCCCACCTCCGGCAGCCGGCGTCAGGCGCTTAAATTGCTGCTGATTCTGGGTGCCGGTTCAGCCGCTGCCTGGAGCCTGCGCCAGCAACATATCCTGCCGCCGCTGACGGCTGACTATCGCAGCCCGGTGGGCCAGCGCCGCACGGTGCAATTGGCCGACGGCAGCCAGTTGCAGCTCAACACCGGCAGCGCCGTGGATGTGCATTTCGACGGCCAACAGCGCCTGGTGCGCCTGCTTGAAGGTGAAATCCTGCTCACCGCCCGCGCAGGCCAGGCGCCGTTGCACGTGCTGACCGGCCAGGGCCTGCTCAGCAGCCAGGCGGCGCGCTTGAATGTGCGCCAGTTCAACAACCACACCCAACTGGCGGTGCTGGCCGGCCAGGTCGAGGTAATGCCCAACCGCTACAACGGCTTGGCGCTGAGCGTCGACGCCGCGCACCAGGTCAATTTCACCCGCAAAGGCTGGGACACCCCGCGCGCCACCGACGCCAACAGCGGCGCCTGGGCCGACGGCATGCTGGTGGCCGCACATATGCGCCTGGAAGACTTCTTGGGTGAACTGGGGCGCTATCGTCGCGGCCAGCTCCATTGCGATCCACAAGTGGCCAACCTGCTGCTGTCCGGCAGTTACCCATTGGATGACAGCGAACGCATCCTCGACCTGCTGGAAATCAGCCTGCCGGTGAAAGTGCGGCGTTTTACGCGTTATTGGGTGACCGTGCAGGCACGTGCGTGATGCATAGCGCGTTTTTGTAGGAGCGAGCTTGCTCGCGAAAAACCTCAACCCTCCGCGTTAAACCAGACAACCCGTGTGATCGTTGACGACCTTCGCGAGCAAGCTCGCTCCTACAGTGGGCGGTGAGCTCGAAATATTTTTTGCAGCTGTGAGCCGTTTTCCGCACCTGGCGTGACAGAGAAGGAAAGCCCCCCTTGATCCTTCCTTCTCAGGACCGCCCTTCATGCCCCAGCAACCGACGCTTCTCGCCCGTACCCTACGCCAACTCCTGCTCGGTGCCAGCCTCAGCCTGACCGCACTGCCGGCGGTGATGGCAGCCGACGCCAAGGCGTACCACATTGCGCCGACCACCCTGGAAGCGGCCCTGAATCAATTCGGGCGTGAAGCCGGCGTGCTGGTGTCCTTCGGTTCGGCAGTGACGGCAGGTATGCAAAGCCCTGGGCTGTCGGGCAGTTACAGCGCTGCCGATGGTTTGCAAAAACTGCTGGAAGGCACTGGCCTGCAAGCCCGCGCCGAGGGTGATAACGCCTACAGCCTGCAACCGGCTGGCGCCCCCGCGCCCCTGGAGCTGCAGACCTCCAACGTGGTCGGCGACTGGCTCGGTGATGCGGCGCAAACCAACGTGTTCGAGCACCCCGGCGCCCGTGATGTGATCCGCCGCGAAGAATTCGAACGCCAGGGCGCCACCCAGGCCCGCGATGTGCTCAACCGCATCCCCGGCGTCAACGCCCCGGACAACAACGGCACCGGTAGCCACGACATGGCGCTGAACTTCGGCATTCGCGGGCTCAACCCACGCTTGGCGTCGCGCTCCACGGTGCTGATGGATGGCATCCCGGTGCCCTTCGCGCCCTACGGCCAGCCACAACTCTCCTTTGCGCCGATCAGCATGGGCAACATGGACGCTGTGGATGTGGTACGTGGCGGCGGCGCGGTGCGCTACGGCCCGCAAAACGTGGGAGGCATCGTCAACTTCGTCACCCGGGCTATCCCGGATGCGCCGACGGTCAAAGGTGGCTTGCAGACCGAGACCAGCCCTTCCTCCAGCCACGACGGTTTCAAGACCACCGGCAACCTGCTGGCCGGCGGCACCGCCGACAATGGCCTGGGCGGCGCGCTCTTGTACTCCGGCACCCGCGGCGGCGACTGGCGTGAAAACAGCAACACGCGTATCGACGACCTGATCCTCAAGGGCAAATACCAGCTGGACGACGCCAACAGCTTCAACGCCATGGCGCAGTACTATGAAGGCCAGGCCGATATGCCAGGCGGTTTGAACGTCAAGGACTACAAGGCCGACCCGTACCAGTCCACTCGCCCTTACGACAAGTTCTGGGGCCGCCGCACCATGTTCAACGTCGGCTATCGCTACGAGCAGGACCGCCGCGAATTCACGGTCAACAGTTTCTTCACCAAGACCCTGCGCAGCGGTTACCTGGACCAGGGCAGTTTCCTGTCACTGTCGCCACGGGAATATTGGGTACGCGGCGTGGAAACCCGCTTCGCCCAAGGCTTCGACCTTGGCCCTACCAGCCATGAAGTCGGCGTGGGCTACCGCTACATCAATGAAGCCGGCCATGAGCTGCGCTACCGCACGCCGATCGCCGCCAACCAGCAGATCCCCACCACCAACAGCCGCAACGACCGCGACACACGCGGCGGCACCGAAGCCAATGCGTTCTTCATCGACGACCGCATCGACATCGGCAAGTGGACCATCACCCCAGGCATTCGCTACGAGATGATCGAGTCCCAGCAGACCAACAACCTGAGCAACGTCAAATACAAGGGCGACTACAACACCGCACTCCCGGCGCTGAACGTGCTCTACCACCTCACCGACGACTGGAACCTGTACGCCAACACCGAAGGCTCGTTCGGCAGCGTGCAATACAGCCAGATGCCCAACCGTGTGAACAGCGGCGAAGTAAAACCGGAAAAAGCCCGCACCTGGGAACTCGGCACGCGCTATGACAACGGCAACCTGCGCGCAGAAATCGGTGCGTTCCTGATCAACTTCGACAACCAGTACGACAGCAACCAGACCAACGACACCGTGATCGCCCGGGGTGAAACGCGCCACCAGGGCATCGAGTCGAGCATCAACTACGCCCTCGACGGCCTGAGCCCGGCGCTGGCCGGGTTTGATGTGTACGCCACCTACGCCTATGTCGACGCGACCATCCGCGAAGACGGCCCGAACAAAGGCAACCGCGTGCCCTTCTCCTCCAAGCACAAAGGTACCCTCGGCGTGGGTTACACCGAAGGCCCATGGAAGCTGAATGTGGACAGCAGCTACCAGAGCAGCCAGTTTGCCGACAACGCCAACACCCAGGCCGAAAGCGCCGACGGTGCCAATGGACGCATCCCCGGCTACATGCTGTTCAGCAGCCGCGCAGCCTATGACTTCGGCCCGCAGCTGTCGGATTTGAACGTGGCGGTTGGAGTGAAGAACATCTTCAACAAGCAGTACTACACCCGCTCGTTTGACGACAACAACAAGGGCAAGTACGTGGGTGAGCCGCGCACGGTGTATGTGCAAACCTCTATCGCGTTCTGACCGCATTTTGTAGGAGCGAGCTTGCTCGCGAAAAACTCACAGGCGCCGCGTTCATATAGCAAGCACGCGTTATCGTTGATGTTTTTCGCGAGCAAGCTCGCTCCTACAGATGATTTTCAGTGTGTTCAGGATCTAACTGCCCGCCAGGCAACTCGGGGTGGCGGCCACCAACGCGTCAATCGCACACCGCGTCTTGGCCGGCATATGCGCCGCCGTCGGCCAGATCACATGGATCGGCGCAGGTTGCTCACGGTAGCTGGGCAGCACGGCTTGCAACTGCCCGCGCAGCGCGTAGTGGGCAATCAACCAACTCGGCAACCAGGCCAGGCCCACGCCCGCGATGGCGGCATCGGCTACGGCCTGGAGGTCGTCCAGGATCAGGGGAGAGACCAGGCGCGAGCGCTGCGCGGTGTTGCTGCGGTAGGCAATGCCACGATGAGCGGCCAGGTCTTCGATACTTTCAATGGCGCCCTTGCGCTGCAAATACGCCGGTGACGCCGCCAGCCCCATGACCTGCTGCCCCAGGCGCCTTGCACTCAGGCGGTCGGTGTCGGGCAACGGGCCGATGCGCACGGCAATATCGAAGCCCTCCTGCACCAGATCGATCATGCGGTCGGAAAAACAAAGGTCGATTTCCAGTTCCGGATAGCTGTCCATCAGGGCCCACAACGCTGGCGCGGCATAGTGATGACCAAACGCCAGGGGTACGCTCACTCGCAAACGCCCGCGGGGTTGCTGACGGCCGCTTTCCAGCACCGACTCGGCCGCCTCCAACTCTGCCAATGCGCGCAGGCAATGCTCGTAGTACGCCTGCCCGTCCTCGGTCAACCGCTGGCGCCGAGTGGAACGCTGTAACAGGCACGTGCCCAAGCGTGCCTCCAGGCGCGCCAGGCCCTTGCCTACCGCCGAGCGGGTGAGGTTCAGGCGTTCGGCGGCTTCGGTGAGGTTGCCGCTTTCGACAACCTGCAGAAAGAGTTCAACACCATCAAAACGAGGAGTAGCCATGCTTAATTGTCGCCCTTTGTTCCCTTATCGATGGAAAAGTTGTCGCCAATAAAGAACCTTATTCCCGAGAGAATAGCCCCTCCCGCTCTCGAAAGGAATGTCGTATGCCCCGCGCCGCCGCACTCTCGGCCCTCACTCCCCCGCGTACCGCCAGGAACGGCCTGGCCCTCACCGCCGTCTGCCTGGTGGCCCTGATGTTCGGCCTGGAAATCTCCAGCGTGCCGGTCATCCTGCCGACGCTGGAACAGGAACTGGGCACGGGCTTTCAAGACGCCCAATGGATCATGAATGCCTACACCCTGGCCTGTACCAGCGTGCTGATGGCGGCGGGCACCTTGGCGGATCGCTTTGGTCGTCGGCGCGTATTGGTGGTGTGCCTATGGCTGTTCGGGCTAGCTTCATTGGCCTGTGGGCTGGCCGACAGTGCCGCCACGCTGATCGTCGCGCGGTTTGTTCAAGGTATCGGCGCCGGGGCAATGATGATTTGCCAGTTCGCGATCTTGTCCCACCAATTCCGCGAACCCGCGACGCGTGCGCGGGCCTTCGCGATATGGGGCGTGATCGCTGGCGTGGGCCTGGGTTTCGGGCCGATGGTGGGGGCTTTGATCCTGGCCGTGGCGGACTGGCGCTGGGTGTTCCTGGTGCACATGCCGCTGACCCTGTTCACCTTGGCGTTGTTGCACATCAGCGTGCAGGAATCCCGCGACCCAGCCAGCCATCGCCTCGACATTGCCGGCATGCTGACCATGACACTCACGGTGTTTGCGCTGGTCTATTTCATCACCCAGGGCAGCGAAATCGGCTTTGGTACCCCGGCGATGCTCGGCTGGGCCGGCCTGTCGGTCTTCGGGCTGCTGCTGTTTATCTGGATTGAGCGGCGCAGTGCCCACCCAATGTTCGACTTCTCGGTGTTGCGCATCCAGCGTTTCAATGGCGCGTTGATGGGCTCGATCGGCATGAACTTCAGCTTCTGGCCGTTCATGATCTACCTGCCGTTGTACTTCCAAGCGGGCCTGGGTTACGACACCTTGACCACCGGCGCCGCCTTGCTCGCGTACACCTTGCCCACTTTGCTGGTGCCGCCGCTGGCCGAACGCCTGGCCCTGCGTTTTGGCGCCGAACGCATCATTCCCCTGGGCCTGGGTACAATGGGCGCAGGGTTCATGGGGATGGCCGCCGTTAATTACGCCGAACAGCCCAGCACCGCGATGGTGCTGCTCAGTTGCGTGATCGCGGGTATCGGACTGGCGTTGACCAATTCGCCGACCACCAATACCACCACCGGCGCCGTCTCGAATGACCGCGCCGGCATGGCCTCGGGCATTGACTTCAGCGCACGGCTGATCACCCTGGCGCTCAATATCGCGCTGATGGGCCTGGTGCTGCTGTGGGGGATCAGCCATCACCTGGCCCATGTACTGCCTGCCAGCACGGCACTGGAGTGGGCAAGCCTCAGCCAGCATATTGCCGCAGGCAAGTTGGATGCGCCGGGGCTGACCGTTCTGGATGCGCAAACAGCCCTACGCAGCGGCGGCGGCTGGGCCATGCTGTTTGCGGGCTTGGGCGCTAGCGGGTTGGCGGTGTTGAGCCGGTATTTCTTCCGGCGCGAGCGCTGAACGAAAAACGGGCCTGCAAATGCAGGCCCGTTTTCAGTGGGGAATGGAAAAAAATCAGCCGTTAATGGCAGCGTTTTCGTTTTCCAGGAATTCCTCTTCCAACGCGTCTTCGTTCACTTTGTTGATTGGCTGGTTTTTACCGGCAGCGCGCGGCTTGCCTTGCAGTTTGCCAAACAGATGTTCCAGTGCGTGGTCGAGCTTGACTGCGGCGCCATCGATCGCCTGTTCCAGCGTATCGGCTTTATGGCACACGGAAACTGGTTGATGGCCCTTTGGCCGTGCTTCCAGACGGCAACTCAAATCGTGGGGGCCGGGCTTGTCGCCGTTCTCGTCCCGCAGGTAGACCTCAACACGGGTCAGGTCTTCTTCGTAGCGTTCGAGCGTGCTCTCAATGGTAGTACGTACCCACTCCTCCAGTCGGATGCTGCTTTCAATATGGTTATCGCTATTGACTTGGATTTGCATAGTTCTTCCCTTATTTCAGCTAGCTCGCCAGAGGTCACAAACTGCAACACCGGGGTGGTGAAACCATGACCTCTTGATTACACAATTGAGCACCTGCTGAAACAATTCAAGTCCTTTGCAAAGATAAATCCTACATTACAAATTAACCCTGACGACGAGCAAAAACGCTGTTAGGGTGGGGAGTTAGTTACATCTTCTTACGCCCTGCCAAACTCACAATTGCCCCTCTCCCAACGGGTGCAATCCGCGAAAAATCCCCGCTTCCTCCACCAGCCAGTCATGCACCGCGCGCACGCCCGGATGGTTCAACGCGCCCGGCGCATACAGCAGCACGTAGCGTTTATGGTTGGGCACCGCCAGGCCGAACGGCACGATCAAGGTGCCGCGCTCCAGTTCATCGTTGAGCAACGTGCGCCGGGCAATCGCCACGCCCATGCCGGCGATGGCGGCTTCGATGGTCAGGTGGTTGCGGTTGAAGGTGTGCCCGCGCCGCACGTCGGCGCCGTGGTAGCCGATAGCATTGAGGTAAAACTCCCACTCGGCATATTCATAACTCCCACGCCAGGCCGTGATGTCGTGCAGCAGCGGGAAATGCGCCAGGTCCGCCGGGCCATGCAAGGGCGGGCGGCCGCGCAGCAGGCTGGGGGCGCACACCGGGAATATCTGTTCATCCAACAGGGCTGTGGATAACAACCCCGGGTAGCTGCCGTCGTTGAGGTCGATGGCCAGGTCGAAGTCGCCTTCATGCAGGGCGATGCTGCTGTCTTCAGCGACCATGCGCAGTTGAATGTCCGGAAAACGCTGCTGAAAGCGCGGCAGACGCGGGGTCAGCCACTTGCCAAGAAACGAGGGGATCGAACGCAGGCGCAAGGTGCCGCTGATCATCCCGGCGTCCAGGCGCTGCAATTCGGCATCAATGCTGCCGTAAGCCTCCCCCACCACGGCCGCCAGGCGCTGCCCCTCGGCGCTGAGTTCCACCCCCCGCGCGCGCCGATGAAACAGCCGAAAGCCCAGGCGCTCCTCCAACTGGCGAATCTGCTGGCTCACCGCTCCTGGCGTGATGTGCAGTTCTTCGGCGCAGCGAGTGAACGACAGATGCCGTGCGGCGCAGGAAAACACATGCAGCCAGACATAGGTCTGGCCGTGGAGGGGGCGAGTCATAGCGTTTAGTCCTGCTAAAGGGTGTCTTAGGATAATTCGTTGGTCAGTGCCGAGCCAGAGGCTCAGTATCGCGCCAATTCCGCCTGCTCTACAAAACATGGCAGCGATTTCTACTCCATTGCTTGTAAGGCTTTAGCATGGCTATCAGTGTTTTCGATCTATTCAAGGTGGGCATCGGCCCTTCCAGCTCCCACACCGTCGGCCCGATGCGCGCTGCCGCGACGTTTGCCCAAGCCCTGACCGACCAGCAGGTGCTCAGCCAAACCCGTCGCGTCGAAGTGCGCCTGTATGGCTCGCTGTCCGCCACCGGCGTCGGCCATGCCACCGACCGCGCCTGTGTCATGGGCTTGATGGGCGAATGGCCAGACCGCGTCGACCCCACCTCGATCAACGGGCGTATCCAGCAACTGCGCGAGTCCGGCCGGCTGTTGCTGGCCGGCCAACAGGAGATTGCCTTCAACTGGCACACCGACCTGTTGCTGCTGGACGAAAGCCTGCCCTACCACCC
Source organism: Pseudomonas sp. MF6394 (assembly GCF_002018845.1). Taxonomy (NCBI): domain Bacteria; kingdom Pseudomonadati; phylum Pseudomonadota; class Gammaproteobacteria; order Pseudomonadales; family Pseudomonadaceae; genus Pseudomonas; species Pseudomonas sp. MF6394. The sequence goes on from NZ_MVOJ01000009.1 coordinate 173,687, forward strand.
CAATGCCATGTCCCTGCACGCCTATGGCGACACCGGCCTGCTGAGCGAACAAACCTATTACTCGGTGGGCGGTGGTTTCATCATCGAAGCCGCCGAAGCCGCATCAGGCATTGCGCCCACCAGCGACGTGCAATTGCCCTATGATTTTTCCAGCGCGGTCGAACTGCTGGCCTTGTGCAACAAGCACGGCCTGCGCGTATCCGAGCTGATGATGGCCAATGAACGGGCGTGGCGCAGCGACGAAGAAATCCGCAGCGGCTTGCTGCATATCTGGTCGGTGATGCGCGAATGCGTGGAGCAGGGCCTGCGTGATGAAGGCATCCTGCCAGGTGGCCTGGATGTGCCGCGTCGCGCCGCGAAATTGCATCGCAGCCTGTTGGAAATCGGCAAGCCCAACGTGATCACCTCGACCTTGTCGGCGATGGAATGGGTCAACCTGTTCGCCCTCGCCGTCAACGAAGAAAACGCCGCCGGCGGGCGCATGGTCACCGCGCCGACCAATGGCGCGGCCGGGATCATCCCCGCCGTGCTGCACTACTACATGAAGTTCAACGCCGACGCGTCTGACGACGATGTGGTCAATTTCTTCCTCGCCGCCGCCGCCGTCGGCATCCTCTGCAAGAAAAACGCCTCCATCTCCGGCGCCGAAGTCGGCTGCCAGGGCGAAGTGGGCTCGGCCTGCGCCATGGCCGCTGCCGGCTTGGCCGATATCCTCGGTGCCACCCCGGAGCAACTGGAAAACGCCGCCGAAATTGGCCTGGAACACAACCTCGGCCTGACCTGCGACCCGGTCGGTGGCCTGGTGCAGGTGCCATGCATCGAGCGCAATGCCATCGCGGCAGTCAAGGCGATCAACGCCACGCAGATGGCCCTGCGCGGCGACGGCAAACACTTCATCTCCCTCGACCGGGTCATCCGCACCATGCGCGATACCGGCGCCGATATGCATGACAAATACAAAGAAACTTCACGGGGCGGCCTGGCGGTCAGCTGGGTGGAGTGCTGATCGGAGCACTGCTACCCGCCCCAACGTGAGCCCGCGCAAAAATAATAACGAGGCAATACCGATGACTGATGTACGTACACCTGCTGCCGAAAATCCCGATGTCAGAGAAAGCACAGTAACCACCGGCTGGACCAAACACGACACCACCTGGATGCTCGGCCTCTATGGCACCGCCATCGGCGCGGGCACCCTGTTCCTGCCGATCAATGCCGGCGTCGGTGGCTTCTGGCCGCTGATCGTGCTGGCACTGCTGGCCTTCCCGATGACTTTCTTCGCCCACCGTGGGCTGACGCGCTTTGTGCTTTCGGGCAAATCCGGCGACATCACCGAAGTGGTCGAGGAACACTTTGGTGTCGGCGCCGGCAAGCTGATCACCCTGCTCTACTTCTTTGCGATCTTCCCGATCCTCCTGGTGTACAGCGTGGCGCTGACCAACACCCTGGGCAGTTTCATGGAGCACCAATTGCACATGGCGCCGCCGCCCCGGGCGATTCTGTCGCTGGTGCTGATCCTCGGCCTGATGGCCATTGTGCGTTGCGGCCAGGGCGTGATCGTCAAGGCCATGAGCGTGCTGGTGTACCCCTTCGTGGCCGCCTTGCTGCTGCTGGCGTTCAGCCTGATCCCCAACTGGAACGGTGCGTTCTTCGCCTCGGCCAGCGAGGGCATGCCGCTGCCGCTGTTCTTCAAGACGTTGTGGCTGGCGATCCCGGTGATGGTGTTCTCGTTCAACCATTCGCCGATCATCTCCGCCTTTGCCGTGGACCAAAAGCGCGTCTACGGCGCCCAGGCCGAGCGCAAAAGCAGCGGCATTCTGGCCACCGCCCACGGCATGATGGTGCTGACCGTGATGTTCTTCTGCTTCAGCTGCGTGCTGGCGCTGTCACCGGCTGACCTGGCCGCGGCCAAGGCGCAGAACATCTCGATCCTGTCGTACCTGGCGAACCACTTCCAGACGCCGGTGATTGCCTACGCCGCGCCGTTGATCGCGCTGGTGGCGATCACCAAATCCTTCCTGGGCCACTACATTGGTGCCAGCGAAGGCTTCCAAGGCTTGATCGTCAAATCCCTGCGCGGGCGCAATCGCTCGATGTCGGCGAAATGGCTGGAGCGTTGCACCGCGTTGTTCATGGTGCTGACCTGCTGGGCCGTGGCCACCTTCAACCCGAGCATCCTGGGCATGATCGAAACCATGGGCGGGCCGATCATCGCGTGCCTGCTGTTCCTGATGCCGATGTACGCGATCCGCCGAGTGCCATCTTTGCGCCAGTATTCAGGCCAGGTGTCGAATGTATTTGTGGTGGTCATCGGGCTGATTGCGCTGTCTGCGATCGTTTTTTCCGTGATGCCCTGAATTAGCTCACTGATCTCAAAAACAGCCCCAAATAATGTGGGAGCGGGCTTGCTCGCGCATGCGGTGTATCAGCCAACAAATACTTGGCTGAAGGACCGCATTCGCGAGCAAGCCCGCTCCCACATTTGGATTTCTGTGCCGGGTAAATCGCTGTACGGCACGGCCCTTGCTGTAGAGCTTTTGAGGAAAACGGAATTTGGCCAGTGGTCAGGCAATGCGAACTAATCCCGACACCGGCCGTCAATGACTGCATGTTCTTATCAGGCGGTAACGCACCATGGACAATCCTTTTCAGATCATCACCGACACGTTCAGCCCCCAATACCGCGTCAACCTGAGTATCCAAAGGCTGGACGGCAGCATCATGCTCACCCTCTCTGACGAGACCGGTGTAGTGGCCAAGCGCATGATCAGCGCCGAACAACGCAACGACCCGCAACGCCTCAAGCGCCTGGTGCAAAGCATCCAGTTCGGCATTGCCATCGAACAGGGCCACAGCGCCGTGCAAATCCTGGAGCTGATGACGGACGGCGACAGCCACAAACTCCTGCAGCGACCGCCCGCCCGTACCCTGCCCTTCAGCGTCGGGCTTTAAAGCTCGCCCTTCTCGGTCTCCAGGCTCGCCTCGCCCTTGCGACGCGGGCTTTCGACCTTCACCGAAGGAAAGGCCGACGACGCGTAGCGCACTACCAGGATCGCAAACGCCAACAGCAAAATGCCGCCGCACAGGTAGATGATGCCCAGGTCTGGCGGGTTGTGATGGGACACGTTGGAGATCAGCAAACGCGTGAGCGCGGTGATCGCCACGTAGATCAAAAAGCGCACCGGCATGTGGTTGGTCTTGAAGTAAATCCCGACCATCGCCCCCAATTCCAGGTAGATGAACAGCAGCAAGATGTCATCAATCTTGATGTGCCCGTTCTCCAGCATCCCCAGGAACTCCATCACCGCCGCCCAGGCGGTCACCGCACCAATGGCGAACAGCGCCAGGTAATGGAACGACTCGACAAACAGATTACCCAGCGACTCGGCCAGCCCATGTACTTGCTGACGCAGCCTTTCGGCCCAGTTGATTTTCACGATGATGCTTCCTTAGGTCGGCTCGACCGGATAATGCGGGGTGGACGTGACGGATGTTCTGCATGCAGAAAAAAGGCCAAGGGGGCAGGCATGAGATGATGGCTAGGTAGCATGAGGCACGCAGAAGGATGAGCAGAGTAGATCTTTTGCTCATTCGAAAAACGAAAACTTCAAGGATATCGCTGGCGTGCGTGTAAAACCGAGAGAATCCGAATATTGTCTGTCACTTTGTATACAACCAGATAATTCGGATGTACCACCATCTCTCGTGTTCCGCCGATTCTGCCTGGGCGGTAAAGATGGGGTCTGCGCGAGAGGGCAAGCACCGAAGCTTCGATTGATCGCTTAAGCTGAAGCGCTGCTGCTGGATTACGATGACTGAGGTAGTCAATAATTTGCCGGAGTTCTACCCGCGCTGCGGGCGACCACTCAATCAGCATCGCCTTTCTTGAGTTTAGATTCGATCAGCGCTTGCATCTCGGCCATCACCTCGTCGTGAGGAATGCCAGGGCTTGGGTCATCAAGAGCGGCCTGCACTCTCGCGCGAAACCAGCGGTCGTAGCTGTCAGCCTGCTCTTCGATATCTGCTTGGATACCTGAGGAAAAGGAAGTGTCCATAAAAGCCTCCGTTGTTGATGTAAAAGGAGTCTAGTCGCTAGCGTTTTCGCTGTCGTGCTCCCGGCGATGAAGTGAGTAACAGAAAAAATCCGTGTTCACCAATCACTTTTTAGACCGTCCCCACAGGCGTGGGAACGATCAGATCATGGCATCAAGCTGGTGCAATTTTCTCCAGCGCTCGATCGACCAGCAGACCGCCCATTTCAATCAGTTGATGAATCGCCAGGACCAAGCTTCGCTGTGGACCATCAAGGTCGAATGCCAGGGTACTGGCCATCTCACGGGCGCTGTTCAAGGTTTCGCTGGCGTTTGCCAGCAAGGTTTCTGTATCAGCTTCAGGAGTGACACTGAAAAGCACTGACTCGGTAGACGGGGGGTTGGGTGTGTGTTTCTTCATCGACTAGTTCCTTAGTTAAGAAACCATCACCGTCTGCCGCCAAGCAGATTGGGTGACGGATTGCACAAGGTTGGCGGACCGGTAAGGAACAACCCGGCACCCCGAAGGGTCCATGCGCAACCCGCCATAAAAACAAGAGTGCCGTGTAAAAACCCAGCAATCTCATAGGGGGTCGTTGCGCTTCCTTGGTGGGCCGCCAAGCCCGCTCGCTGCAAATGCAGCGCACAAGGAAGGTAAGCCACCGGACAATTCCAGCGCAACCCCGGCAAGTTGTCAGAAATTTCCGGTGTAGCAAACCCCCATTTCCCAACTACATTAAAAACCTACTATCCAAACCCCGACGTTTGGCTTATCCTTTTCGCTGTATATAAATACAGTAGTCGCAAAAGACAACTATCGTGAAGGCATGTGAGGTGGTGAATGGCCGTCGAAGTGGTATACCGCAGCAGCCGAGATCTGGAGCGTTTGTTCATGGATAAAGCCGAAGCTGACCGTCATGACAAGATGCTTGAACTCGCTGAGTTGCTGGCAGAGGTGTTGCAAAAAGCCGTGCCGTCGTTGAGCGAGCAGCAGGTGGAAGAAGCCGGGATCTACATGGCGAAGAACCGCGATGTGTTTGCCAAGGCGTTCAAGAGCCAACCGGACGCATTGTCCGAGTTGCTGAACCCGGCGGCGGAGTAAAGCCCGAATTGAACAGGCCCTGAATCATGGATTCAGGGCCTTTTTAATGCCTGGCCTATTTGTACAGCAGGCGTTCGGCCAGCTCATCGGCCACCCGTGCGGGGGAGCGTTTTTCGGCTTGGGCGTGGGCGAAGATTTCGGTCAGGCGGCTGCCGATGTTCGACAGGTGCGCGGTGATGCCGGGCAGGTCGGTGCCGGCGTGTTTGAGGGCGACGTAGATCAGCCCGCCAGAGTTGATCACATAGTCCGGTGCGTAGAGGATGCCGCGGCCTTCCAATTGGTCGGCGATGTCCAGGTTGGTCAGTTGTGCGCTGGCCGAGCCCGCCACGGCGGCGCAACGTAGCTGACCGACGCTGTTACGGTTGAACACGGCGCCGACGCCGCAGGGCGCAAGAATGTCGCACGGGGTGCTGAGCAAGGCGTCGTTGGCAATCGGGTGCGCGCCCAGTTGCTGCATGGCCAATTGCACCTTGCCGTGGTCGATGTCGCTGACCAGCAGTTCGGCACCGGCAGCGTGCAGTTGTTCGGCCAGTGCGTAACCGACATTGCCCAGGCCCTGGACCGCCACGCGCAGGCCCTCGAGGTTGTCGCTGCCCAGGCGCGCCATGGCGGTGGTGCGGATACCGGCGAACACGCCCATGGCGGCATGGGGTGCGGGGTCGCCGGCGGCGGTGGTGCTGGTGACAAAGCGGGTGTTCTGGGCGATGCAGTCCATGTCGGCGACCGAGGTGCCGCTGTCGATCGAGGTGATGAAGCGGCCGTCGAGTTTTTCCACACAACGGCCAAACGCCTCGAACAGCGCCGCACGGCTTTCCACGTGCACGGGGCGGATGATCACCGCCGTGCCGCCGCCCACCGGCAGCCCGGCCAGTGCGGCTTTGTAGCTCATGCCTTGCGCCAGGCGCGCAGCATCGGCCACGGCGGTTTCATCATTAGGGTAGGCCAGGTAACGACAGCCACCCAACGCTGGGCCCAGGCGACTGTTGTGGATGGCGATGATCGCCTTCAAGCCGGTCACCGGATCAACGCTCAGGTGCAGCGATTCAAGGCGGGTGCTGTGCATGAGCGCAAACATCAATGAGCTCCCGAATCACTTCTGGTAGTGGGCCAAGTATAGGCTTGCGGCAGAAAACTGCTGGATTGCGCTGGAATAAGCCGCGCGTTTTCGTGGGATCTACGACATAAGCGCGTGGGATATCTCTCAAGATACTGGACGAAAATTCGCAGCAAGGCTAAAACGGGGCATACGCCGGAGAACTCGATGAACCCCCGCACAGCTTTTTTCGCCTGCCTGGACCGTTCACCCCCCGCGCTGTTCGAAGCCGCGCTGTGGATTGCTGCCGAGCATGACACCAGCGTGCAACCTGCGTTGATCCTGCAGGACCTTGGCGCACTGCAACAACAGGTCAGCCTGGGCATGCCCCTGCTGCCAGCGGATGAACTCGGCCAGCCGCTGCTGCGACGCCTGAATGACCTTGGGTTTGCCCAGGATGACCATACGCCGTTGCGCCCCGCCGCCGCGCTGTTGAACAAAGTGCTGCAACGCAAACGCGGGCAACCCTTGGCCATGGGCCTGATCGCACTGGAGATGGCACGGCGCCTGGATATCCCCATGGTCGGCGTGAACTTCCCCGGGCACTTCCTGCTGCGGGTACCGGGTGCCGATCACCTGCTGGACCCTTGCGGCGGCCGGCGCCTGTACCCTAATGACTGTCGCGAGTTGCTGGCGCGCCAATACGGGGAGAAGCTGAAATTGCAGGCCGACCACCTGCTGACCGCCGAGCCACGGGCGATCCTGCAACGGCTGTCGCGCAACCTGCGCCAACTCTACCTTGCCAACGACGAACCGTTGGCGGCCCTGGTGGACGCCGAGCGCGTACTGGAACTGGGCAACGCCAGCGCCTCCGACTACCTGGCGCGCGCCAGCCTGTATCAACGCCTGGACTGCCCGAGCGCCGAACGCTTTGACCTGGAACACGCTCTGCTGCTCAGTGACGACCCGATCCAGCGTCTGCGCCTGACCGAGCGACTCGGGCACCTGCCACCCAACGCAGTAATGCACTGACCCAACTCCCAACTGTAGGAGCGAGCTTGCTCGCGAAGAACGCAAGGGCACCGCGTTAAACCAGGATGCCCGCGTTATCGTTGACGTGCTTCGCGAGCAAGCTCGCTCCTACAGTGAGGGTTTGAGAACGTCGCTGTGCAGCGTGTTAGCTCCCGGCGCCCGCACTTGAATAATCAACAGCGCCGCAATTACCGCCGGAATCGCGCAGAAGAAGAAAATCTGCTCGACCGGGATATGCATCGCCAGCAATAGGCTGCCAAACAGCGGCCCCAGAATCGACCCGAACCGCCCCACCCCCAGCGCCCAGCCCGTGCCGGTGGCGCGCACGTGCGCCGGGTAGAAGTTGCTCGCGAAGGCATTGAGGGTCAGTTGCCCGCCGATGATGCAGAACCCTGCGGCAAACACGCAGGCCACCAGGTAGCGTGGGTTGTCGTGGTTCAAACCCAGCAGGATGGTGCACAACGCTGCCGCCGCCAGCACGCCGGACAGCAGCCGCACTTTGCTCTTCAAGCGATCGGCAAACCAAGCCATGAGAATGGCGCCCAAGGTGCCGGCGAACAGGAACATGGAGGTGACCAGGTTGGCTTCGTTCAATGCCAGGCCGCTTTCGAGCAATAGCGAAGGCAGCCAGCTGATCATGAAATACAGCAGGATCAGGCTGACAAAAAAGGTCGCCCAGATCAGCAATGTCGGGCGTGCATAGCCGTTGCGAAACAGCTCCACCACGGTCAGCTTGCTGCCCTGCTCCTGGCGGTTCTCGGCTTCGCTGGCGGACGGTGGCTGCCAGTCGGGCAGCATCCGCGCCGTGACCTTGCGCAAGCGCAGGTAAGGCGGTGCATCGCGCAGCAAACGCGGCAGGGATTCAGGCAACAGCCATACCAGAAACGGGAACAACAGCAACGGCGTCACACCGCCCGCCAGGAACACCGCCTGCCAGCCAAAACTGTCGATAAACCCGGCCGCCACAAAGCCACCCGCCGCGCCACCGAACGAAAAGCCGCACGCCGCCAGGGTCACCATCAAGGTGCGCAGGCGTGGCGGCGAATACTCGGACATCAACGCCATGGCACTGGGCATCGCACCGCCCATGCCGATCCCGCAGATAAACCGCGCCGCCATCAACGTGGTCAGGGAATTGGCGAACACCATCAATACCGTGAGGCTGGCGTAGATCAGCACACACGCCAGCAGAATGCGTCGCACACCAAACCGATCCGCCAGCGGCGTCACCAGCAGCGAACCCAGGGTGAGGCCCAGCAGGTTGGCACTGAACACGGGCCCGAACGCGGATTTTTCCAGGCCCCAATCCTGGGCCAGCGCCGGCACTACATAGCCCAGCACCTGGGCGTCATAGCCATCGGTGACCAGTAGCAGAGCCAGCAGCAGGAGAATCAACCATTGATAGCGCGACACCGGACGGGCGTCGAGTGCCGCGCGAAAGCTGGCAATCTGATTGTGCATCGCAAGGTACCTTTATTTTTTTATTAGGTTGGCGCGATCAAATGTGGGAGGGGGCTTACCTTAATGCCAGTCAGTTAAGCGCGAACCCCCTCTGGGAGCGGGCTTGCCCGCGAAGGCGGTGTGTCAGTCACCGCATCTGCCACTGCACTAACGCTTTCGCAGGCAAGCCCGCTCCCACATTTGATCTTCATGGCTGTGAACATTGCGTTCGCTTAACTGAACGGCATTGGGGCTTTTCCCCCTCCCACAGGGGCCTAGGGGGTGTCAGGTTGATTGGCGGGGTGTGCCTGCATGAAGGCCGGATGTTGGGCCGCCAATGCCGCCACCCGCCCGATGCGTGGGTATGCCGCCAAGGGCACCTTGAAACGCTCGGCCGCGTACAACTGCGGGATCAGAAACGCATCGGCCAGGCCCGGTTGTTCGCCAAAGCAAAACCCGGTGTCGCCAATCAACTGCTCCACCGCGCCCAGGCCCTGGCTGATCCAATGCCCGATCCACTCCAGCAATTGCGCCTCGTCGTGCCCCCACTTGCGCAGCAAGTTCTGGGTGCTGGAGTTATGCAACGGGTGGATATCACAGGCGATGATCGATGCCACCGCCCGCTCGTGAGCCCTGGCGACCAAATCCTTGGCGAGCAGCGGCGCCTGTGGATAACGCTCTTCCAGGTACTCGATGATCGCCTGTGACTGGATCAACAACGCCCCTTCATCGCTACGCAACGCCGGCACGCGCCCTTGGGGGTTGATCGCCAGGTAGTCAGGTTGGCGGTTGGCGCCGCCGGCCGGCACCAGCAGGTTGACCGGCAGCGCGGTGAAATCCAGGCCTTTGAGGGCCAGGGCAATACGTACTCGATACGACGCGGTGGAACGGTAGTAGGTATAGAGTTCCATGGCCCTGCCCTCTCAGCGCGCCGCGACCACGGTACCGCGGCATTCGCCGAAGCCGATGGAGGTAAAGCCCTCGCGGCTGCAACGGGCACGCAAGATGATTTCGTCGCCATCCTCGAGGAATTTACGCACCTCACCGGAAGCCAATTCAATCGGCTTTTTACCGCCTTCGGTAATCTCCAGCAGGCTGCCGAACTGTCCCGGCTGCGGGCCAGACAAGGTGCCCGACCCAAACAGGTCACCGGCCTGCAACTGGCAGCCGTTGACGCTGTGGTGCGCCACCATTTGTGCCACGGTCCAGTACATATGCTCGGTGTTGCTCAGGGTCAGGCGATGGGCGGGCAGGTTTTGTTCACGCATCGAAGCCGTGGTGAGCAGCACTTCCAGCTCGATATCAAAGGCGCCCGCGCTCTGATCGCGCTTGTCCAGCAGGTAGGGCAGCGGTTGAGGATCACCCTCTGGACGTGCCGGCTGGGACTTGCGGAAAGGTTCCAAAGCTTCGGCAGTCACCACCCACGGCGAGATGCTGGTAATAAAGCTTTTCGACAAAAACGGCCCCAGCGGCTGGTACTCCCAGGCCTGGATATCCCGCGCCGACCAGTCGTTGAGCAGGCAGAAACCAGCGATATGCTCGGCGGCATCGCCAATGGCAATCGCCTCGCCTATGGCATTGCCCTGGCCGATCCAGATGCCCAGCTCCAACTCATAGTCCAGGCGCGCGCATGGGCCAAAGGTCGGCTCGGTCTGGCCGGCCGGCAGGGTCTGGCCTTTAGGGCGTCGCACCTCTGTACCCGAGGGGCGAATGGTCGAGGCACGGCCGTGGTAGCCAATGGGCACGTACTTGTAGTTCGGCAGCAACGGGTTATCGGGGCGGAACAATTTGCCGACGTTTTGCGCATGCTCGATGCCGACGTAGAAGTCGGTGTAGTCATTGATCTTGGCCGGCAGGTGCATCTGGCAATCGGCGGCACGGTGCAGCACTTGCGCCTCGCGGGTTTGCAGCTTGCTGCCTTCGGCCAGCAGTTCCAGCAGGCGCTCGCGCAGGGCAACGCGGGGGCCACGGCCCAGCTCAAAAAACGTGTTCAACTGCCCACCCGCAGTGGCTTCGACGGCGCGCCGGGCTTCACCTTCAAACGCGTCCAGCGCGGCATGCAAGTCGAGAATCGCATCGCCAATCGCCACGCCACTGCGCGGTGCCGAGCCATTGATACTGAACACGCCCAGGGGCAAGTTCTGCAGCGGGAAATCCGCGTGACCATTGGCCGAGGATACCCAGCTGCGGGTCTGCGTTGGTTGAGTCATGGGTTATCTCCGGTTCGGGTTGAAGGTGGCGGGCAGCGCGGCCCAGCACGCGTCGTAAGCAGGTTGCAGTTGCGGGCACTCCAGGGCGAACTGGGTCGGGCGCAGCACTTGGCTGGTCTCGAACATGAACGCCATGGTGTTATCGATCTTGTGCGGCGCCAGGTCGGCGTTGATGGCCTTGGTGCAGGTCTCGCCATCCGGGCCGTGGGCGCTCATGCAACTGTGCAGCGATGCGCCGCCCGGCAGGAAGCCTTCGGCCTTGGCGTCGTAGGCGCCCTGGATCAGGCCCATGTATTCGTTCATCAGATTGCGGTGAAACCATGGCGGACGGAAGGTGTTCTCGGCCACCATCCAGCGTGGCGGGAAAATCACGAAGTCGAGGTTGGCCAGGCCGTGCACGCTGGTAGGCGAGGTCAATACCGTGAAGATCGACGGGTCCGGGTGATCGAAACTCACCGTGCCAATGGTGTTGAAACGGCGCAGGTCGTATTTGTACGGCACATTGTTGCCGTGCCAGGCGACCACGTTGAGCGGTGAGTGGTCCAGCTCGCAGGCCCATAGTTCACCGAGGAATTTCTGTACCAGCGTGGTCGGTTGCTTGAGGTCTTCGTAGTGAGCAATCGGCGTAAGAAAGTCGCGTGGGTTGGCCAGGCCATTGCTGCCGATAGGGCCCAGGTCGGGCAGGCGCAGCGGGGCGCCGTGGTTCTCAGCGACGTAGCCGCGAGCTTGCGCGTCCAGCAGTTCGACACGGAACTTGAGACCACGGGGCAGCACCACGATTTCCAGCGGCTCGACGTCCAGCACCCCCAACTCGGTGGCGATGCGCAGGCGGCCCTGCTCGGGGACGATCAGCAGTTCGCCGTCGGCATTGAAGAACACGCGCTCCATGGAGCGGTTGGCGCGGTAGTTATAGATGCTGATGCCCGCAGGGTTCTCCGCCCCCGAATTGGCAACCATGCCCACCAGGCCGTCGATAAAGTCCGTCGGCTCACTCGGGATATCCAGCGGGTTCCAGCGCAAGCGGTTCGGCGTCACCGCGCCCAGCGGGCCACCGGCCAATTGCCGCGCAAGCTTGGCGAATGCCGGGTGGTTGGCCGACGGCTGGATGCGGTACAGCCAAGTGCGACGGGCTTCGCTGCGAGCCATGGTGAAGGCGGTGCCGGAAAACAGCTCGGTGTAGAGCCCGTAAGGGGCTTTTTGCGGCGAGTTCTGGCCGACCGGCAGCGCGCCGGGCAAGGCTTCGCTGGCGAATTCATTGCCGAAGCCCGACAGGTATTCGAGGTTCATGGATCGTCCTCTGAGGGTCAGTTGTATTTATCGTAATCCAGTTACGCATAACGTAATTTGATCACTCTCGACCGTCAAGCTATAAAGACGCCCATTCATCTCTCGGATTCTCGCCCTTCCATGGAAAAGCCCCGCGACACCAGTAAACAGAAAGTCCGCTCGGCGGAAGTCGGCACCGATATCCTCAAGGCCCTGGCCGAACTGTCGCCGGCCACCTCGTTGTCACGCCTGGCCGAACATGTGCAGATGCCGGCGAGCAAGGTGCACCGCTATTTGCAGGCCCTGATCGCTTCGGGTTTTGCCGAACAGAACAGCGCCACCAACCATTACGGCCTGGGCCGCGAAGCGTTGCGTGTAGGGTTGGCGGCACTGGGCAGCCTGGATGTGTTGAAGGTCGGCGCCCTGCCCCTGGCCGAGCTGCGCGATGAATTGAATGAAACCTGCTTTCTGGCAGTGTGGGGTAACCAGGGCGCGACGGTGGTGCACATCGAGCCAGCGGTGCGTGCCGTCACCGTGGTGACGCAATTGGGCTCGGTATTACCGCTGCTCAGTTCGTCCACCGGGCTGGTGTTCAGCGCCTACCTGCCGTCGCGGGAAACCGTGGAGCTGCGCGAGCGCGAGGTTCGAGCCGGCACCGCCCACGCCTTGGCGGACGATCAGGCCTATGCCAGCGTGTGCGAGCAAATCCGCAGCCGCGGCCTGCACTTTGTGCATGGGCTGTTGATGCCTGGCGTGGATGCATTATCAGCGCCGGTGTTCAATGCGGTCGGGCACGTCGCGGCGGTGATGACCGTGGTCGGCCCGACCTCACTGTTCCATGCCGATGAAGATGGCCCGGCGGCGCAGCGCTTGCTGGCGGCGACCCGGGCCGTGAGTTGGCGCATGGGCTATCAGCCCTGAATCAATCGTCGCTACGGGACAGGGCAACGGCGACGCGGTTTTCCACGGCTTTTACCTGCGCGCCAGCGACCACATAGTTGTTGGTCAACATCGCGAACACCAGCTTGCGCCCGTGAGCATCGGTGATGTAACCACTCAATGACGACACGCCGGCCATGGAGCCGGTCTTGGCATGCAGGTTATTTTCCGCAGCCGTGCCGCGCAGGCGGTAACCCAGGCTGCCGCCGGTCATGCGGTCGGCATTGCCGGCAACCGGCAGCGCGTTGTACCAGGCCTCGAACCACGGCTGTTTGCTGGCCGCCAGCAGCAGGTCGGTGAGGGTTTGCGACGACACCAAGTTACGCCGCGACAGGCCGGAGCCGTCCACTTGGCTCAAAGTGCTGGTGTCCAACCCCTGGCGCTGGAGGAAGCCGGCCACCGCCACGGCGCCCGCCGCCGCCGTGCCATTGTTGGCTGTCTGGCGACCCATGGCCTTGAGCAAGGCTTCGGACATGGCGTTGTTCGAGAGCTTGAGCAGCGGCACGATCAGTTCCTGCAACGGCGCCGATTGGTGTTCGGCCAACACCGTCATCCCAGCGGGACTCGCCCCGCCCATCACCCGACGCCCCAACACCTTGATGCCCTGTTGCGCCAAGGCTTGCTCAAACAGGTTGGCCACCAGTTGCGTCGGCTCCCACACGCTGAGCAGTTGCTGGCTCTGCCGGCCCGGTGCCACCGCGCCGCTGAGTTGCAGCAGGTTGGTGCCATGGCGACGGTTGATCCCATAGCTGTTACCCGGCCCGCTGACGGCGCGGTTACTCAGTTGCAGGTAATCGGTGGGCGGGTAGATCTCCACGCCGACCGGCGAGCCGACGCGCAACGGCGCCTTGGCGGTGACCAGCACGCTGCCGGCATCAAAGTCGGTATTGGGCGCCACGGTCAACGCTGAAATCTGCGCGCCGTAGTAGGTGGTTTCATCATCATGGGACCAGTCCACGCCCAGCCGCTCGGCATCGAACCAGGTGTCGTCGAACACCAGGTCACCCTGCACCTGGCGCACGCCCTGGCTGGCCAATTGCGCGGCGAGGGCCTGGTAGTCGGCAAACTGAATGCTCGGGTCACCCAGGCCACGCAGGTACAGGTTGCCAGTCAGCCGGTCGCCCTGGCGCATGCCATTGCTCAGCAGTTGGGTGGCGAAGCGGTAGTGCGGCCCCAGTACATCCATGGCTGCCGCCGTGGTCAACAGCTTGAGGTTGGACGCGGGCACCAGCCGACTGCGTGGGTTGTGCTGATACAGCGTGGTGCCTGTGCGGGCATCACGCACCATCAGCGAGACGGTGGCGCCTTGCAGCGCCGGGTCACTCAACAGCTTATCCAGGGTTGCCGGAGTGGAGTTCTGGGAGACGCTGGCGCAGCCGCCCAGCAAAAAACTCAAGCCGACCAGCAGGGTGCTGGTGTGAAACCATTTTCCAAAGTGCATCAGTAGCGTTTTCCGTAAGCCTGCAATGGCGGCAACGCTAACAGCTCGCTATCAATGTGGCGAGGGCACTGAATGCTATCCGCTTTCCTGTGGGAACTGGCTTGCCTGCGATGGCGGCCTGCCAGCCGACGCCTACTACCTGACACCCCACGGTCCAACTGTGGGAGCGGGCTTGCTCGCGAAGACGGCCTGGCAGCTAACACAGTTGGATCGGGTATATATCCGTTATTTAGGTAACGGCTACTTAGGGTTCCGCTCTGACAGCGGCTCACTTTTGAAAAGCGCAAAAGTAAGCAAAACGCTCTTGCCCCACCACTCGGCACCTCGCCTAGGCTCGGTGTGCCCGTAATCCGCCAGTGATTTGGGGGGCCGCCGCCACGCGCCATCCATGGCGCGGGGCGGCTAAACCGGCATCCCTGCCGGTTTACCCCCCAAATCCCTGTCGAATTCCGGCCAGCGTGGTTTAACGGGGCGCCTAAGATCAAGATCACAAGCAGATCAAGATCAAGAGCGGCTCGCTTCGCATCGTGGTTACCGTCGATAGCTTCAGAGTTGTTAAATCCCTATGACCATCGCAGGCAAGCCAGCTCCCACTTAAGAATGCCAGCAACAAGGAATCAGAAGGTCAACGTGCTTGAAACCGACACCTGCCGTGCATCGCCAATGGACACGAACTGCGTATTCACCGAAGAGGTGTAATAGGTGCGGTCGAACAGGTTCTTCACATTGAGCTGAAACTTGACCTTCTGCCCATCAAGTTGCGTGTCGTAGCTGGCAAATACATCCGCCACGGTATAGCTCGGCAGTTCAAAGCTGTTGGCCGCATCCCCAGCGCGCTCGCCCACATAGCGCGCACCGGCGCCGACCCGCAGTTGATCGCCACCCAGAAGAGTGCCGAAGTCATACACCGCCGACAGCGAACCGGTGTTTTTCGCCACGTTCTGCAGGCGCTTGCCTTTGAGCGTCGGGTCGTCGGTGACCTCGGCATCGGTGTAGGCATAGCTGCCGATCAGGCTCCACTTGTCGGTCAACTGGCCGCTGGCATCCAGCTCCAGGCCACGGGAGCGCACCTTGCCCGCCACGCTGTAGACCGAGGTTAGCCCCTCGCCCACCTGGACCAGCACGTTGCGTTTGTCGATGTTGAACAACGCCGCACTGGCGGTGATACGCCCCGGCAGGTCGAACTTGGTGCCCAGCTCCCAGGCCTTGGATTCTTCAGGGTCGAGGCTACCATCCAGCACGGTTTTGTTGGCCAGTGGCGCGATGGTGGAGTTGGGTTTGAACGACTCGGTGTAACTGCCGTAGAACGACAGTTCATCGGTGTAGCGGTACACCAGCCCGGCCCGCGGCACCCACTTCTGGCCGTTGCCATCGGTGTTGGCGGTGAACGGCACGCCTTTGCCGGCGTATTGATCGTACATCTGATAGCGCGCCCCACCGACCAGAATCCACTGGTCGTTGAGATGAATCGCATCCTGGAAGAACAGCGAGTCGCTGCGCAGCAGGTCCGTCTGGTTGCTGTCCGGCGCGCTGACGTTGGAGCCCGCCACTTCGTTGCCGTACACCGGGTTGTTGTAATTGAAGACACCGCGCGGTGCCTGGCGGATCAGGTCGGCGCGGTAGATCTTGCGGTACTCGTCGTCCAGGCCGAATACCAGGTCGTGTTGCATACCCGCCACATTCAGCTTGCCTTCAAGGCTTGCGGTTGCGAAACGGTCGGTGGTCAGTGCGCCCTGGGTGCCATCCATGCTGCGGGTCAGGGTGCCGTTGGGGTTGACCTTGACCACGCGCACCTGGCTGGCGTCGTAGGTTTCGCGGTTCCAGCTGTAGCCGAAGTGGGCCTTCCAGTCGTCGTTCAGATCGTGGTCGACGGTCAGGCGATACAGGTCGGAGCGCCCTTCCATATTGTTGAACGGCTCATCCAGGCGGCGGGTCGCGGGGATGTTCAGCGGATGGCGGGTCTTGGGGTCGATGGCCGTGCCACGGTCAAAGGGCGAGAGAAACTCGCGGTGTTCATAGGCGACAACCACCTGGGTGGTATCGCCGTACCAGGCCAGAGACGGCGCCACCAGCGTCTCGCGATGGGTACCGTAGTTGCGCCAGTAGTCTTCGTCTTCATGATCCACAATCAGGCGATAGGCCAAGCCGCTATCACCGAGGGGCCCGGTGGTGTCGAGGTTGCCGCCGCTACCGTTTTTGCCGCTGCCGAAGGTTGAACCACGCGCGGTCAGAGCCGTGGACTGCACCAGCTCAGGCTTTTTGCTGACGATATTGACCACGCCACCCGGGTCCTGGATGCCGTACAGCAGCGAAGACGGCCCCTTGAGCACTTCGACACGATCAGCGGTGGCGTTCAACGCCCGCCCCTGCACCACCGGCATGCCGTCTTTCATGATCGAACCATTACGGTTGTCGCCAAAGCCACGCAGCATCACCGCGTCCTGGGTGCTGCCGAGGGTGTTGGACTGGGTAATACCACTGATATTGCCCAGGGCGTCATCCAGGTTACGCGGCTGTTGATCGCGCAATACTTGGGCAGGCACCACATTCACGGTTTGCGGGGTTTCCAGCAGCAAGCCACGGGAGCGCATCACCGAACTGGTGGGCGGTGGCTGGTAGCTGGTGCTGGCTTGGGTCAAGTCGATGCCGCTGATGGTGGTAGCGCCCAGATTGACCGCGCCATCGGTGGGCACCGGTTCCAGCGCCAGAGTACGGGCGTCGATCTGGCGAAAGGTGAAACCGGAACGGCCCAGCAGACGTTGCAGGGCCTGGGTCGCGCTCATCTGCCCACTGACCGCCGGGGCGTTGATGCCGTAGGGCGCTTCATCGGTGTAGATCACACTGAGCCCGGTAACCCGGCTGAAATCACTCAACGCCTGGGGCAACGGCTTGGCCGCCAGGGCAAAATTGAACTGGGCGCTGTGCTGCTCCTGCGCCTGCGCAATCGCCAGGGGCAGCAAGGCCAACCCAGACACCGTGAATACCGAGGCTCCCAGCCACTGTTTGACCCAACCGCCCGCCGTCGATTTCATGCTGTGAGCATCCGTGTAGAAAACGCTGTTAATGCGAATTGATCGCAGTTTCATGCACTACACGGATGGGCCGGCGATTTACCTCACCTCTGCTGGCAATTATTTTTTATTTACGGCATCTGGGTGCCACCGTTATCACAGCATAGGTATCTACATCACTTTCTGGGCTGTAGGAGCAGACGGTAACCACGATGCGAAGCGAGCCGCTCTTGATCTTGATCTGCTTTTGATCTTAAGCGCCCCGTCAAACCACGCTGGCCGGAATTCGACAGGGATTTGGGGGGTAAACCGGCAGGGATGCCGGTTTAGCCGCCCCGCGCCATGGATGGCGCGTGGCGGCGGCCCCCCAAATCACTGGCGGATTACGGGCACACCGAGCCTAAGCGAGGTGCCGAGTGGTGGGGCAAGAGCGTTTTGCTTACTTTTGCGCTTTTCAAA
>NZ_MVOJ01000010.1:0-186239 GCF_002018845.1 Pseudomonas sp. MF6394
GGTTGGCGGGGGGGGCGTCTGTCGCGGGTGGGGTGATTTTTAGCGCAAGACTCTTGCTAGCCCGCCCGACGCAATGCACCGGGCGAGGCGCCAAAGGCCCGTAGCATGGCCGCGCAAAATGCGCTTTGTGAGGCGTAGCCGACGCGCTCGGCAATCTCGCCGATGGGCAGGGAGGTTTCGCGTAACAGCCTGAGCGCCATGTGCAGGCGGCGACTGCGTAGATAGTCCATCGGCGTCTGCCCGCATTCCGCCATAAACCTTGCATGCAGGCGCGGCACGGACAAATCGGCAATCCGCGCCAGGTCGGCCACCTGCAGCGGGCGCGCCGCATGGCGCTCGATATGGGCATTGAACGCCGCGTAAGGCAGGCGCCGGCCCGGCAGTGTTTGGGCCTGAGGATGGTTGAGGCTGGCCAGTAACAGCACAGCCCCTTGCTGGACGATCAGCGGGTCGTGCACCGGGCTTTGTGCCAGCCACTGCACCAACTGGTGTTGCCGGGCATCCAACGCGAGGTGCGCGGGTTGGTCGAGCAAGCGGCGGCTGGCATCGGCATGTTCGCCCAAGGATTGCACCATCCAGTTTTCAGTCGGTACATCCAGCACCAGGCAGCGGCTGCCATCGCGGCTGATGCAGGCATGGTGGGTGGAGAAGGGCAGCACCATCACGCTGCTTTCGCGCACCTGGCTGCCACGGCCATCGACTTCCAGGTCCAGGTGCCCGGACAGGCCGAACACCAACTGCGCATGGTCATGGCTGTGGGCAATGGGCGCTTCGAGGTAGTGGCGTAGCGTGAGGGTCGGGCTCATCGCGGTCTCCAGGGCGGCAAGCTGTCAGTCTACAACGCTTGGCGGGCAGCGGGCGCTGTCATCAGACTGACGCACGCTTGTCATGGGCTATTAATCGCGAGGGTGCAAGCTCGCCAAAACAGCGTCGAGGGATGCCCATGACCCGTGCCGAGTTCACCAAGCCCAGCCGCAAGCAACGGGTGCGAACCCTGTGGATTTCCGACGTGCACCTGGGCACCCGGGATTGCCAGGCCGAACACCTGTCGCACTTTCTCAAGGGCTACCACGCCGACAAGGTCTACCTGGTCGGTGACATCATCGACGGTTGGAAAATGCGCGGCGGCATGTATTGGCCTCAAGCCCATACCAACGTGATCCGCCGCCTGCTGACCATGGCCAAGCGTGGCACCGAGGTCATCTATGTCACCGGCAATCATGACGAGTTCCTGCGTCGCTATTCCAAGCTGATCCTGGGCAATATCCAGTTGGTCGATGAAGCCGTGCACGTCACCGCCGATGGTCGCCACTTGCTGGTGATTCATGGCGACCAGTTTGATGTAATCACGCGCTATCACCGCTGGCTCGCCTTCCTTGGCGATTCGGCCTACGAATTCACCCTGACGCTGAACCGCTGGCTGAACCACTGGCGTGCGCGGTACGGCTACGGTTACTGGTCGCTGTCGGCTTACCTGAAGCACAAGGTCAAGACAGCGGTGAGTTTTATCAGCGATTTCGAAGAGGCGATTGCCCACGAAGTGACCAAGCGTGAATTGCACGGGGTGGTGTGCGGGCATATTCACCATGCCGAGATTCGCAAGGTGGGCGAGGTGGATTACCTCAACTGCGGGGATTGGGTGGAGTCGTGCACGGCCTTGATTGAGCACTGGGATGGGCATATCGAGTTGTATCGGTTGGCGGATGCGCAGGCTAAAGAGGCACTGCTCAAGGCTGAAATGGTTGCTGGCTGAACCTGTGGCGAGTGAGCTTGCTCCCGTGACGGCCTGACAGCCGACGTTGATCTACCTGACACCCCACGATTCAAATGTGGGAGCTGGCTTGCCTGCGAAGAGGGCCTGACAGTCAACACAGCTGGATTGTGTACATATCCATTGCTTCGGTAACGGCCACTTAGGGTTCCGCTCTGACAGCGGCTCACTTTTGAAAAGCGCAAAAGTAAGCAAAACGCTCTTGCCCCACCACTCGGCACCTCGCCTAGGCTCGGTGTGCCCGCAATCCGCCAGTGATTTGGGGGGCCGCCGCCACGCGCCATCCATGGCGCGGGGCGGCTAAACCGGCATCCCTGCCGGTTTACCCCCCAAATCCCTGTCGAATTCCGGCCAGCGTGGTTTAACGGGGCGCCTAAGATCAAGATCAAAAGCAGATCAAGAGCGGCTCGCTTCGCATCGTGGTTACAGTTGATCGCTACAGCGTTGTGTAGATATCTATAGCCATCGCAGGCAAGCCCGCTCCCACACTTAATCCCGTTTCTTCAGTTAGAGACGTCAGCAATGGCTTGAGCCAGCAACGTCAACCGCGTCGCATCAACCCCAGCCACGTTAGCCCGCCCCGAACTGACCATATACACACTGTGCTTCTCGCGCAGTTGCTTGACCTGCTCGGCACTCAAGCCGGTATAGGAAAACATCCCCCGCTGCGCGCCGATATGCGCAAAGCGCTCGGCCAGCCCATGGGGCGCAAGTGCTTCCACCAACCCGGAACGCAACTGGGCGATCCGCGAACGCATGGCCTCGACTTCCTCGCTCCACTGCTTTTTCAGCTGTGCATCACCGAGGATGGTCGCCACCACGGCGGCGCCATGATCCGGCGGCGTCGACCACAGGTTGCGCGCGATATTCGCCAGTTGGCTACGTACATCGGTGAGCTTTTCAGCATCCGCCGCACACACAATCAATGCACCTACGCGGTCGCGGTACAGGCCGAAGTTCTTCGAGCACGAACTGGTAATCAGCACTTCCGGCAGCTCGGCGGCAAACAGGCGCACCGCCCAGGCGTCCTGCTCCAGGCCATCGCCAAAGCCCTGGTAGGCAAAATCGATCAGCGGCAGCAACTGGCGTTCACGCACGATCTGCAAGACCTGGCGCCAGTCGTCCTGGGACAGGTCAAAGCCGGTCGGGTTATGGCAGCACGCGTGCAGCAATACTACGTCGCCCCTGGGCACGCTGGACAGGGTTGCCAGCATCGCCGTCACGTCCAGGCGGTTGTCGCTGCCCACGTAAGGGTAATGACTGACCTTGAGCCCGGCTTTGGCAAAAATGGTTTCGTGGATCGGCCAGGTCGGGTTGCTCAGCCACACGCCACGGCCCGGCAGGCTGTGGGCGATAAAGTCGGCACTCAGGCGCAGGGCGCCGGTGCCGCCGGGGGTTTGCGTGGCGCCAGCGCGGCGGTCACGCAGCAAGGCCGAATCAGCGCCGAGCACCAGTTCGCTGATCAGGCTGCCGAAGGCTGCATCGCCATGGCCACCAATATAGGTCTTGGTCACTTGGGTCTCGACCAGGCGCTGTTCCGCCAGTTTCACCGAGTGAGGAATCGGCGTCAGGCCTTGGTCGTCCTTATAAACACCTACGCCCAGGTCGAACTTGTTCGGGTTGGCGTCCTGAGCATACAGGTCCATCAGCCCGAGGATCGGGTCGCCAGGCACGCGACCAATGGCATCGAAATGCATTACTTGCGGCCCTCGGCAGTCTTGGCCACTTCGTCGGTGCGCGCGGCCATGATGAAGTCGTTGCGGTGCAGGCCCTTGATGGAGTGGCTCCACCAGGTCACGGTGACTTTGCCCCACTCGGTGAGCAGGCCTGGGTGATGGCCTTCGGCTTCGGAAATTTCACCCATGGCGTTGGTGAAGGCCAGGGCGAATTTGAAGTTCTTGAACAGGAAAACCTTTTCCAACTGCATCACGCCGTCGCGCACTTCGATGTTCCAGTCTGGGATCTGCTTGATCAGCACCGGCAGTTCTTCATCGCTGACTTGCGGGGCATCGGCGCGGCAGGCTTCGCAGTGGGCTTGGTTCAAGGTGGTCATGGAAGGTGTCCTGAATTCGAATGATTGAAGGTCAGTGGCGTTACCCTAAAGCAACGCGGGGCCAGGGAACAGACTCACCTGGCCTTAAAACGTAAGGTTCACGCAGCTTTGGGTTTGGGCGGAAATTTCGGTGCGTGCAAGCCCAGCTCCATACCGCGCTCGACCATGCCCATGATGTCTTCCTGGGCCACGTCGAACAGGCGCTTGAGTTCGGGCAATACGAAGTACAAAGGTTGCAGGATGTCGATGCGATAGGGAGTGCGCATCGCTTCCAGCGGATCAAAGGCCTGGTGCTCGGGCTCGTCCGACAGGCAATACACACTTTCTTTAGGCGACGACAGAATGCCGCCACCGTAGATGCGCCGCCCTTGGGGCGTGTCTACCAGGCCGAACTCGATGGTCATCCAGTACAGGCGCGCCAGGTACACCCGTTGCTCCTTGGTGGCCGCCAGGCCGAGCTTGCCGTAAGTGTGGGTAAATTCAGCGAACCAGGGGTTGGTCAGCAGCGGGCAGTGGCCAAAGATCTCGTGGAAAATATCCGGCTCTTGCAGGTAGTCCAGTTCTTCACGGGTGCGAATAAAAGTCGCCACCGGGAACTGCTTGCTGGCCAGCAATTCAAAAAAGGTCTGGAAGGGAATCAGCGCCGGCACGCGGGCGACTTGCCAGCCGGTGGTGTCGGCCAGCACCTTGTTGATTTCGCCCAGTTGAGGGATGCGGTCCAGGGGCAGGCCGAGCTTGTCGATGCCGTCCAGGTATTCCTGGCAGGCGCGGCCCTCGATCACTTTCAACTGGCGAGTGATCAGGGTATTCCACACCGCGTGTTCTTCGGGCGGGTAGTGGATAAAACCTTGCGCATCGGGCTCGCGGGCCACGTAGTGCGTCTGCTTCATACGGCTCTCCTGCTAGGCATTCGTTCTTGTTATGTCCTGGGATGCCTCTATTGATAACCGGATAGGCGCAGGATTCCATCCGCCTTTAGCGGATGCATGTAGGAAAAATTACCGGTAATCGTAAAGTATTCGTTACGATAGGCCCGCTTGTCGCAGCTATAGGCTGGGAATAGCGGCCGTACTGTCACATAATCTTGACGACTATCTGCGCCCAGCGACAAAAAGACGCGGCGCCTACTCCCTTTTCGAGTTTTTCCATGCGTATCAAAGTGCACTGCCAGAACCGCATCGGCATCCTGCGGGACATCCTCAACCTGCTGGTGGAGTACGGCGTCAACGTCGCCAAGGGCGAAGTCGGCGGTGAGCATGGCAACGCCATCTACCTGTTTTGCCCTAACCTGGTGAATATGCAATTTCAGGCGTTGCGCCCGCAGTTCGAGGCGATTGCCGGGGTGTTTGGCGTCAAGCGGGTAGGGCTGATGCCCAGCGAGCGTCGGCATATGGAACTCAATGCATTGCTCGGCGCCCTGGAATTTCCGGTGCTGTCCATTGATATGGGCGGCTCCATCGTGGCCGCCAACCGTGCGGCGGCGCAGTTGCTGGGCGTACGGGTGGATGAAGTGCCGGGGATACCCCTGTCGCGGTATGCCGAGGACTTTGACCTGCCGGAACTGGTGCGCGCCAGCAAATCGCGAATCAATGGCCTGCGGGTCAAGGTCAAGGGCGACGTATTTCTGGCGGACATCGCGCCCCTGCAATCCTCCGAGCACGATGACAGCGAAGCCATGGCCGGCGCCGTGCTCACCCTGCACCGCGCCGACCGTGTCGGTGAGCGTATCTATAACGTGCGCAAGCAAGAGCTGCGCGGTTTCGACAGCATCTTCCAGAGCTCCAAGGTCATGGCCGCGGTGGTGCGTGAAGCGCGGCGCATGGCGCCGCTGGATGCACCGCTATTAATAGAAGGCGAAACCGGCACCGGCAAGGAGCTGTTGGCCCGGGCCTGCCACTTGGCCAGCCCCCGCGGGCAATCGCCGTTGATGGCGCTCAACTGTGCGGGGTTGCCCGAGTCGATGGCCGAGACCGAACTGTTTGGCTACGGCCCCGGCGCATTTGAAGGGGCGCGGGCCGAAGGCAAGTTGGGCCTGCTTGAGCTGACGGCGGGCGGTACCTTGTTTCTGGATGGCGTGGGGGAAATGAGCGCGCGCTTGCAGGTCAAGCTGCTGTGCTTTCTGCAGGACGGGTGTTTTCGCCGGGTAGGCAGTGATGAAGAGGTGTACCTGGATGTGCGGGTGATCTGTGCGACCCAGGTGGATTTGTCGGAGCTCTGCGCCCGGGGTGAGTTTCGCCAGGACCTTTATCATCGGCTGAATGTGCTGTCGTTGCATATTCCGCCATTGCGCGAATGCCTGGATGGCCTTGCGCCGTTGGTCGAGCACTTTCTCGACCAGGCCAGCCGGCAGATCGGTTGCCCACTGCCCAAGTTGGCCCCCGCCGCGATGGACAAGCTCAGCCACTACCACTGGCCGGGCAATGTGCGGCAACTGGAAAACGTGCTGTTCCAGGCGGTGTCGTTGTGTGAGGGCGGTACGGTCAAGGTTGAGCATATTCGCTTGCCGGATTATGGCGTGCGCCAGCCGCTGGGTGATTTTTCCCTGGAGGGCAGCCTGGAGGATATCGTCGGGCGCTTTGAGAAGGCGGTGTTGGAAAGCCTGTATGCCGAACACCCGAGCAGTCGCCAGTTGGGCAAGCGCCTGGGGGTGTCCCACACCACCATTGCCAACAAGCTGCGTGATTACGAAGTGCTCAAGGCTGATCGCAGTTAAAACGGTGGGAGCTTGCTCCTGTGACGGCCGGCACTGATCTAACTGACGCACCGCGATCCAAATGTGGGAGCTGGCTTGTCTGCGAAGACGGCCTAACAGTCAACACAGTTGGATCGGGTACATATCCGATATTTAGGTAACGGCCACTTAGGGTTCCGCCCTGACGGCGGCTCACTTTTGAACAGCGCAAAAGTAAGCAAAACGCTCTTGCCCCACCACTCGGCACCTCGCCTAGGCTCGGTGTGCCCGTAATCCGCCAGTGATTTGGGGGGCCGCCGCCACGCGCCATCCATGGCGCGGGGCTGCTAAACCGGCATCCCTGCCGGTTTACCCCCCAAATCCCTGTCGAATTCCGGCCAGCGTGGTTTGACGGGGCGCCTGAGATCAAGATCAAAAGCAGATCAAGAGCTACTCGCTTCGCATCGTGGGTACCGTCTGCTGCTACAGCCCACTGTCAGTTGGCATGTCAGTGCCTGTTCCACTGCTATCGCAGGCAAGCCAGCTCCCACATTTGATCTTTGTCGTTTTCCAGGCCGGTGTTTGCCGCAGGCGGCAGTAGTCCGCCGTTTTTTCGACTGTTTCTGCCCTGCCTATTTCAGCTATCTCCACGAAACCCCCGCCGCGCCTGGACTTTGGCCTCTTTTGAAAAGTTGGTTCGCAAATTGCTTAAGCCTCCTCAGTACAGCGGTGGGCGGCAAGCGTCCGTCAGAAAGAGGATAGAGCGTGGACAAGTACCTTTATGTGGCAATGACCGGCGCCAGCCAGAATGCACTGGCGCAGAAGGCCCATGCCAACAATCTGGCGAACATTTCCACCAACGGTTTCCAGCGCGACCTGGAGCAGGCGCGTTCGATGCCGGTGTTCGGTGACAGCTTTCCGGCGCGGGCGTTTGCCATGACCGAACGGCCGGCCACTGATTTTTCTCCGGGCGCGATGATCGAAACCGGCCGCGACCTCGATGTGGCCGTCAGCGGCGACGGCTGGATGGCCGTGCAAACCCCCGATGGCGGCGAAGCCTACGTGCGCAGCGCCAGCATGAACGTGGATGCCCTGGGCGTGCTGCGGGCTGGCAACGGTATGCCGATCATGGGCAACGGTGGCCCGATTGCCGTGCCGCCCCAGCAGAAAATCGAAGTGGGTTCGGACGGCACCATCAGTATCCGTGCCATGGGTGAAGGCCCGCGGGTGATGGCGGAAGTGGACCGTATCAAGATGGTCCAGCCAGACCTCAAGAACATGACCAAAGGCCTGGACGGCACCATCCACACCAAGGATGGCCAGCCGGCCCAGGCCGACGCGAACGTGCGGCTGACCTCGGGTTTCTTGCAGGCGAGTAACGTCAATGCCGTGGAAGAAATGACCGCGGTGCTGGCGCTGGCCAAGCAGTTCGAGTTGCACATCAAGATGATGAACAGCGCTAAAGAAGACGACCAGGCCATGACGCGCGTCATGCAGATGAGCTGATTCAAGCCCACTCACTAATTTGCAACGCAGCGCCAACCATCCGGCGCACGAAGGAGAACAGCATGCTTCCGGCTCTATGGGTTGCCAAGACAGGCCTGTCCGCCCAGGACACCAACCTGACGACCATTTCCAACAACCTGGCAAACGTGTCGACCACGGGCTTCAAACGTGACCGCGCCGAGTTCCAGGACTTGCTCTACCAGATCAAGAAGCAACCGGGCGCCCAATCGACCCAGGACAGCGAGCTACCGTCGGGCCTGCAACTGGGTACCGGTGTGCAGATCGTCGGCACCCAGAAAAACTTCAGCGCCGGTAACCTGCAGCAAACCGGCCAGCCCCTGGACATGGCGATCAATGGCCGCGGCTTTTTCCAGGTGCTGCAGCCGGATGGCACCACCTCTTACACCCGTGACGGCACTTTCCACCTGGATTCCAACGGCCAGATCGTGACCGCCAACGGTTTCGCCCTGGAGCCTGCTGTCGTGGTGCCGCCCGACGCCAAGACCTTCACCGTCGGCAACGACGGCACCGTGTCTATCACCGTTGCTGGCAACCCGGCCTCCCAAGTGATCGGCAACCTGCAAACCGCCGACTTCATCAACCCGGCCGGCCTGCAGGCGATGGGCAACAACCTGTTCCTGGAAACCGCCTCCAGTGGCGCGCCGCAAATCGGCACCCCTGGCTTGAACGGCTTCGGCACCACGCTGCAAAGCACCCTGGAAACCTCCAACGTCAGCACCGTTGAGGAGATGGTCAACATGATCACCACCCAGCGCGCCTACGAGATGAACTCCAAGGTGATTTCCACCGCCGACCAGATGCTTTCGTTCGTTACGCAGAATCTGTAATCAGTCTATGGGGCGCCCTTGAGGGTGCCTGCAACACCGTGAGGTTAGGGTCATGAATCGCTATGTTTGTGTGTTGGCATTGAGTGGGATCGCCGTGCTTGCGGGCTGTGTTGCCCCCTCGCCAAAGCCCAATGACCCGTACTACGCGCCGGTGTTGCCACGCACGCCGCTGCCGGCGGCGGCCAACAATGGCTCGATCTACCAGGCCGGTTTCGAGCAGAACCTGTACAGCGACCGCAAGGCGTTCCGGGTCGGTGACATCATCACCATCACCCTGAACGAGAAGACCCAGGCCAGCAAGAACGCCAACTCGCAGATCGGCAAGAACAGCAAGACCAGCATCGGCCTGACCTCGCTGTTCGGCGGTGGCCTGAACACCAATAACCCGCTGGGCAGCGGTGACCTGAGCCTGGACGCCGGCTACAGCGGCGACCGTGCCACCAACGGCAAGAGCGCAGCAGGGCAGGGCAACAGCCTGACCGGTTCGATCACCGTGACCGTCGCCGACGTATTGCCCAACGGCATCATTGCCGTGCGCGGTGAAAAGTGGATGACCCTCAACACCGGCGACGAGCTGGTGCGCATCGCCGGCATGGTCCGCGCCGATGACATCTCCACCGACAACACCGTGCCGTCGACGCGCATTGCCGATGCACGCATTACCTACTCGGGCACCGGTTCGTTTGCCGATGCGAGCCAGCCGGGCTGGTTCGACCGCT
Source organism: Pseudomonas sp. MF6394 (assembly GCF_002018845.1). Taxonomy (NCBI): domain Bacteria; kingdom Pseudomonadati; phylum Pseudomonadota; class Gammaproteobacteria; order Pseudomonadales; family Pseudomonadaceae; genus Pseudomonas; species Pseudomonas sp. MF6394. Next base: position 9,569 of record NZ_MVOJ01000010.1, read on the forward strand.
TCTTCCTCAGCCCGCTGTTCCCTTTCTAGGTGGCCATTTTGAAGTTCAAACAGCTGATGGCGATGGCGCTCTTGTTGGCGTTGAGTGCTGTGGCCCAGGCCGAGCGCCTGAAGGACATCGCCAGTATTTCCGGCGTGCGCTCCAACCAGTTGATCGGCTATGGCCTGGTGGTGGGGCTCAACGGCACGGGTGACCAGACCACCCAGACGCCGTTCACCCTGCAAACCTTCAACAACATGCTCTCCCAGTTCGGCATCAAGGTGCCGCCAGGCTCGGGCAACGTGCAGTTGAAGAACGTCGCAGCAGTGTCGATCAGCGCCGATCTGCCCGCGTTCGCCAAGCCGGGGCAGGTGGTGGACATCACCGTGTCGTCCATGGGTAACTCCAAGAGTCTGCGCGGCGGCACCTTGCTGATGACGCCGCTCAAAGGTATCGACGGCAACGTCTACGCCATCGCCCAAGGCAACCTGGTGGTCGGCGGTTTTGACGCCGAAGGCCGCGACGGTTCGAAGATCACCGTCAACGTGCCGTCGGCCGGGCGTATCCCCGGTGGCGCCACGGTTGAACGCACCGTGCCGAGTGGTTTCAATCAGGGCAACAGCCTGACCCTGAACCTCAACCGCTCCGACTTCACCACCGCCAAGCGCGTGGTCGACAAGATCAATGACATGCTCGGCCCTGGCGTGGCCCAGGCCATCGATGGCGGCTCGATTCGTGTCACTGCTCCGCTGGACCCAAGCCAGCGTGTGGACTACCTGTCGATCCTGGAAAACCTTGAAGTGGACCCCGGCCAGGCCGTGGCCAAAGTCATCATCAACTCGCGCACCGGCACCATCGTGATCGGCCAGAACGTCAAGGTCTCGCCGGCGGCGGTGACCCACGGCAGCCTGACGGTGACCATCACCGAAGACCCGATCGTCAGCCAGCCGGGGCCGTTGTCCGGTGGCCAGACTGCCGTGGTCCCGCGTTCGCGCGTCAATGCCCAGCAAGAAGCCAAACCGATGTTCAAGTTCGGCCCCGGCACCACCCTGGACGAGATTGTCCGTGCGGTGAACCAGGTGGGCGCCGCGCCCGGCGACTTGATGGCGATCCTCGAAGCTTTGAAGCAGGCCGGCGCGTTGCAAGCCGACCTGATCGTGATCTGAGGCCATGGCCATGGATATGCGCAAGAGCGGCATCAGCAGCACGGCGGACTCGGGGTCTTACTCCGACCTGAACCGGCTTAACCAGCTCAAGGTCGGTGCCGACAAAAACAGCGAAGGCAACCTGCGTAAAGTGGCGCAGGAATTCGAGTCGCTGTTTTTGAACGAGATGCTCAAGTCCATGCGTTCGGCCACCGAGGCCCTGGGCAAGGACAACCCGCTGAACACCCCGGCCGCCAAGCAGTACCAGGAAATGTACGACCAGCAACTGGCGGTGTCGATGTCCCGCGAAGGCGGCGGTATCGGCCTGGCCGATGTGCTGATGCGCCAGATGCAGAAGAACAAACCGGTGGAGGCCCAGGCCGCCACCTTGCAAGGCCCGGCGGCGGATGCGCCGGTGAAGAAAGTCGATGTGCCGACCGAGATTGCCGCCGGTACCCAGGCCGAAGGCCCGTTGGGCCGCTCCAATGGCCAGCGGCCTTTGTGGGCATATCGCGTGGCTGTGCCTGAGGGGGCCAGTACCCATGCCAACGACATGGAGCTGATGAACCAGCGCCGTATCGCCTTGCCCAGCAAGTTGGCCGACCGCCTGCTGGCGGGCATCGTGCCGAACGCCCCGGTCGAAGCCAAAGCCGCGCCCCTGCGTAACAGCGCTGCCGACGACACGGTCATCAACAGCAGTGCGCGTAGCTTTGCCGTGCCGAGCGGGCGCATGCAAGTGTATGGCCGCGCCATTGCCCAGCCACCGCTGGCACCAGCGAAGAAAGCCTTCAGCTCCCAGGATGAGTTTGTCGCCACCATGCTGCCGATGGCCAAGGCCGCCGCCGCACGTATCGGTATCGACCCCAAGTATCTGGTGGCCCAGGCCGCACTGGAAACCGGCTGGGGCAAATCGGTGATGCGCGCCGAGGACGGCAGCAGCAGCCACAACCTGTTCGGCATCAAGGCCGGCCAGAGCTGGCAGGGCGGTCAGGCCCGGGCGATCACCAGCGAGTTTCGCGATGGTGCGATGGTCAAGGAAACGGCGCAGTTCCGTTCCTACAGCTCCTACCAGGACAGCTTCCACGACCTCGTGACCCTGCTGCAAAGCCATGATCGCTATAAAGAAGTTGTGAAATCAGCCGACAACCCGGAACAGTTTGTACGCGAGTTGCAAAAAGCCGGTTATGCAACCGACCCGGATTACGCCAGCAAGATTTCGCAGATCGCAAAAAACATGAACAGTTACCAGAACTACGCTGCCGCTGGCGCAACCACACATTTATAAGGTCTGAACCATGAGTTTGCTCAGTATCGGGATGTCAGGGCTCAATGCCGCTCAAGGATCGTTGTCGGTCTTGAGTAATAACATCGCCAACGTGAATACCCCGGGGTACTCGCGTCAGCAGACCACGCAAAATACCAACGCGTCGAACCCGTTCGGCGGCGTGTACATCGGCAGCGGCACCACCCTGGCCGATGTGCGCCGGGTGTACAACGAGTACCTGGACACCGCTTACCAGAACAGCACGGCGCTCAATAACGATGCCAAGGCATACCTGGACCAGGTCGGTGCCGTCGACAAAGTGCTGTCGGACAAAACCACCGGTCTGTCCTCGGTGCTCAGTTCGTTCTTCGCCACCCTGCAAACCGCCGCGTCCAACCCCAGCGACCTGTCGGCCCGACAACTGCTGGTGACCAACGCCCAGACCCTGAGCAGCCGTTTCAACGCGATCTCAACGCAGTTGACCCAGCAGAAAGAGACGATCAACAACCAACTGAGCAGCATGAGTGATCAGGTCAATCAATTGACCGCCTCGATTGCCTCCCTCAACCAGCAGATCTCCCAGGCCCAAGGCAGCTCCAACAGCGCCCCGGCCAACCTGCTGGACTCGCGTAACGAGGCAGTACGTTCGCTCAATGAGTTGATTGGCGTGACGGCCACTGAGAAAAACGGCCAGTTCAGCGTAACCACCGGCAGCGGCCAGTCCCTGGTGGAGGGCGGGATTTCCAACAAGATTTCCGCCGCGCCAAGCAAAACCGATAACAGCCAGTACACCATCCAGCTGGACATGAACGGCACCACCCTGGACCTGGGCTCGGTGATCAGCGGCGGCAGCATCGGCGGCCTGTTGCGCTATCGCAGCGATGCCCTGATGCCGGCCATCAATGAACTGGGCCGTATCGCCATCGCCACGGCAGACACGCTCAACAACCAACTGGGCCAGGGCCTGGACCTCAACGGTGACTTTGGCGTTTCGCTGTTCAAAGACATCAACAGCGCCGCCGCCATTGCCTCGCGCAGCCAGGGTGCCTCGGGCAACAGCGCCGGCGCGGGCAACCTGAACGTGACGATCAAGGACAGCAGTCAGTTGTCCACGTTTGACTACACCGTGACCTTCAACGACAAGACCGATCCTAACAAGATCACGGTGTTGCGTTCGGACGGCAAGGCCATGGGCACCTTTGATATGAGCGCTACACCGCCGCCGACCATGGATGGTTTCACCCTGGCGCTGGACGGCAAGGGCACCATGGCGTTTGGCGACAGTTTCAAAGTCAGCCCCACCGCCACGGGCGCCAGCGGTATTGGCGTGGCGCTCACCGATGCGAACAAACTGGCGTTCGCCGGCCCGTTGGCAGGTACCAGCAGCACGACCAACAGCGGCACGGGTACCTTTACCCAGCCGGCCTTGACGGTGCCGCTGGATATCCATGGCGGCACCGACACCGCGCAGCTGCGCGCCGGTATTGAAAACTCGATGCCGGTGAAGATGGTGTTCGGCAAGCCCGCCGCCGACGGTACGCAGTCCTATACCATCAACGATTCCAAGGGCAATCCGATTGGCACTGGCTCGATCATTCCGGGGCAGGGCAACAAGATCACCGTGGACGTGCCGATGCGCGACGCCAGCGGTGCCGCCATTCCCGGCAAGAGCTTCAAGTTCGACACCACCGTCAACGGCTCGCCGGCAGACGGCGACAGCACCACCTTTGCCTTCAACAGTGGCGGCAAGTCCGACGGCCGCAACGCCCAGGAACTGCTGAACCTGCAAACCAAGGCCACCGTCGGCATGGGCGATGGCAACGCGGGCACCAGCCTGGTGGGCGCCAACAGCAAGCTGGTCTCGACCGTAGGTGCCAAGGCCAGCCAGGCCGGGGTCGACACCGCCGCCACCGGCGCGTTGCTCAGCGCCAACAAGGAAGCACGCAACTCGGTATCCGGGGTCAACCTGGATGATGAAGCGGGCGACATGATCAAGTTCCAGCAGTACTACACCGCGTCGTCGCAGATCATCAAGGCTGCGCAGGAAACCTTCACCACACTGATGAATGCTCTTTAAGGGAGGCTGGGACGATGCGTATTTCTACACAGCAGTATTTTGAGACCAGCTCTGCCAAGTACCAGAGCAACTATTCCAGCGTGGTCAAGGCCCAGGACCAGGCCAGCTCCGGCGTGCGCGTGCAAACCGCCGCGGATGATCCGGTGGCGGCGGCGCGGTTGTTGATGCTGCAGCAGCAGAAAGACATGCTGGCGCAGTTCAATGGCAACATCGACACCCTCAAAAACTCGCTGACCACCCAGGACGGCGTGCTGGAAAATATCAATATCGCGATTCAACGAGCCAGTGAGTTGGCGCTCAAGGCGGGTAACGTCGGCATCAGCGACGCTGACCGCAAGTCGACGGCCGCCGAGATTGGCGCCATTGAAGACCAGGTTTTGGGCCTGCTCAATACCAAGGACGCCAGCGGCAATTACTTGTTCTCCGGCAGCAAGACCGACACGCCGCCCTACGCCCGCAACAATGACGGCACCTACAGCTACCAGGGCGATGACACGCCGCTGAGCTTGAAGATCGCAGAGAACCTGTCGGTTGCCATGGGCAATACCGCCAAGAGCATGCTTGAAAGCTCGGCGAATACGGGCCGTACGCAAACCGCGCCAATCCTCGTGCCGCCAGCGGTCGACGATGGCAAGGTCACCGTCTCTGCCGGGCTGATCGCGGCCAACAGCAGCTATAACAGCAGTTTTTCCGATGGTCAGCCGTATAAGCTGACCTTCACCAGCAGCACCCAATACGTCGTCACGGACAATGCCGGCAAGGACATCACCTCGGAGATTCCGGGCAACGGCACTTTCGATGCCACCAAGGAAGGCGGTTCGACTATCAGCCTGCGCGGGGTCAAGTTCGACATCGGCTTGAACCTGGGCAAAGACGCACTGGGCAAAGACATACTGCCTGGCGCGCCGTCGGACGCCATCGTCAAGGACCGCGAGTTCAGCCTGTCGGTCAAACCAGACACCTTCAGCGTTTCGCGCACCCCAAGCAACCCGTCCACCGCGCAACTGAGCGGCGGCACGGTGAGCGATCCGGCGGCCTACGCCAGCACCTTTCCCAATTCGGGCGTGATCGTGAAGTTCGGTGCCGCTGGCGCCTATGACCTGTATGCGCAGCCGTATAGCGCAGACAGTAAATCCATCGCCAGTGGCACCCTGGCGGCCGGCGCAACCACCATCACGGCGGCAGGGGTGACCTTTGATGTCACCACCGCACCGGGGCCGGCAGACGGCGACCAGTTTGCGATCAGTGCCACCAGCAACAAGAACGAGAACGTCCTCGATACCCTGAGCCATCTGCGCAAAATTCTGGAGACGCCATCAGACGGCAACCCGGCGGCGCAGAAGGAACTCAAGGATGTGGTGGCCAAGTCGATTGGCAACTTGACCAATGCCTACGGGCAGATCGACCAGGCACGTGGCTCACTGGGCGCGCGCCTCAACGGCCTGGACATTCAGTCCAAGGAAAACGTCAGCCTGGACCTGGCCAATACCACCACCATGAATGCCCTGGGCAATGTCGACTTCGCCGAAGCCGCCGTCAACCTGAGCTTGCAGCAAACCATGTTGCAGGCTTCCCAACTGGCCTTCGTGAAAATCTCGCAGTTGAGCCTGTTCAACAAGATGTAAACGGCGTTCAGTCAAGCGGCCCGCTCTGGAAACAGGGCGGGCCGTTGTCGTTTCTGGGGCTTAATTGTTGAAACGTTTTGCATAAACCACGCAAAATTGAGTGACCTGTGAGTCATAAAGCGCATCTTCACTGTATCGTGTGAAAAGGATAAGTCGTCACAGGGCCTTCATCGGGCGGCTTTCAGCGAGTTTTTCATGGGGTTATCCCCTTTATTGTCAGCACTCCCGGCGTAGCCCGAGGGGTGTTCTCCAGCTATTTAGTATTGGGAAGCCACAATGATTGGCATAAAAAGCATCGCCAGTTACGTGCCGGCAGACGGGATCGATAACTACGCCCAGGGTGCCAAATTCGCCAAGGATGAAGAGTTCATCATCGGCAAGATCGGTTCGGCGTTCCTGCCGCGCAAGGAAGCTGCACAGGAAACGTCCGACCTGTGCGTCGAAGCCGTCAACGCATTGTTCGCCAATAACCCGGATTTGAAGCGCGAGTCCATCGACGCGCTGATCGTCGTTACCCAGAACGGCGATGAAGAGGGCTTGCCCCACACCGCCGCTATCGTGCAGGACAAACTGGGCCTGCCGACTCACGTGGCCGCCTTCGATATCTCCCTGGGCTGCTCCGGCTACGTCTACGGCATCTACGCGATGAAGGGCTTCATGGAAGCCGCCGGCCTGAAAAACGGCCTGCTGATCACCGCCGACCCGTATTCCAAGATCGTCGACCCGGAAGACCGCAACACCACCATGCTGTTCGGCGATGCCGCCACCGCCACCTGGATGGGCGAGGACGCGCCGTGGTTGCTGGGCAAATCCAAGTTCGGCACCGACGGTTCCGGCGCGCCGCACTTGAAGGTCAGCGATGGTGTGTTCTTCATGAACGGTCGCCAGGTGTTCAACTTTGCCTTGCTCAAGGTGCCGGCGCACTTGCACGAGCTGCTCAAAGAGTCGGACCTCAAGGCCGATGACATCGATGCGTTCTGCATCCACCAGGGCAGCGCGGCCATCGTCGACGCCGTGGCGCGCCGCTTTGAAGAAGCGCCGGTGGACAAGTTCATCAAGGACATGGTCGAGACCGGTAACACCGTGTCGTCGAGCATCCCGCTGCTGCTGGAAAAGCACGTGATCGACGCCACCTGGAAGCGCGTGGCTATCAGCGGCTTTGGCGTGGGCCTGTCGTGGGGCTCGGCGATTCTCTATCGTCCGTGATGCTTTAGCAGCTGTACAAAAAAACGCCGATGATCCCACGATCATCGGCGTTTTTTTGTGCGCCCCCTCCCTGTAGGAGCGAGCTTGCTCGCGAAGAACGTTAACGATAGCGCGGGCATTCAGAATGCACGCGGCGTTCTCAGGTTCTTCGCGAGCAAGCTCGCTCCTACAAGGGCGAAGTTTTGGCGCCAGTAACCCGTGATTACGGGCGTTTCACGCCTCTATAAGGCCTTGAAATACAAGGGCTGGCACAGGGCTACTAAAAAAAATCAAAAAAATCCTCAAGCAACCGGCTACCACGACGATAACTATTACGTAGGTTCTCTAGGCCACACCCGGCGGTCGCCAGGGCCGGAAGCCGCAGTATCCAAACCACGAGGATTTCGTCATGGCATTATCAGTAAACACCAACATCACCTCCCTGGGTGTCCAGAAGAACCTGAACAAAGCTTCCGACGCTCTGAGCCAGTCGATGAACCGTCTGTCCTCCGGCCTGAAAATCAACAGCGCCAAAGACGACGCTGCCGGCATGCAGATCGCTAACCGTCTGAACAACCAGGTCAAAGGCCTGAACGTTGCCATCTCCAACGCCAACAACGGCGTGTCGATTGCCCAGACCGCTGAAGGCGCGATGCAAGAGTCCACCAACACCCTGCAGCGTCTGCGTGAACTCGCCCTGCAAGCGGCCAACGGTGATAAAAGCGACGCTGACCGTGTTTCCCTGCAACAAGAATTCACCGCTAAAGTGGGCGAGCTGAACCGTATCGCCAGCACCACCACCTTCGGTGGTCGTAACCTGCTGGACGGCTCGTTTCAGAACGTAGCGTTCCAGATTGGCGCAAACGCTAACGAGACTATCTCGTTCGGCATGACCGATATCAGTTCTACCGCGCTGAAAGGCAACTACAGCGAAGCAACCGTTAACAGCACTGCACTGAGCGGTCTGGCCGCAACTACTACTGGCTCGGTACTCACTGACAAAGCGACTGCCACGGGCACCGCTGCTGTCGGCGCAACTGTAGATACCGATACCATAAAGATTAATGGTACAACCATCAGCTTCGGTAACGTCGCTGCTACTGACTTGGGCGTTGCCGCAGTTGCCGCTATCAACAAAGAGACAGCTACTACCGGTGTTACTGCTAGTGCCGATGCTACCGGTGTCCTCACACTGACCTCTGCCAAAGCTATCAAGCTTGAAGCTGGTGATGTTGCCGGCGCGGTCGTTGGCCCACCTGCGGTAGCTGCGAAAACTGACGGCTTGGTCAATCTCAAGCTTGCTGCTAATGCTAACATTGCCCCCACCAGCAATTTGACCGCTGATGGCTCGATCACTGTGAACGGTGCTGCGGTAACTTGGGCGAAAGGCGACGCCATGTCGACCGTTCTCACCAAGCTCACCACTGCTGCTGGCGGCGCTGCAGCTGGTGCTTCCGCTACCTTCACCGATGGTCGTCTCAAGCTGACCTCGGGTAACGGTGCTGACATTAAGCTGGCTAACACCAATAGCGGTTCGCTGTCGCAACTGGGGCTGTCTGCCGGTACCACCCAAGCCAAATTGACCGAAGATACCTCGATCTCGGTCAACGGCGTAGAAGTCAAGTTCAAGAAAGGCGACACTTCTGACGCGGTTGTAGCTTCGATCAACAGCGCCAGCACCGGTGTGCAGGCTAGCAAAAACGCTGACGGCACTCTGAGCCTGTTTGCAGACAAAGATATCACCATCAAAGACGGCAGCGCTGGTACTGGACTGAAAGCCCTGGGTCTGACAACTGTTGCCAATGCGGGCACCAAAACCGCCGTCACTATGGAAACCAGCGTTTCCAACCTGAACATCCTGTCTGCCGCTTCTTCGCAGCAGGCCATCCAGGCTCTGGACGACGCCATGCAGCAGATCGACAGCCAGCGTTCGCAGCTGGGTGCCGTACAAAACCGCTTCGCCAGCACCGTGGCCAACCTGCAGAGCATTTCGCAGAACTCCTCCGCTGCCAAAGGCCGCGTAGAAGATGCTGACTTCGCTTCTGAAGCCGCTGAGCTGACCAAGCAACAAACCCTGCAACAGGCTTCCACTGCGATCCTGTCCCAGGCCAACCAACTGCCATCGTCTGTTCTGAAGCTGCTTCAGTAATAGCGCTAGCGGTTAAATAACGGGAGGGTGCGTTTAACAACGTGCCCTTCCGTTTTTTCAGTTTGGAGGTGGTGACATGGACATGAGCATCAAGCTGACCTCGTCTTACCCCGCAGCCCCGGCCCCGGCCAACCTTGGCGCAGTGGTGACCCAGGCCAAGCCTGTGGCCAGCAATGAGCCGAGCAAAAGTGAAGAGCCTCAGCGCGTTGCGCTGGAAAAGGCTGTGACCGATATGCGTGAGTTTGTGCAGGCTTCACAGCGCAACCTGGATTTTTCCATCGATGACTCTACCGGCAAGGTAGTGGTCAAGGTGATCGCCACTGACAGTGGTGAAGTGATTCGACAGATACCATCGGAGACCGCGCTGAAATTGGCGCAGAACCTGAGCGATGCCGGCAGCCTGTTGTTTGATAGCAAGGCTTGAGTTGGCACGAAACATGTTTCTGATTGCGGTCTAGGCGTATAAGCGCCAAAAAAACGGCCGCTGCAGGACAAGGAGAATGGCAAATGGCTAGTTCAACGATTTCCGGCCCAGGTTCGGGCTACGACACCCAAGCAATCGTCAAGGCGCTGGTCGGTGCCGAGCAGGCGCCCAAGCAGGCTCAGATCACCAACGAGCAGAAGAAAGCCACCGTGCAGTTGTCTGCCGTGGGCTCGGTCAAGACGGCGTTGGAAGCCTACCAGGCGGCGATCACCAAGTTGAACAATGCCTCGGCCTTCAACGGGCTGGCGGCGACTTCTTCGGAAGAGAAAAACGCCAAAGTCACCCTGACTGACGGTGCATCCAGCGGCAAGTACCGCTTGGAAATTGCCAACCTGGCCACTGCTTCGAAAGTCACTACGGCAGTCAATGCCGAAGGCGCATCGGGCAAGGCCAACAGCACCGACGAAGACCAGACGCTGACCATCAACCAGTCGGGCAAAAGCTATGACGTGGTGATCCCTGGCGGCGCGACCTTGCAACAGGTGCGCGAGTCGATCAATACCCAGCTCTCGTCCCAAGGCATCAGTGCCAACGTACTGAGTGACTCCAATGGCGCGCGGCTGGTGCTGACTTCGACCACCATGGGCGAGGGCACCGACATCACCCTCAGCGGTGATTCGCAGCTGGCTGTCGGCTACGACAAAGGCACGCCGCCAACCAATGCCAAGTACTCCATCGACGGCATTCAAATGTCATCGAACAGCAACAAGATCACCTCGGCGATCAGCGGCGTGACCCTGGACCTGTTGGACACGGTAGACATCACCAAGCCGACCACCATCACCGTGGCCAGCAACACCGATACCTTGAAAACCTCGGTGCAGTCCTTCGTCAGTGCTTACAACACGCTGATGACGGCGATCAACACTCAAACCAAGGTCACCGCAACCGGTGATGCCTCCACCACCACCGCAGGTGCGTTGACCGGCGATGCGTCGATGCGTCAATTGGTGAACAGCCTGCGTTCCGAGTTGGTCAACGGCTCCGGCGCGGGCACCATGACCAGCCTGGCGCAGATGGGCATCACCACCGACCAGAAAACCGGCCTGCTGAGCCTGGATGACAAAACCTGGGACAAGGCCGTGGTCAAGGGCGCTGGCGACATTGCCAAGCTGTTCACCGGCGACACGGGCTTGATCACCCGCATGAACAAGGCGACCAGCAGCTACGTCGGCACCACCGGCACCCTGGCGACCCGGGCCACCGATCTCAATAACAAGTTGACCGACTTGAACAAAGAGACCGACGACCTGACGCGGCGCATGGATGCCTTGCAGAAGTCCCTGACCGCCAAGTACACGGCGATGGACACCATGATCGCGCAGATCAACGCCAGCAGCTCCAGCATCCTGACCACCCTCAACTCGCTGAACAATCCTAAGTCGAACTGATGAGCGGTGCGCGCCAGAGCCCTGTCCAGGGGCTCTCGCGCAGGGTGCTGGATTAAAGTTTTTATCGCCGTGGTCGAAAAACTGGTTAAGCAAACCTATTCGATTGTCGCCAGTAACGAGGTAGCAACATGAACCCGATGAGAGCCCTTCGCCAGTACCAGAAGGTCAATGCCCACGCTCAGGTCTCCGAAGCCAGCCCGCACCGCCTGGTGCAGATGCTGATGGAAGGTGGCCTGGATCGCATGGCCCAGGCCAAGGGTGCGTTGAGCCGCGGGGACATCGCGCAAAAGGGCCTGATGCTGGGCAAGGCGATCGAAATCATTTCGGGCCTGCGCGATGGTCTGGAGCCGGAGAAAGCCGAAGATCCGGCCGCGATCCAGCGTCTGGATGCCTTGTATAACTACATGGGCAATCGCCTGGTCGAGGCCAACCGAGTCAATGACGTCGAGATGATCGACGAAGTCGCCCGTCTGCTGATCACCGTCAAGACCGGCTGGGATGCCATCGCTCCACAATAAGGCCGATTGCCTTGAGGTACACATCATGAGCCACGCACTGCAACGCATCGACGAAACCCGCGAAGCCCTGATCGGCGCGCTGGCTGAGCGCAACTGGGAAGCTGTCGGCGAGTTGGACCTGGGGTGCCGGGCGGTGATTGATGAGGTGCTCAGCGAGGCGCCGGTAGATGAGGATGCACTGCGCGAAAAGCTGGAAAGCCTGCTGGTGGTGTATCGGCAGTTGCTGGAGGTGACGACCGGCGAGCGCCAGGCGATTTTCGAAGAGATGTCGCAGATCAACCAAGCGAAAAATGCGTCAAAGGTTTACCATCTGTTCGGTTGAACGGGCGCAGTTAATCCGAACGGCGCGTCATATATTTGACTGTGCCAACATTTTTGACTTAACTAGTGCTGTTTTCAGATTTCAGACGTCTAGAAGGTAAGAAATCTTACAGACGTCTAGATTGCCCTCATTCCGGGGCAGGAAGTTTTACTAGGGAAGTTGCTATTGCATGTGGCGTGAAACCAAAATTCTGCTGATCGATGACGATAGCGTCCGCCGCCGCGATTTAGCGGTGATTTTAAATTTTCTCGGTGAAGAAAATTTACCCTGCGGCAGCCACGATTGGCAGCAGGCGGTCAGCTCGTTGTCGTCGAGCCGTGAAGTCATTTGCGTATTGATCGGGACGGTAAACGCTCCTGGCGCAGTTCTGGGCCTGTTAAAGACACTGTCTACCTGGGATGAGTTCCTTCCGGTGTTGCTAATGGGCGATATTTCTTCCGTGGACCTGCCGGAAGACCAGCGCCGCCGCGTGCTTTCCAATCTGGAAATGCCGCCCAGCTACAGCAAATTGCTCGATTCCCTGCACCGCGCCCAGGTCTATCGCGAGATGTACGACCAGGCCCGCGAGCGCGGCCGTCACCGTGAACCCAACCTGTTTCGCAGCCTCGTCGGCACCAGCCGTGCCATCCAGCACGTGCGCCAGATGATGCAGCAAGTGGCCGACACCGACGCCAGCGTGCTGATCCTCGGCGAGTCGGGCACCGGCAAGGAAGTGGTCGCGCGCAACCTGCACTATCACTCCAAGCGCCGCGACGGACCTTTCGTGCCGGTCAACTGCGGGGCGATCCCGGCAGAGCTGCTGGAAAGCGAATTGTTCGGCCACGAGAAGGGCGCCTTTACCGGGGCGATCACCAGCCGTGCCGGGCGCTTTGAGCTGGCCAATGGCGGCACCCTGTTCCTCGACGAAATCGGCGACATGCCGCTGCCGATGCAGGTCAAGTTGCTGCGCGTGTTGCAGGAGCGCACCTTCGAGCGCGTGGGCAGCAACAAGACCCAGAGCGTGGACGTGCGCATCATTGCCGCCACCCACAAGAACCTCGAAAGCATGATCGAGGTCGGCAGCTTCCGCGAAGACCTGTACTACCGCCTCAACGTATTCCCTATCGAGATGGCCCCGCTGCGCGAGCGCGTCGAAGACATCCCGTTGCTGATGAACGAACTGATCTCGCGCATGGAGCACGAAAAGCGCGGCTCCATTCGCTTCAACTCCGCGGCGATCATGTCCCTGTGCCGCCACGGCTGGCCGGGCAACGTCCGCGAGCTGGCCAACCTGGTGGAGCGCATGGCGATCATGCACCCGTACGGGGTGATCGGCGTGGTCGAGTTGCCGAAGAAATTCCGCTACGTCGACGACGAAGACGAGCAGATGGACAGCCTGCGCAGCGACATGGAAGAGCGCGTGGCGATCAACGGGCATACCCCGGACTTCGGCGCCACCGCGACGTTGCCGCCCGAAGGCCTGGACCTCAAGGACTACCTCGGCAACCTGGAACAAGGGTTGATCCAGCAGGCCCTGGACGATGCCCATGGCATCGTGGCCCGCGCCGCCGAGCGCCTGCGCATCCGTCGTACCACCCTGGTGGAGAAGATGCGCAAGTACGGTATGAGCCGCAAAGAAGGTGATGAACAGGCGGATGATTGACGCCTGTTTTTCAACTACCTGATTTATAGGTAGATTTTTTTCGGCACGGGTATTGCTACAGCCCTCGCAACGTTCCGTTTAACTGACGGTCAGCCAAGCGAGAGAGCATGATGCCCCACGCCGCCCAACTATCTTCGGCCCCTGCCATCCAGGGGCTGGTTTCGCCTGTAGAACCGCCGACCCGCCAGGGCCTGGAGCACGCGTTCTCGCAGTTCAACCAGATGTCGAGCCAGCTGACCGACTCCTACAGCCTGCTTGAGGCCCGGGTTTCCGAGCTTAAAGGCGAACTGGCGGTGGTCAGCGCCCAGCGCATGCAAGAGCTGGCCGAGAAAGAACGCCTGGCCAACCGCCTGCAAAACCTGCTGGACCTGTTGCCCGGTGGCGTAATCGTTATCGACGACCAGGGCCGTGTGCGCGAAGCCAACCCGGCAGCCTGCGACCTGCTCGGCCTGCCGCTGGAAGGCGAGCTGTGGCGTGAAGTCATCACCCGCTGTTTTGCCCCCCGTGAAGACGACGGCCACGAAGTCTCCCTCAAGGACGGGCGCCGGCTGTCCATCGCCACCCGTTCCCTGGACGCTGAGCCTGGCCAGCTTGTGCTGCTCAATGACCTGACAGAAACCCGGCACCTGCAAGATCAGTTGGCCCGCCATGAACGGTTGTCGTCCCTGGGCCGGATGGTCGCTTCCTTGGCGCATCAGATTCGTACGCCATTGTCGGCGGCATTGATCTACGCCAGTCATTTGACTGACGAGCAATTACCGGCGGCCACCCATCAACGCTTTGCCGGGCGCCTCAAGGAGCGCCTGCATGAGTTGGAGCACCAGGTGCGCGACATGCTGGTGTTTGCCCGTGGCGAACTGCCGCTGACCGATCGCGTTACCCCCGCCGGCTTGATGCAGTCGCTGCAAGCGGCAGCGGCGACCCATGTGCAGGAGGCCAACCTGCGTTGGCAATGCGACAGCCACCAGGGCGAATTGCTGTGCAACCGCGACACCCTGGTGGGCGCGCTGCTCAACCTGATCGAAAACGCCACCCAGGCCAGTGGCCCAGGTGCGCGATTGAAGGTGCACTTGTACACCCGCGAGCAAACCCTGCGCCTGTGCATCAGCGACAGCGGCAGCGGTATTGCCCCGCAAGTGCTGCAACGCCTGGGCGAGCCGTTTTTTACCACCAAGACCAACGGCACTGGCCTGGGCCTGACCGTGGTCAAGGCAGTGGCCCGTGCCCATCAGGGACAATTGCAGCTGCGTTCCAGCGTGGGGCGTGGCACCTGTGCATTGATGACCTTGCCGCTGTTTTCCAGCGCGGCAAGCGCGGAGTAAGAGGATGATGGCTATCAAGGTTTTATTGGTGGAAGACGATCGCGCCCTGCGTGAAGCATTGGCAGACACGCTGCTGTTGGCGGGCCATGACTACCGTGCGGTCGGCTCTGCCGAGGAAGCCTTGGAGGCGGTCGAACAGGAAACCTTCAGCCTGGTGGTCAGCGACGTCAACATGCCCGGCATGGACGGCCACCAGTTGCTCGGCCTGCTGCGCGTGCGCCAGCCGCAACTGCCAGTGCTGCTGATGACCGCCCATGGCGCGGTGGAGCGGGCGGTGGATGCCATGCGTCAAGGCGCGGCGGATTACCTGGTCAAGCCGTTCGAGCCCAAGGCGTTGATCGAACTGGTCGCCCGGCATGCCCTTGGCGTGATGCCCGCCGCCGACGGCGATGGCCCGATTGCCTTTGAGCCGGCCAGCGCGCAATTGCTGGAACTGGCAGCGCGGGTAGCGCGCAGTGATTCCACCGTGCTGATTTCCGGCGAGTCCGGCACCGGTAAAGAAGTGCTGGCGCGGTATATCCACCAGCAATCGGGCCGTGCCAAGCAACCGTTCATTGCGATCAACTGCGCGGCGATCCCTGACAACATGCTCGAAGCCACCTTGTTCGGCCATGAAAAGGGCTCGTTCACCGGCGCCATCGCGGCCCAGGCCGGCAAGTTCGAACAGGCCGACGGCGGCACCATCCTGCTCGACGAAATTTCGGAAATGCCCCTGGGCCTGCAAGCCAAGTTGCTGCGCGTGTTGCAGGAGCGTGAAGTGGAGCGGGTGGGCGCACGCAAGCCGATCCAGTTGGATATCCGCGTGGTTGCCACCACCAACCGCGACCTCGCGGGCGAAGTGGCGGCGGGGCGCTTCCGTGAAGACCTGTTCTACCGGCTGTCGGTGTTCCCGCTGGCCTGGCGCCCACTGCGCGAGCGCCCGGCGGATATCATCCCCTTGGCCGAGCGCCTGCTGAACAACCACGTCAAAAAAATGAAGCATGCCCAGGCGCGTTTATCACCCGAGGCCCAGGCGTGCCTGGTCAGTTATCCATGGCCGGGAAACGTGCGCGAGCTGGACAATGCGATCCAGCGTGCGTTGATTTTGCAGCAGGGCGGTTTGATCCAGCCGCAAGACTTTTGCCTGGCCATGGGCAATGGCGCTGCGCCGCTGCCGAGCCTGGCCCCGGCTCCCGTGGTCGCCGAGGCAGAATCGGCCGGCGCCCTGGGCGATGACCTGCGCCGCCGTGAATTCCAGATGATCATCGACACCCTGCGCGCCGAACGCGGCCGCCGCAAAGAAGCGGCCGAGCGCCTGGGCATCAGCCCGCGTACCTTGCGCTACAAGCTGGCGCAGATGCGCGATGCCGGGATGGACGTGGAAGCCTATCTTTTCGCCACCTGACCTTGCGCCAATCCCGTGTGTAGGAGCGAGCTTGCTCGCGAAGAACCCATAGGCGCCGCGGGCATCCTGGAAGCACGCGTTATCGTTGACGTTTTTCGCGAGCAAGCTCGCTCCTACAAAAAAACGTGCGGGAAGAAGGGCGCAAAAAACTTGCGGTAACAAGTTCGACAAGCTTTGTCGCCTTTTCTTACGAGTTGCTCCAGAGCTGGCACCCTTGTTGCTACCACCCCTAGTAACCGCTGCGTAGTGTCAAAAAATTGCAGGTCGTCGGAGAGAGAAGGTCATGAGCCAGGGTATTGAGTTCAATCGGTTGATGTTGGATATGCGCGCCATGCAAATGGATGCCATGGCTCAACCGAAATCCGTCGCGCCAGCGCCGGAATTGGGCCAAAGCAATTTTGCCGACATGCTCGGTCAGGCAATCAATAAAGTCAGCGATACCCAGCAGGCGTCCAGCCAGTTGGCGACGGCCTTCGAGATCGGTAAAAGCGGCGTGGACCTCACCGATGTGATGGTCGCTTCGCAGAAGGCCAGCGTGTCCTTCCAAGCCTTGACCCAAGTGCGTAACAAGCTGGTTCAGGCGTATCAAGACATCATGCAGATGCCGGTTTAAGGACGAGATTTAAGTCATGGCTGAAGCACTCTCCGACAACCTCCCCGCCAAGGCCGACGGCAAGCCGCCGTTGTTTGGCCTGTCGTTCCTGGAAAACCTCTCGGAAATGACCATGCTGCGTCAGGTGGGCCTGATGGTGGGCCTGGCAGCCAGCGTGGCGATTGGTTTTGCCGTGGTGCTGTGGTCGCAGCAACCCGATTACCGCCCCCTGTACGGCAGCCTGTCGGGCATGGATTCCAAGCAGATCATGGAAACCCTCGCCGCCGCCGACATCGCCTACACCGTAGAGCCCAACTCCGGGGCCTTGCTGGTCAAGGCCGATGACGTGGCCCGCGCACGGATGAAACTGGCCGCCGCTGGCGTGGCGCCGTCCGACAGCAATATCGGTTTTGAAATCCTCGACAAAGACCAGGGCCTGGGCACCAGCCAGTTCATGGAAGCCACCCGTTATCGTCGTGGTCTGGAAGGCGAACTGGCGCGCACCATCTCCAGCCTGAATAACGTCAAGGCTGCCCGTGTGCACCTGGCGATTCCGAAAAGCTCGGTGTTCGTGCGTGACGAACGCAAGCCCAGCGCCTCGGTGTTGGTCGAGCTGTTTGCTGGCCGCTCCCTGGAGCCTGGCCAGGTACTGGCGATCGTCAACCTGGTGGCAACCAGTGTTCCCGAATTGAGCAAGTCGCAAATCACCGTGGTGGACCAGAAGGGCAACCTGCTGTCCGACATGGCCGAAAACTCCGCGCTGACCCAGGCCGGCAAACAGTTCGACTACAGCCGCCGCATGGAAAGCATGCTCACCCAGCGCGTGCATAACATCCTGCAACCGGTACTGGGCAACGACCGCTACAAGGCTGAAGTCTCCGCCGATGTGGATTTCAGCGCCGTCGAGTCCACTTCCGAGCAGTTCAACCCCGACCAACCGGCCCTGCGCAGCGAGCAGTCCACCAGCGAACAACGCACCGCCAGCAATGGCCCCCAAGGTGTGCCGGGCGCTCTGAGCAACCAGCCGCCTGCGCCGGCCTCGGCACCGCAGACCACCGGTGGCGCCGCCGCTACCGCTGGGGCGATCCAGCCTGGCCAGCCGCTGCTGGACGCCAACGGCCAGCAGATCATGGACCCGGCCACCGGCCAGCCAATGCTTGCGCCGTACCCTGCGGACAAGCGTAACCAGTCCACCAAGAACTTCGAGCTCGACCGTTCCATCAGCCACACCAAGCAGCAACAGGGCAAGATCAATCGCCTCTCGGTGTCGGTGGTGGTCGATGACCAGGTCAAGGTCAACCCAGCGGACGGCGCGGTGACGCGTGCGCCGTGGACAGCTGACGAACTGGCGCGCTTCACCCGCCTGGTGCAAGACGCCGTTGGCTTCGATGCCAGCCGTGGCGACAGTGTCAGCGTGATCAACATGCCGTTCTCCGCCGAGCGCGGTGAGGTCATCGCTGACCCGGCGTTCTACACCCAGCCGTGGTTCTGGGATATCGTCAAGCAAGTGCTCGGGGTGTTGTTCATCCTGGTGCTGGTGTTTGGCGTATTGCGCCCGGTGCTCAACAACATCACCGGCGGCAGCAAGAAGCAACTGGCGCTGGCCGGTGGCGACGTCGAGTTGGGTGGCATGGGCGGCCTGGACGGCGAACTGGCCAACGACCGCGTCAGCCTCGGCGGCCCGCAAAGCATCCTGTTGCCAAGCCCGAGCGAAGGCTATGACGCTCAGTTGAACGCAATCAAGAGTCTGGTGGCAGAAGACCCGGGCCGTGTGGCTCAGGTCGTGAAAGAGTGGATTAACGCAGATGAATGATCGAGCCGCTGTGGCCAAGCTGTCCCGGGTCGACAAAGCCGCCGTGCTGCTGCTGTCCCTGGGTGAAACCGACGCTGCCCAAGTGCTGCGCCACATGGGCCCTAAAGAGGTCCAGCGAGTGGGCGTGGCCATGGCGCAGATGCGCAATGTGCACCGCGAGCAAGTCGAGCAGGTGATGAGCGAGTTCGTTGAGATCGTCGGCGACCAGACCAGCCTGGGCGTCGGTTCCGACAGCTACATTCGCAAGATGCTCACCTCGGCCCTGGGCGAAGACAAGGCCAACGGCCTGATCGACCGCATCCTGCTGGGTGGCAACACCAGCGGCCTGGACAGCCTCAAGTGGATGGAACCGCGCGCGGTGGCCGACGTGATCCGCTACGAGCACCCGCAGATCCAGGCGATCGTGGTGGCCTATCTAGACCCGGACCAGGCCGGCGAAGTGCTCGGCCACTTCGACCATAAAGTGCGCCTGGACATCATCCTGCGCGTGTCGTCGCTCAACACCGTGCAACCGGCGGCGCTCAAAGAACTCAACACCATTCTGGAGAAGCAGTTCTCCGGCAACTCCAACGCCTCGCGCACCACCCTGGGTGGCATCAAGCGCGCAGCCGACATCATGAACTTCCTCGACAGCTCGGTGGAAGGCCAGTTGATGGACTCGATCCGCGAGATCGACGACACCCTGTCCGGCCAGATCGAAGACCTGATGTTCGTGTTCAACAACCTGGCCGATGTCGACGACCGTGGCATCCAGGCGCTGCTGCGCGAAGTGTCCTCGGACGTGCTGGTGCTGGCGCTCAAGGGCTCGGACGAAAACGTCAAAGAAAAGATCTTCAAAAACATGTCCAAGCGTGCGTCCGAATTGCTTCGCGACGACCTGGAAGCCAAGGGCCCGGTGCGCGTCAGCGACGTGGAAACCGCGCAGAAGGAAATCCTCACCATTGCCCGCCGTATGGCCGAAGCTGGAGAAATCGTTCTCGGCGGGAAGGGCGGCGAAGAAATGATCTAAGGCGCCTTGCATGTCGAATAAAGATGAGGCGCCCAGCGATCTGATTCGCGCGCGGGATGTCGGCGGTTTCGACATCTGGTCGCTGCCCAGCTTCGACCCCCATGTGCCGGAGCCCGAGCCTGAACCGGTGGAGGAACCACCGGCGGAAATGGAAGAAGTGCCGCTGGATGAAGTCCAGCCACTGACCCTCGAAGAGTTGGAAACCATCCGCCAGGAGGCCTACAACGAAGGCTTTGCCGCGGGGGAAAAAGACGGCTTTCGCAGCACCACCCTCAAGGTTCGCCAGGAAGCCGAGGCGGCGCTGGCCACCAAGCTGGGTAGTCTGGAGCGCCTGATGGGCAACCTGTTCGACCCTATCGCCGAACAGGACTCACAGCTGGAAAAATCCATGGTCGGCCTGGTGCAGCACATCGCGCGCCAAGTGATCCAGCGCGAACTGGTGCTCGACTCCAGCCAGATCGAAGCGGTGATGCGTGAAGCCCTCAAGCTGCTGCCCCTGGGCGTCGGCAATGTGCGGCTGTACATCAACCCCCAGGATTTCGAACAGGTCAAAGCCCTGCGCGAGCGCCATGAAGAAACCTGGCGCATCGTCGAAGACGCTTCGTTGCAGCCCGGCGGTTGCCGCGTCGAGACCGAGCACAGCCGCATCGATGCGACGGTGGAAACCCGCATCAGCCAGATCATGGCCAAGTTGTTCGATCAACTGCATGAACAGGCCCTGCACCCCGCCGAGCCGGACCTGAGCGTTGACCTGGACGCCACCGATGCGCCTTGATCGCACCAGCTTCGCCAAGCGCCTGGGCAGCTACGCCGAGGCCACCGAATTGCCCGGCCAGCCGATCCTCGAAGGGCGCCTGTTGCGCATGGTCGGCCTGACCCTCGAAGCCGAGGGCCTGCGCGCCGCCATGGGCAGCCGTTGCCTGGTGATCAACGACGACAGCTACCACCCGGTGCAGGTCGAAGCCGAGGTGATGGGCTTTTCGGGCAGCAAGATCTTCCTGATGCCGGTCGGCAGCCTCGCCGGCATTGCCCCCGGCGCCCGCGTGGTGCCGCTGGCCGACACTGGCCGCCTGCCCATGGGCATGAGCATGCTGGGCCGCGTACTCGATGGCGCCGGCCGTGCGCTGGACGGCAAGGGCGGCATGAAAGCCGAAGACTGGGTGCCGATGGACGGCCCAACCATCAACCCGCTCAAGCGCAATCCCATCAGCGTGCCGCTGGACGTGGGCATTCGCAGCATCAACGGTTTATTGACGGTCGGTCGCGGCCAGCGCCTGGGCCTGTTCGCCGGTACCGGCGTGGGTAAGTCGGTATTGCTGGGCATGATGACGCGCTTTACCGAGGCCGACATCATCGTGGTGGGGCTGATCGGCGAGCGGGGCCGTGAAGTGAAGGAGTTCATCGAGCACAGCCTCGGTGAAGAAGGGCTCAAGCGTTCCGTTGTCGTCGCTTCTCCGGCAGACGATGCACCGCTGATGCGCCTGCGCGCGGCGATGTACTGCACGCGCATCGCCGAATATTTTCGCGACAAGGGCAAGAACGTCCTGTTGCTGATGGACTCGCTCACGCGTTTCGCCCAGGCCCAGCGCGAGATCGCC
The DNA here is from genome assembly GCF_002018845.1 of Pseudomonas sp. MF6394. Classification (NCBI taxonomy): domain Bacteria; kingdom Pseudomonadati; phylum Pseudomonadota; class Gammaproteobacteria; order Pseudomonadales; family Pseudomonadaceae; genus Pseudomonas; species Pseudomonas sp. MF6394. Next base: position 31,068 of record NZ_MVOJ01000010.1, read on the forward strand.
CTGGCCATCGGTGAGCCGCCCGCGACCAAGGGTTACCCGCCATCGGTGTTCGCCAAGTTGCCCAAGCTGGTGGAGCGTGCCGGTAATGCCGAAGCCGGCGGCGGCTCGATCACCGCGTTCTACACGGTGTTGTCCGAAGGCGACGACCAACAGGACCCGATTGCCGACTCGGCGCGGGGCGTGCTCGACGGCCACATCGTGCTGTCGCGGCGTTTGGCGGAAGAGGGGCATTACCCGGCCATCGATATCGAAGCGTCCATCAGCCGGGTGATGCCGGCGGTGGTCACGCCGGAGCACATGGCCCGTGCCCAGCAGTTCAAGCAGCTGTGGTCGCGCTACCAGCAAAGCCGTGACCTGATCAGCGTCGGCGCCTATGTGGCCGGTGGCGACCGCGACACCGACCTGGCCATCGCCTTGCAGCCGCAACTGGTGACCTACCTGCGCCAAGGCCTCAACGACAAGATCACCATGGGCGAGAGCCAGTCGCACTTGCAGTCCATCTTCGCCCCGGCGCCGGGCGGCTAAGCCATGGCCAACAGCCGCGCCGCCCGCCTGGCCCCGGTGGTGGACATGGCCGAAAAGGCCGAGAAAGCTGCCGTACAGCGCCTTGGCTACTTCCAGGGCCAGGTGCGTTTGGCCCAAAGCAAGCTCGGCGACCTGGAGCGTTTTCGGGGCGAGTACCAGCAACAGTGGATCGAGCGCGGCAGCCAGGGTGTGTCCGGCCAGTGGCTGATGGGGTACCAGGGCTTTCTCAACCAGCTTGAAACCGCCGTAGGCCAACAACGCCAAAGCCTGGCCTGGCACGAGGCCAACCTCGACAAAGCCCGCGAAGCTTGGCAACAGGCGTTTGCCCGGGTCGAGGGGTTGCGCAAACTGGTGCAGCGCTACATCGACGAAGCGCGAGCCATCGAAGACAAGCGCGAGCAAAAACTGCTCGATGAACTCTCCCAACGCCTTCCCCGCCCAGAACAGTTCTAAGTGTGGGCGCTGGCTTGCCTGCGATGGGCATAGCTATCTACACGACTGTGAAGTTCGCCGCAGCCACCGGTAACCACGATGCGAAGCGAGTCGCTCTTGATCTGCTTTTGATCTTGATCTTAAGCGCCCCGTCAAACCACGCTGGCCGTAATCCGCCAGTGATTTGGGGGGTAAACCGGCAGGGATGCCGGTTTAGCCGCCCCGCGCCATGGATGGCGCGTGGCGGCGGCCCCCCAAATCACTGGCGGATTACGGGCACACCGAGCTCAAGCGAGGTGCCGAGTGGTGGGGCAAGAGCCTTTTGCTTACTTTTGGGCTCTTTTCAAAAGTGAGCCGCCGTCAGGGCGGAACCCTAAGTGGCCGTTACCTAAATAACCGATATGTACCCGGTCCAACTGTGTTGACTGCCAGGCCGTCTTCGCAGGCAAGCCAGCTCCCACATTTGGACAGCGGCGCGTCAGGTAGATAAGCGTCGGCTATCCGGTCGTCACGGGAGCAAGCTCCCTCGCCACAGGGTCAGCGTCGTACCGAAGTTGATTGCGGTGCATCAGTCACTTACAACCCGGCAGACCCACCGCTATCGCAGGCAAGCCACACAGTTGATCCACTGTGTTGCTCAGATGCTCTTCAGCTGCTACACCTTGTGTCTAGTGCAATGACAAGGAAGCAGTCACATGTCAGTCGAGTCAGAAGTATCCCTGGATGGGAAGAAGTTGACGATCGCAATCAGGGGCCGGTTCGATTTCGGCAGCCACCAGGCGTTTCGGGAGTCCTACGAGCGTTACTACAAGGTCCCCGAGATCTATATCGTCGATCTCAAGGAGGCCACCTACATGGACAGTTCAGCCCTCGGCATGCTGCTGTTGCTACGGGATCATGCCGGCGGTGATGACGCCGAGGTCCGCGTGACGAACAGCAACTCCGACGTGCGCAAGATCCTCGCCATCTCCAACTTCGACAAGCTGTTCGACATCAGTTGAGCGCCCTGGCCCCGGTCCTGGAGGCGCTGACCATCCTGATCGCCGAAGACAGCGCCGCCGACCGCCTGTTGCTGGCGAGCATCATCCGTCGCCAGGGCCATCAGGTGCTCACGGTGAGCAATGGCGCCGAAGCGATTGAGGTGTTTGCCCGTGAGCGCCCGCAACTGGTGTTGATGGACGCGCTGATGCCGGTGATGGACGGCTTTGAAGCCGCGCGGCAGATCAAGCAATTGGCGGGGGAGGCGCTGGTGCCGATCATCTTCCTCACCTCGCTGCGCGAAAGCGAAGCCCTGGCCCAGTGCCTGGACGCCGGCGGCGATGACTTTTTGCCCAAGCCCTATAACCCTTTGATCCTGGCGGCGAAGATCAACGCCATGGACCGCCTGCGCCGCCTACAGGCCACGGTTTTGCAACAGCGTGACCTGATCGCCAAACACCACGAACACCTGATGCATGAACAGCGGGCGGCCAAGGCAGTGTTCGACAAGGTTGCCCATTCGGGTTGTATCAACGCCGCGCCCAACATCCGCTACCTGCAATCGCCTTATGCGTTGTTCAACGGTGACTTGTTGCTGGCGGCCTACACGCCGTCCGGCGATATGCACGTGCTGCTCGGGGATTTCACCGGCCATGGCCTGCCGGCCGCCATCGGTGCCATGCCCCTGGCCGAAGTGTTCTACGGCATGACCGCCAAGGGCTACGGCCTCACGCAGACCCTGCGGGAAATGAACGCCAAGCTCAAGCGCATCCTGCCGGTGGACATGTTCTGCTGCGCCACCTTGCTGTGCCTGAGCGCCCAGCGGCGGGCGGTGGAGGTGTGGAACGGCGGCATGCCCGAAGGCTATGTGCATGAAGTCGCCACCGGCAGGCGCACGCCGTTGATGTCGCGGCACCTGCCCTTGGGGGTGTTGTCGACAGAGGCGTTCGATGACAGCACCGAAGTCTGGCCCATGGCGTTGGGCGACCGGGTGTTTTTGCTCTCCGACGGCGTGCTGGACACCGCTGACGCCAACGATCAACTGTTCGGCGCCGAGCGCTTGCAGCAGGTGTTCGCCGCCAACCGCGAGCCTGACCGCCTGTTCGAGGACATCGAGCAGGCGCTGGCGGCCTTTCGCGGCCAGGCGCGCGATGACGTCAGCATGGTCGAGATCACCTTGCAGGCAGGCCAGCCCTTGCGGACGGCCGAACCGATGTATGCCGACAGCGGCCAGTCGTGCCCACTGGATTGGTCGGTGAGTTTCGAATTTCGCGCCCAGACCCTCAGAACCTACAACCCGTTGCCGTACCTGCTGCAACTGCTATTGGAGATCCACGGCCTGCGTGAGCAGAGCGGGGCGCTTTACAGCGTGATGGCCGAGTTGTATTCCAACGCGCTGGAGCATGGCGTGCTGGGCCTGGACTCACGGCTCAAGCGCGATGCCCAGGGGTTTGCGCAGTATTATCATCAGCGCCATGAGCGGCTGGCGCAGTTGGACAGCGGTTACGTGCGCGTGCATGTGCAGGTGGTACCCACCGACAAGGGCGGCAAACTGACCTTGCGTCTGGAAGACAGCGGGCAGGGTTTTGATGTGGAGCAGGAGCTGGCACGCCCCGTGGACATCGACCGTCTGTCTGGTCGGGGCTTGAGCCTGGTGCGTCAACTGAGCAGCGCTGTAGGCTGGTCCGATGGCGGGCGCAGTGTCTGCGTGGAGTTTTGTTGGGAGGCTCTGGCATAATCCGCCGATTCTTGATCAAGGAGCGAGCAAGTGGCTGAGATTCATTTGGACCCCGACGTGTTGTCAGACTTGCAGGAAGTGATGGAGAGCGAGTACCCGACGTTGCTCGACACCTTTATCGAAGACTCGCAAGAGCGCGTCGCAGCACTGCGCAAGGCTGGGGGCGACGCCAAAACGTTGGGACGGATTGCCCACAGTTTCAAAGGCAGCAGCGGCAATCTAGGGGCGGTGCGTTTGGCCCAATTGTGTGAGTTGCTGGAGGCCGAGGCCGTCGAGGCGGCCTCGGATCTAGGCGCGCTGGTTGATCAGATTGATCACGAGTTTGCGCTGGTCAAGCCACTGTATGAATGTAGGAGCGAGCTTGCTCGCGAAAAACGTCAACGATAACGCGTGCTTCCTGGATGAATGCGGCGCCTGTGAGCTTTTTGCGAGCAAGCTCGCTCCTACATTGAATCGGATATGTCCAGGCATTTTGTAAACCTGGCCCGACTCTTGCTCTACCTCCACAGACTGCATCCCCGACCCCATGCAGTGGAGACCCTTACTTATGCCAGTCGCCCCTAATTCGCTCCTTCAGGCTGCCACCGCAGCCAAGCCTCAAGCGCCGGCCGCCACGCCTGCGGTAGCGCCTGCGGCCCCGCGGGAAAAGGGCCCTGGCTTCGCTCAAGTGTTTGCCAAGCAAGCTGCCAAGCCGCAGGCCAAGAGCGACGACGCGCCAGCCAAACCCGTGCGCGACAAAGCGGCTGACGCCAGCGATAAACCTGCCGCCAGCGCGCCAGCGGTTGCCGATAGCGGCAATCCCTTGCCTGCCAAGCCGGCCAAGAGCGACGACAGCGCAGACAGTGAAGGCGAGCCACCGGCCGACCCGTCCCTGGCGCAGCAGCCGGTGGCCGATCCGGCGCTGGTCGCCGCCGTGACGCCGGTGGCGGTCCCTGTGCCCGTACAAGCGTCTGCCGTCGCTGCCGAAGATGACCAGGCCCTGCCGCTCATTACCGTGACCGAGGAGCCCAAGCAGCCGGCCTTCGACCCCGAGGCCGACCCGCTGGATTCGATGCCGGCCGTGCGCCTGGCGATGGAGCAGGGCGGTCACGTCTCGGCCAGCAGCCAGGCGCCGCAGAAAGCCGCGCCCACCACTCAGGACCAACCGACCGCCGCGCAGAACTTTGCCGCTGGCCTGGCCAACATGGTTGACCAGCAAGCCACCAAGGACAGCACCGACCAAGGGGGTGACAAGGCCTTCGGTGCGCTGATCGATGACGGCCTCAAGGACCTCAAGAACGCCAGCAGCGACACCCGTGTGGATGACTTCGCCAACCGCCTGGCCGCGCTGACCCAGGCGGCCACGCCGAAAACCGCGAATGCCTTGCCGCCCGTCACCAATGCGCCCCTGGCCATGCACCAGAGCGGCTGGACCGAAGAGGTGGTCAACCGCGTGATGTACCTGTCCAGCGCCAACCTCAAGTCGGCCGAGATTCAGTTGCAGCCCGCTGAGCTGGGGCGCCTGGACATCAAGGTCAACATGACGGCGGACCAGCAGGCCCAGGTCAACTTCATGAGCGGCCATGCGGTGGTGCGTGAAGCGCTGGAAAGCCAGTCTGGCCGTTTGCGCGAGATGTTTGCCCAGCAGGGCATGGGGCAGGTGGATGTGAATGTCTCCGACCAATCGCGGGGGCAGGACCAGCAGCAACAGCAGAGCCAGGCGCGGGGCATCAGTGGCAGCGGCAGGCGTGCTGACAGCGGCGACGCCGGTGGCCCTGTGGACGTGGCCGAAGTGGCAGCGCCCGTGAGCCAGAGCGTGATCGGCTCCAGCGCGGTCGACTACTACGCCTGACTTGAGGCCTGTACAGGTCTGAATGTGGGAGCGGGCTTGCTCGCGAATGCAGAGTGTCAGTCAGTATCTGTGTGACTGATACACCGCATTCGCGAGCAAGCCCGCTCCCACATTTGTTTTGTGGTGTTCGCTCTTCCCTCATTACCAGCCAACTCTGGCATAACACTTGCTCTTGCCTTGCCATAGATCTACGAATCCCCGAATAGTGACGGATTATTGGCATGGCGAAGAGCGACGACGCAGCAACTCCCCCCGCAGGCAAAGGCAAGCTCAAGCTGATCCTGTTGATTGTGCTGGGCCTGCTCCTGGCCATCGGCGCCTCGGTGGGCGGCACTTGGTACATCATGCACAGCAGTGCGAGCAAACCGGCGCCCGCCGCCGAAGCTGCCACCAACGTCAAGCAACCGGCAATCTTCGAGCAGATGCTTCCGGCCTTTGTCGCCAACTACAACCAGAATGGTCGTCAACGCTACTTGCAGGTGAGCATCACCTTGCTGGCGCGCAACCAGGCGGACCTCGATGCCCTCAAGGTGCATATGCCGGTGATCCGCAACAACCTGGTGATGCTGTTCTCCGGGCAGAGCTTCGACAGCCTGGCCACGCCCGTCGGCCAGGAAATGCTGCGCCAGAAGGTCACTGCCAGCGTGCAGGAAGTGGCCCAGAAAGAACTCGGCAAAGTCGTGGTCGAGCAGGCGCTCTTCACTAACTTCGTATTGCAGTAGGATCACGACATGGCCGTGCAAGACCTGCTGTCCCAGGATGAAATCGACGCGCTGTTGCATGGCGTGGACGATGGTCTGGTACAGACCGAAATGGCTGCCGAACCCGGCAGCGTCAAAAGTTACGACCTGACCAGCCAGGATCGCATCGTGCGGGGACGCATGCCGACCCTGGAGATGATCAACGAACGTTTTGCCCGCTACACCCGCATCAGCATGTTCAACATGCTGCGCCGCTCGGCGGACGTGGCCGTGGGCGGTGTGCAGGTGATGAAGTTCGGTGAATACGTGCACTCGCTGTACGTGCCCACCAGCCTCAACCTGGTCAAGATCAAGCCGTTGCGCGGCACTGCGCTGTTCATCCTCGACGCCAAACTGGTGTTCAAGCTGGTGGACAACTTCTTCGGTGGCGACGGCCGTCACGCCAAGATCGAAGGGCGTGAATTCACCCCCACCGAACTGCGCGTGGTACGCATGGTGCTGGAGCAGGCCTTTATCGACTTGAAGGAAGCCTGGCAGGCGATCATGGAAGTCAATTTCGAGTACATCAACTCGGAAGTGAACCCGGCCATGGCCAACATCGTCGGCCCCAGCGAAGCCATTGTGGTGTCGACCTTCCACATCGAACTCGATGGCGGCGGCGGCGACCTGCACGTGACCATGCCGTACTCGATGATCGAACCGGTGCGCGAGATGCTCGATGCCGGTTTCCAGTCCGACCTCGACGACCAGGACGAACGCTGGGTCAAGGCCCTGCGCGAAGACCTGCTGGACGTCGACGTGCCGCTGAGTGCCACCGTGGCCCGCCGCCAGTTGCGCCTGCGGGACATTTTGCACATGGCGCCTGGGGACATCATCCCCGTCGACTTGCCGGAAGAGTTGATCATGCGCGCCAACGGCGTGCCGTCATTCAAGGTCAAGCTCGGTTCCCACAAGGGCAACCTGGCGCTGCAAGTGGTTGAGCCGATCAACCGCCGCTGATTCAACCCTAATTCATGATTGTTTGCTGCGCCGAGGACATGTAATGGCTACCGAACACGAAAACACTTCCGCCGAAGACCAGGCCCTGGCTGACGAGTGGGCTGCGGCCCTGGAAGAAACCGGCGATGTTGGCCAGGACGACATCGACGCGCTGCTGGCCGCCGACGCTGCCACCGCGCCGGCCGGCAACCGCCTGGCCATGGAAGAATTCGGCAGCGTGCCGAAGAACAACGACCCGGTGAGCCTCGACGGCCCGAACCTGGATGTGATCCTCGACATCCCGGTGTCGATTTCCATGGAAGTGGGAAGCACCGAAATCAACATCCGCAACCTGTTGCAACTCAACCAGGGCTCGGTGATCGAACTGGACCGCCTGGCCGGCGAGCCGTTGGACGTGCTGGTCAACGGCACCCTGATTGCCCATGGTGAGGTGGTGGTGGTCAACGAGAAGTTCGGCATCCGCCTGACCGACGTGATCAGCCCGAGCGAACGCATCAAGAAGTTGCGCTGAGATGAAGTACGCGATGGCGGGACTGTTGCTGGCGCTGCCATTGAGCGCCCTGGCGGCGGAGCCGGTGGCGCAGGCAGTCACGGCACCTGCGGTCGGCAGCGTCGGCGGGCAGTTGACGCAACTGGTTTTGGGCCTGTTGCTGGTGATCGGCCTGATCTTCGTGCTGGCCTGGCTGATGCGCCGCGTGCAGCGCATCGGCCCGGGCAACGGCCAGGTGATCGAGCTGGTGGGCTCGCGCGCCCTCGGCCCACGTGATCGGCTGGTGCTGGTGCAGGTGGGCGAGGAGCAGATCCTGCTCGGCATCACCCCTGGCCGCATCACCCCGCTGCATGTACTCAAGACCCCGGTGGATGCGGTCAAGACCGAAGCCGCCACGCCAGAATTCGCCCAGCGCCTGATGGAATTGCTGGGCAAGGATCAGAAGGATAAGAAGTAATGCGCGTTTTGTTGACGCTCATGCTGTTGCTGGCCGCGCCGATGGCCCTGGGCGCCGACCCGTTGTCGATCCCGGCGATTACCCTGGGCACCAACGCGGCGGGCGCGCAGGAATATTCGGTCAGCCTGCAGATCCTGCTGATCATGACGGCGCTGAGTTTTATCCCGGCGTTCGTCATGCTGATGACCAGCTTTACGCGGATCATCATCGTCTTCTCGATCCTGCGCCAGGCCCTGGGGCTGCAGCAGACGCCGTCGAACCAGATCCTCACCGGCATGGCGTTGTTTTTGACGCTGTTCATCATGGCGCCGGTGTTCGACAAGGTGAACCAGCAAGCCCTGCAACCTTATCTGGCGGAAAAGCTCACGGCCCAGGATGCGATCGACAAGGCCCAGGGCCCGATCAAGGACTTCATGCTGTCGCAAACTCGCTCCAGCGACCTTGAGCTGTTCATGCGCCTGTCCAAGCGCACCGACATCGCCTCCCCGGACCAGGCACCGCTGACCATCCTGGTGCCGGCGTTTGTCACTTCTGAATTGAAGACCGCGTTCCAGATCGGCTTCATGATCTTCATCCCGTTCCTGATCATCGACCTGGTGGTGGCGGGCGTGCTGATGGCCATGGGTATGATGATGCTGTCGCCTTTGATCATCTCGTTGCCGTTCAAGATCATGCTGTTTGTGCTGGTGGACGGCTGGGCGCTGATTATCGGCACCTTGGCCGGCAGTTTCGGAGGGGTATAGCGCCATGACCCCAGAAGTCGCCGTCGACCTGTTCCGTGAAGCGCTGTGGCTGACCACCCTGATGGTCGCCGTGCTGGTGGTGCCGAGCCTGTTGGTCGGCCTGCTGGTGGCGATGTTCCAGGCCGCCACCCAGATCAACGAACAGACCTTGAGCTTCCTGCCGCGCCTGCTGGTAATGCTGGTGACCCTGATTGTCGCCGGCCCGTGGCTGGTGCAAACCTTCATGGAATACATCCTGCAGTTGTACGGCAGTATTCCGCAGTTGATCGGCTGAGCCGATGCAATCCTTGCTGGCCTTGACCGACACCCAGATCAGTACCTGGGTGGCCTCGTTCATCCTGCCGCTGTTTCGCGTCACGGCCATGCTGATGGCCATGCCGGTGTTCGGCACCACCCTGGTACCGCGTCGCGTGCGCCTGTATTTCGCGGTGGCGATCACCGTGGTGATCGTGCCTGGCCTGCCGCCGATGCCGCCGGTGAACGCCCTCGACCTGAGCGCCTTGCTGCTGATCGCCGAACAGATTCTGATCGGCGCCATGCTGGGGTTTTCCCTCACGTTGTTCTTCCAGGCGTTTGTGATCGCCGGGCAAATCATCTCGATCCAGATGGGCATGGGCTTTGCGTCCATGGTCGACCCCACCAACGGGGTGTCGGCGGCGGTGATCGGGCAGTTTCTGACCATGCTGGTGACCTTGCTGTTTCTGGCCATGAACGGTCACCTGGTGGCGTTCGAAGTGCTGACTGAAAGCTTCACCACCTTGCCGGTGGGCTCGGGGTTGGTGGTCAACCATTTCTGGGAGCTGGTGGGGCGCCTCGGTTGGGTGTTGGGCGCCGCCCTGTTGCTGGTGCTGCCGGCGATCACGGCGCTGCTGGTGGTCAATATCGCGTTTGGCGTGATGACCCGTGCGGCGCCGCAACTGAACATTTTCTCGATTGGTTTTCCCTTGACCCTGGTGCTGGGCATGGGGATTTTCTGGGTCGGCCTGGCTGACATTCTCAATCAGTATCAACCGCTGGCGAGCGAAGCCTTGCAGTTCTTACGTGATCTGGCACGGGCGCGCTGAGCCATGGCCGAGAGCGAGAGTGGTCAGGACAAAACAGAAGACCCCACGGAGAAACGTAAAAAGGACTCCAGGGAAAAGGGCGAGATCGCCCGCTCCAAAGAGCTCAACACCTTCGCCACCATGATCGCCGGCGCAGGCGCCTTGCTGATCTACGGCGGTGGCCTGGCGCTGGACCTGCTGGAGATGATGAAACACAACTTCAGCCTGCCGCGCGAAGTGTTGCTCAACCCCGATGCCATGGCCCAGTACCTGCTGCACTCGGGCAAAATCGCGCTGCTGGCGGTGCAGCCGATCCTGATCACCTTGCTGCTCGCCGCGCTGATCGGCCCGGTGGCCCTCGGCGGTTGGCTGTTTGCCGCGGGCAGCATGGCGCCCAAGTTCAGCCGTATGAACCCGGGTGCAGGGCTCAAGCGCATGTTTTCGGTCAAGGCCCTGGTGGAATTGCTCAAGGCCCTGGCCAAGTTTTTCCTGATTCTGTTCGTGGCCTTGGCGGTGTTGTCGTCCGACATCGACGACTTGCTGCGCATCGCCCATGAGCCGCTGGAGTCGGCGATCATCCACAGCGTGCAGGTGGTGGGCTGGAGCGCGCTGTGGATGGCGGCCGGGCTGATCCTGATCGCCGCTGTGGATGCGCCGATTCAACTGTGGGAAAGCCACAAGAAACTGCTGATGACCAAGCAGGAAGTGCGCGACGAGCACAAGGACCAGGAAGGCCGCCCCGAGGTCAAGCAACGCATCCGCCAACTGCAGCGGGAAATGTCCCAGCGCAAGATGATGGCCTCGGTGCCCGACGCCGACGTGATCATCACCAACCCGACCCACTACGCCGTGGCCCTCAAGTACGACCCCGAGAAGGGTGGCGCGCCGATGCTGCTGGCCAAGGGCAGCGATTTTACCGCGTTGAAAATCCGCGAAATCGCGGTGGCCAACGACATTCTGTTATTGGAGTCGCCGGCATTGGCGCGCTCGATTTTCTACTCCACCGACCTGGACCAGGAAATTCCGGCCGGCTTGTACCTGGCTGTTGCCCAGGTGTTGGCCTACGTTTACCAGATCCGCCAATACCGCGCGGGCAGGGGCAAGCGGCCTGATCCGCTCAAAGACCTGCCGATCCCGCCGGACCTGCGCCGCGATTCCTAGTAGGAGCGAGCTTGCTCGCGAAAAACTCACCGTCGCCGCGTTCATCCTGATTCCCCGCGTTATCTTTACCACCTTCGCGAGCAAGCTCGCTCCTACAACCTGTCAACTTTGACAGTAGCCAATACGCCGCCTTCACTGTTTGATACAGCGATGAGACGTGCAGCCCTGCACGACTCGGGAGGCGGTGATGGATAGGGGTACGGTCAGGTGGTTTGATGCGGTCAAAGGCATCGGCTTTATTGCCCGGGATCGTGACGGCAACCCGGTTGCCGTCCAATCGGCAGGCACGCAATGCAGTGACTTGCCACCCAATCCTCCCAAGCTGCGAAAACCCCGCAAACGCAAGAAATCATCGGATGCATGAATCGCTTGCTGTTCCACCGCTACCACCCATCGGCAGCTCGCGTCTACCTGTCAACTCTGACAGTAGCCAAAGCACGTTCCCCGTTGTTTTATGACTGAACCAGACACTGCACGTATGTAGTTAGCGAAAGGCAGGGAGAGCGGATTGAGCGAGGTCAAAGGGACTGTCAAATCCTACGACTGGATCAGGGGCGATTGGCTGGTCGAATTGGATGAGGGGACAGAAGAGGTATTTATCAATCGCAAGGATTGGCGTTGGATGGCGCTGTCGGTGGGGATGCAACTGAGCTTTCAAATGGTCCATCGGCCCAAGGGCATCTATGCGGTGCCCGTCAGGGGGCATGATCGAGGTGGATTGGGTTCTGAGGAAGGGTAAGGAGAGCGGCAATGGCAACGGGTACGGTGAAGTGGTTTAGCACGGAGAAGGGGTTTGGTTTTATTACCCCGGAGGATGGAGGGGCGGAAGTGTTCGCCCATTACTCGGCAATTGCGTCGAGTGGGTTTCGATCTTTGGAAGAGAACCAAAAAGTAGAGTATGACCTCACACAAGGTCCAAAAGGCCCACAAGCTGAGAATATACGGCCAGTTTAAAAACTGAATCACATGTGGGAGCTGGCTTGCCCGCATTATCCGCTGCTTGCGTTTGATCGTTCCCAGGCTCCCGCGTGGGAAGGCATCGCGTGACCCTTGCGCAGAGCTCAAGTTGTACGCCTGGCTCGAGACGCGGAGCGTCCCAGGCGGCATTCCAACGCGGGGCGTGGGAACGATCGAGGGGGCCGCGTTATTGAAGAGGTATTTATCAATCGCAAGGATTGGCGCAAGACGGCGCTGGCGGTGGGGAGGCGTTTGAGGTTTCAAATGGTCCATCGGCCCAAGGGCATCTATGCGTTGCCCGTCAGGGTGCATCAGCGGGGTGGATTGGGTTCTGAGTAAGGGTAAGGAGAGCGGCAATGGCAACGGGTACTGTGGAGTGGTTTAACGAGGCGAAGGGGTTTGGTTTTATTAAGCCCGACGATGGAAGTGAGCACATTTTTGCCCATTTTTCGGAAATTCAATCGGACGGGTTCAAAAGCCTGAATGAAGGTCAGAAAGTAGAATACGAAGTTAAGTCAGGGACAAAGGGCCCGCAGGCCGTGAATATACGTGCTGTTTGATCGTTCCCACGCTCCCGCGTGGGAACGATCGAGGAGGCTGCGTTATCCGCTGCCTGCGGTGTCCAGCATTCCGCCGTCACCGTGCAGGCGATCAGTCAATAACTGCGCCAGTTCGATCAACTGCGCAACGCCGAGCGACTCCTCTCGTTTCGAACCTTCCAGGTCAAAGGCCAGGTCACAGCTCAAGGCATTGGCCGAAGCGAGCGTTTCGCTGAGGTTGACCAGCAGGTCTTCGCTGCTGATGCCGTCGGCTACGGTAAACAGCCAGGTGGAGGAATTTGGGGCGGGTTTGATCACTGTGAAGCTCCTTTTACTGAAAGGGAGAGGGTGCTTTTGCTCCTAGGTAATCCGGGCCGCGACGCCCGTCCGCTGCGTTTGCAGCGGTGTACGGAGACTAGGGAGCGGAGTTCCTAGGGGCAACCCCAAACCCATGTCGGAAATTTCCTCATCAGTACCGGGTACACACAAATCCAACTGTGGGAGCGGGCTTGCTCGCGAAAGCGGTGGGTCAGTCGGCTTATGTGCCACTGACACTCCGCATTCGCGAGCAAGCCCACTCCCACCGTTTGAAGTGATTTACACCCGTTGGCCTAGTGCGTTTGTGGGGTTCTGCGGGCCCAAAAGCAAAGTTGGAAGGCTTCTTGCAACCCCGCCTCCAAGTCGCCCTCCAGCGTCAAAACTTTGCTTCAAGGACCCGAGGAATACCGGTGGTAGATCGCTCTCAAATGCTCAACACGGCCCGTGGCACCCTGACTGACTTGTCGCGGGGCAATCTGGGTGTGCCGTTGTTGTTGCTGGTGATGCTGGCAATGATGATGTTGCCGATGCCGCCGTTCCTGCTCGACGTGTTCTTTACCTTCAACATTGCCCTGTCCGTCGTGGTGCTGCTGGTGTGCGTGTACGCCCTGCGGCCGCTGGATTTTGCGGTATTCCCGACGATTCTGCTGGTGGCAACCCTGTTGCGCCTGGCATTGAACGTGGCCTCCACGCGGGTGGTGATGCTCCACGGCCAGGACGGCCACGCCGCCGCCGGTAAGGTGATCCAGGCGTTCGGTGAGGTGGTGATCGGCGGTAACTACGTGGTCGGTATCGTGGTGTTCGCGATCCTGATGATCATCAACTTCGTGGTGGTGACCAAGGGCGCCGGGCGGATTTCCGAGGTGAGCGCGCGGTTTACCCTCGACGCCATGCCCGGCAAGCAGATGGCCATCGACGCCGACCTCAACGCCGGCCTGATCGACCAGGGCCAGGCCAAGGCCCGCCGGGCCGAAGTTGCCCAGGAGGCCGAGTTCTACGGTTCCATGGACGGTGCCAGCAAGTTTGTGCGCGGTGACGCCATCGCCGGCCTGTTGATTCTGTTCATCAACCTGATCGGCGGCGTGGCCGTCGGTATGTTCCAGCACGGCATGACATTCGGCGATGCTGGCAAGGTGTACGCCTTGCTGACCATCGGTGACGGTTTAGTGGCGCAATTGCCATCACTGTTGTTATCCACAGCGGCGGCCATCATGGTCACCCGTGCTTCGGGCTCCGAAGACATGGGCAAGCAGATCAGCCGGCAGATGTTCGCTTCGCCCAAGGCCCTGGCCGTGGCGGCGGGCATCATGGCAATCATGGGTATTGTGCCGGGCATGCCGCACTTCTCGTTCCTGAGCATGGCGGCCCTGGCGGGTGGCGCGGCGTACCTGTTCTGGAAGAAGCAGAACCAGGTCAAGGTCCAGGCCGAGCAGGAGATCGCCCGTCAACAGGATCTGCTGCCATCCCCGGCCCGTGCCCAGGAAACCAAGGAGCTGGGCTGGGACGACGTCACGCCCATCGACATGATCGGCCTGGAAGTCGGCTACCGCCTGATCCCGCTGGTGGACCGCAACCAGGGTGGGCAACTGCTGGCGCGGATCAAGGGCGTGCGCAAGAAGCTGTCCCAGGACCTGGGCTTTTTGATGCCCACCGTGCATATTCGCGACAACCTCGACCTGGCCCCCAGCGCCTATCGCCTGACGCTGATGGGGGTGATTTTGGCCGAAGCCGAGATCTACCCGGACCGCGAACTGGCGATCAACCCAGGACAGGTGTTCGGTACGCTCAACGGCATAACCGCCAAAGATCCGGCTTTCGGCCTGGAAGCGGTGTGGATCGAAGTGAGCCAGCGCAGCCAGGCGCAGTCCCTGGGTTACACCGTAGTGGATGCCAGCACCGTGGTCGCCACGCACCTCAACCAGATTCTCTACAAGCACTCCCACGAGCTGATCGGCCACGAGGAAGTCCAGCAATTGATGGGCTTGCTGGCCAAATCGTCGCCAAAACTGGCCGAAGAACTGGTGCCGGGCGTGCTGTCGCTGTCGCAGTTGCTCAAGGTGTTGCAAGCGCTGTTGGCCGAACAGGTGCCCGTGCGCGACATTCGCAGCATTGCCGAGGCCATCGCCAACAATGCCGCCAAGAGTCAAGATACTGCCGCTCTGGTAGCGGCGGTGCGTGTCGGCGTGTCCCGCGCAATCGTGCAAAGCATTGTAGGCACTGAGTCCGAGCTGCCTGTGATCACCCTGGAACCCAGGTTGGAACAAATATTGCTCAATAGTATTCAGAAGGCAGGGCAAGGCCAGGAAGAGGGCGTTTTACTGGAGCCAAGCATGGCTGAAAAGCTGCAGCGTTCGTTGATCGACGCCGCACAGCGCCAGGAAATGCAAGGCAACCCGGTGATCCTGCTGGTGGCCGGCCCGGTTCGCGCGATGTTGTCGCGGTTTGGACGCCTGGCTGTACCGAATTTGCACGTGTTGGCTTACCAGGAAATTCCTGACAATAAGCAAGTGACTATCGTCGCGACAGTTGGGCCCAATGGCTGAGGTAGTGGGTTATGCAAGTTAAGCGTTTTTTCGCCGCCGATATGCGTCAGGCCATGAAATTGGTCCGCGATGAGCTGGGCGCCGATGCCGCGATTATCGGTAACCGTCGGATTGCCGGCGGTGTCGAGCTGACGGCTGCCCTGGATTACACACCCCAGGCGCTGGCCCCGCGCGTGCCGAACATGGAACTCGAAGACGAACTGCGCAAGACCGCCTCGCGTATTGTGTCGGCCCAGGCTGAACTGAGCATGCGTGGCGACAGCGATGCCAGCACCAATCGCCAGTTGTTCGCCGGCCTGCCGCTGACCGCTGCCGAGCCGCTGGTTGAACCCACCTTTGTCGAACCGCCGCGTCCTGCAGCGCCTGCCCCGGCTGCCGCAGTTGACCAGCGCGTGATCGACTCGATGCGTTTTGAACTCAATGGCCTGCGTGAATTGCTCGAGGTGCAGCTCGGCTCGCTGGCCTGGACCCAGCTGCAAGGCAGCAAGCCGCAGCAAGCCAACCTGTGGCGTCGCCTGCAGCGTATCGGCCTGTCCGGCCCGTTGTCCCGCGACCTGCTGGCCTTGACCGCCGAAGTCGAAGAGCCCCGCCAAGCCTGGCGCATGTTGCTGGCGCACTTGGCGCGCATGATCGCCACGCCGGAAATCGAACCCCTGGAAGAGGGCGGTGTGATCGCCATGGTCGGCCCCGCCGGCATGGGCAAAACCACCACCCTGGCCAAGCTGGCCGCCCGTTATGTGCTCAAGTACGGCGCGCAGAATATCGCGCTGGTGAGCATGGACAGTTACCGCATTGGCGCCCAGGAGCAGCTCAAGACTCTGGGCCGCATCCTCAACGTGCCGGTGACCCATGTCGACCCGGGCCAGTCCCTGGCCAATGCCCTCGAGCCGTTGCTGCGCAAGCGCGTGGTGCTGATCGACACCGCAGGCCTACAGGCCAGCGACCCGGCGCTGCGCATGCAGCTCGAAAGCCTGGCCGGGCGTGGCATCAAGTCGAAAAATTACCTGGTGCTTGCAACCACCAGCCAGAAACAGGTTCTTACCGCTGCTTATCACAGTTACAAGCGTTGCGGCCTGGCCGGCTGCATCCTCACCAAGCTCGACGAAACCGCGAGCCTGGGCGAGGTATTGAGCCTGGCCATCAGCCATGAATTACCGGTTGCCTACCTCACCGACGGGCCGCGGATCCCGGATGATCTGCATCTGCCGCGCCGTCATCAGTTGGTCAGCCGTGCCGTGAGTGTGCAAATGCAAGACGAGCCTAGCGAGGAAGCGATGGCCGATATGTTCGCCGACCTTTACCACCACCCGGCTAAACGGGTGGGTTGAGGCAGGATGAACACCGTGAAATGTACCTACATCGATGGTCTGCAAGCGATTCACGCGGCCAAGCCATGTAGCCTGCGTCTAAGCAAGACAAGGTAAAGAAATAAAATGGGCAGCATGCATCCCGTACAGGTGATCGCGGTGACCGGCGGCAAAGGTGGCGTCGGGAAAACTAACGTGTCAGTGAATTTGTCCCTGGCGCTGGCAGAGCTTGGCCGTCGCGTCATGCTGCTGGATGCTGACCTGGGCTTGGCGAACGTGGACGTTCTGCTGGGGCTGACACCCAAACATACCCTGGCCGATGTGATCGAGGGCCGCTGTGAGCTGCGCGATGTGCTGCTCCAGGGTCCCGGAGGCATCCGTATTGTGCCGGCGGCCTCGGGCACCCAGAGCATGGTGCACCTGAGCCCCGCGCAGCATGCCGGGTTGATCCAGGCGTTCAGCGACATCGGCGACAACCTCGACGTACTGGTGATCGACACCGCCGCCGGCATCGGCGAATCCGTGGTCAGCTTTGTGCGCGCCGCGCAAGAAGTGCTGCTGGTGGTGTGCGACGAACCCACCTCGATCACCGATGCCTACGCGCTGATCAAACTGCTTAACCGTGACTACGGCATGAACCGCTTTCGCGTGCTGGCCAACATGGCCCAGAGCCCGCAGGAAGGGCGCAACCTGTTCGCCAAGTTGACCAAGGTCACGGATCGCTTCCTCGATGTGGCTTTACAATACGTCGGCGCAGTTCCCTATGACGAGTGTGTGCGCAAGGCCGTGCAAAAGCAGCGTGCGGTCTATGAAGCGTTCCCTCGTTCGAAATGCGCACTGGCGTTCAAGGCCATTGCCCAGAAGGTCGATACCTGGCCGTTGCCCGCCAACCCGCGGGGGCATCTGGAGTTTTTCGTCGAGCGTTTGGTGCATCAGACGAGCGCAGGACCGGTGCTATGACATCCAGCGGCTACAACCTTTACAAAAAGTCGGCACGTGACAGCCAGGGCGAATTGATCGAGCGCTATGCGCCGCTGGTCAAGCGCATTGCCTATCACCTGTTGGCGCGCTTGCCCGCGAGTGTGCAGGTTGAAGACTTGATCCAGGCTGGCATGATCGGCCTGCTGGAAGTCTCGACCAAATACGACGCCAGCAAGGGTGCCAGTTTCGAAACGTATGCGGGTATCCGTATCCGTGGCGCGATGCTCGATGAAGTGCGTAAAGGCGATTGGGCGCCGCGTTCGGTACACCGCAATACGCGCATGGTCAGTGATGCAATTCGTGCAATTGAAGCAAAAACCGGTCGTGACGCTAAAGATCATGAAGTTGCGGCCGAACTCCAATTGAGTCTCGACGATTACTACGGGATTTTGAACGATACCTTGGGCAGCCGCCTGTTCAGTTTCGACGACCTTTTACAGGACGGCGAACACGAAGGGCTGCACGAGGACGGCGCGAGCGCGCATACGGAGCCGTCGCGCGACCTGGAAGACGAACGTTTCCAGGGCGCGTTGGCCGATGCAATCGCCAACTTGCCGGAGCGTGAGCGGCTGGTGCTGGCGCTGTACTACGACGAAGAGCTGAACCTCAAGGAAATCGGTGAGGTCCTGGGGGTCAGCGAATCGCGTGTCAGCCAGTTGCATAGCCAGTGCGCAGCCCGCTTGCGGGGGCGATTGGCCGAGTGGCGCGCGCGCTGACAGGCAGTGTGGGGACACTGCAGACGCTACCGTGAAACCGCAGGGTTTTGCGGGTGAGTACCGTGGTGCCCTGGGCAGTCCTTTTTGTGTAACGCCTGTTGATTGAAATGGCGCGTCCAGGTGCTGGGCGCGTTTAAGACTGCTTGGAGGTCGAATTGGACAAGAACATGAAAATCCTCATCGTTGATGACTTCTCAACGATGCGGCGGATCATTAAAAACCTGTTGCGTGACCTTGGGTTCACCAACACGGTCGAGGCGGATGACGGCCTGACGGCCATTCCGATTCTCAACAGCGGGAGCATCGACTTTCTGGTGACCGACTGGAACATGCCGGGCATGACCGGTATCGACCTGCTGCGCCACGTGCGCGCCGATGAAAAACTGCGCAGCTTGCCTGTGCTGATGGTGACCGCCGAAGCCAAGCGTGAACAGATCATCGAAGCCGCCCAAGCCGGGGTCAACGGTTACGTGGTCAAGCCATTCACGGCACTGGCCTTGAAAGAGAAGATCGAGAAAATCTTCGAACGCATCCACGGCTAATGCCATCGCGGGGGAGCTATGGAGCATAACGAAACGTCACAGGGCGACTTTGAGTCGACCCTGAAAAAACATGCTCACCAGTTGGTCGACAGCCTGGAAAAAGGCCAGTTCGCCGATGCGGTGCAGTTGATCCATGAGCTTAACCAGACCCGTGACCGCGGCCTGTACCAGGAAGTGGGCAAGCTCACACGCGAGCTGCACAGCGCAATCGTCAATTTCCAGATTGACCCGCGCATGCCCCAGGCCGAAGAAATTTCCCAGATTACCGATGCCACCGAGCGCCTGTCCTATGTGGTCAGGCTGACTGAGGCTGCGGCCAACCGCACCATGGACCTGGTGGAAAACGCCACGCCTCTGGTCAATGGCATGGCCACCGAAGCCCAGGCCTTGAGCCAGGACTGGGGCCGCTTCATGCGCCGCGAAGTCGGTGCTGAAGAGTTTCGTGAATTGGCGCGTCGCGTCGACGGGTTCCTGTCGCGCAGCGAACAGGAAAACCGCACGGTGGCCAGCAACCTCAACGACATCCTGCTGGCCCAGGATTACCAGGACCTTACCGGCCAGGTGATCAAGCGCGTGACCCAGTTGGTCACCGAAGTGGAAAGCAACTTGCTCAAATTGGTGCTGATGGCCGGCCAGGTCGATCGTTTTGCCGGCATCGAACATGACCGCGAAGCGATCCTCTCGGAAAAAGATCCACAAAAACATCTCGCCAAGGGTGAAGGTCCGCAGATTCATGCCGATAAACGTGAAGACGTTGTGTCAGGTCAGGATGACGTAGATGACCTGTTATCCAGTTTAGGCTTCTAAGGAGCACCCACATGAGCTTCGGCGCCGATGAAGAAATCCTTCAGGATTTCCTTGTAGAGGCCGGCGAAATTCTAGAGCAACTGTCCGAACAACTGGTCGAGCTGGAAAGCCGACCGGATGATGCGAACCTGCTCAATGCAATTTTTCGCGGTTTTCACACTGTAAAAGGGGGCGCCGGCTTCCTCCAGCTCCATGAGCTGGTGGAGTGCTGTCACATCGCCGAGAACGTTTTCGACATCCTGCGCAAGGGTGAGCGTCACGTCGACTCGGAACTGATGGACGTAATTCTCGAAGCACTGGATGCGGTCAACGGCATGTTCAGCCAGGTGCGTGAACGTGCACCGATCACTGCCGCCACGCCGGAACTGCTGGCCGCCCTGGCGCGCCTGGCAGAACCTGCCGACACCGCGGCTGCGCCGGTGGTCGAGGCCGCGCCGGAGCCGGTGGCGCAAGCCGAGCCGGACGTGACCGACAGCGAGTTCGAACAACTGCTCAACTCCCTCAGCGCGGTCAAGGCCGAAGCTGAAGTGCCGGTGCAGCCTGCCGCGACGCCGAGCAGTGAAGACATTACCGACGCCGAGTTCGAGTCGTTGCTCGACCAGTTGCACGGCAAAGGCCAGTTCGCGGCGGATGCCGTGGCACCGCCTGCCGCAGCGCCAGCAGCACCCGCTGCCAACGCCAGCACCGACATTACCGACGACGAATTCGAGGCACTGCTCGACCAACTGCATGGCAAAGGCACCTTTGTGGCCGAAGCCCTGCCCGAGGTTGCCGCCACGGCCGCCGCTGCGCCAGCGGCCAGTGCCGCACCGGCCGGCGACGGGCTGATCTCCGATCACGAATTCGAAGCCCTTCTCGACGAGTTGCACGGCAAAGGCAAGTTCAGCGAAGTGGCCCCGGCCGCTGCCGCCCAGGTTGCAGCGCCAGCCGCTGCCACTGCGGCACCGGTTGCTGCCAAACCTGCGCCGGCTGCCAAGCCTGCACCTGCCGCCGCCCCGGCCCCTGCGCGTGCAGCGGCGCCGGCAGCAGCGGAGAAGCCCGCCAGCGAAGCCGAAACCACCGTGCGCGTGGATACCGCGCGCCTGGACGACATCATGAACATGGTGGGCGAACTGGTGCTGGTGCGTAACCGCCTGGTGCGCCTGGGCCTGAACAGCGGCGACGAAGCCATGCAGAAGGCCGTGTCGAACCTCGACGTGGTCACCGCCGACCTGCAAACCGCAGTGATGAAAACGCGGATGCAGCCGATCAAGAAAGTCTTCGGCCGTTTCCCGCGTCTGGTACGCGACCTGGCACGCCAGCTCAAGAAAGAAATCAACCTGGAACTGGTGGGCGAAGAAACCGACCTCGACAAAAACCTTGTCGAGGCCCTGGCCGACCCGCTGGTCCACTTGGTGCGCAACGCGGTCGACCACGGCGTAGAAACCCCGGAAGAACGCGAAGCCGCCGGCAAGTCCCGCAACGGCAAAGTGATTTTGGCGGCGGAGCAAGAGGGCGACCACATCCTGCTGTCGATCACCGATGACGGCAAAGGCATGGACCCGACCATCTTGCGCAATATCGCGGTCAAGCGCGGCGTGATGGACAAGGACGCCGCCGACCGCCTGACCGACACCGAGTGCTACAACCTGATCTTCGCCCCGGGCTTTTCGACCAAGACCGAGATCTCCGACGTGTCCGGGCGTGGCGTGGGCATGGACGTGGTGAAGACCAAGATCAGCCAGCTCAACGGCTCGATCAATATCTACTCGACCAAGGGCCAGGGCTCCAAGATCGTCATCAAGGTGCCGTTGACCCTGGCGATCATGCCGACCCTGATGGTGATGCTGGGCAACCAGGCGTTCGCCTTCCCGCTGGTCAACGTCAACGAGATCTTCCACCTCGACCTGTCGCGCACCAACGTGGTGGACGGCCAGGAAGTGGTGATCGTGCGCGACAAGGCGTTGCCGCTGTTCTACCTCAAGCGTTGGCTGGTGGCTTCGGCTGCCCATGAAGAACAGCGCGAGGGCCATGTTGTGATTCTGTCCGTGGGCACTCAGCGCATCGGCTTTGTGGTCGACCAGCTGGTGGGCCAGGAAGAAGTGGTGATCAAGCCTTTGGGCAAGATGCTGCAGGGCACCCCAGGCATGTCGGGCGCAACCATTACCGGTGACGGTCGCATCGCACTGATTCTCGATGTTCCGAGCATGCTCAAGCGTTACGCCGCACGGCGTATTTGATTCTGGTGGGGCAGGGCGGTCATGCCCGCCCCGCCTAACGGAGTGTTTATGGCAGTCAAGGTCCTGGTGGTGGACGATTCGGGTTTCTTCCGCCGCCGCGTCTCGGAAATTCTTTCCGCTGATCCAACGATCCAAGTGGTCGGCACGGCCACTAACGGCAAAGAGGCGATCGATCAAGCCATTGCCTTGAAGCCAGACGTGATCACCATGGACTACGAGATGCCGATGATGGATGGCATCACGGCCGTGCGCCACATCATGCAACGCTGCCCCACACCGGTATTGATGTTTTCCTCGCTGACGCACGAAGGCGCGCGGGTGACCCTCGACGCCTTGGACGCCGGCGCGGTGGATTTTTTGCCGAAGAATTTCGAAGACATCTCGCGCAACCCCGACAAGGTCAAGCAGATGCTGTGCGAGAAGGTGCACAGCATTTCCCGCAGTAACCGTCGCAGCCTGTTCAGCGCCCCTGCGCCAGCCCCCACGCCTGCGCCCGCAGCGGCGCCGACGTCGTCGTTTGCGCGCCCGGCCCCTGCGCCCGTGGCCCGGCCTGCGGTAGCGCCGGTACGTGCTGCCGCGGCGAGTGCCCATTCGCCGGCGCCCAAGCGCAAGGCTTACAAGCTGGTCGCCATCGGTACCTCCACCGGCGGCCCGGTGGCCTTGCAGCGGGTGTTGACCCAACTGCCGGCCAACTTCCCGGCGCCGATTGTGCTGGTGCAGCACATGCCGGCGGCGTTCACCAAAGCCTTCGCCGAGCGCCTGGACAAGCTGTGCCGCATCACCGTCAAGGAAGCCGAGGATGGCGACATCCTGCGTCCTGGCCTGGCACTGCTGGCGCCGGGCGGCAAGCAGATGATGGTGGACGGGCGGGGCGCGATCAAAATCCTGCCGGGCGATGAACGCCTGAATTACAAACCGTGCGTGGACATCACCTTCGGTTCTGCAGCCAAGTCCTACGGCGACAAAGTTCTGGCGGTGGTGCTCACCGGCATGGGCGCCGATGGCCGTGAAGGTGCGCGCCTGCTCAAGCAGGGCGGCAGCGCCATCTGGGCCCAGGATGAAGCCAGTTGCGTGATCTATGGCATGCCCATGGCCATCGTCAAGGCCGACCTGGCCGATGCGGTCTACAGCCTGGACGACATCGGCAAGCACCTGGTGGAGGCCTGCCTCTGATGGATGTGTTGAGCCTGATCGGCATCACCATGGCGTTTGTCGCCATCATTGGTGGCAACTACCTGGAAGGCGGCCACCTCGGCGCCTTGGCCAACGGCCCGGCCGCGCTGATCGTGATCGGTGGCACCGTGGGTGCGGCGTTGTTGCAGTCGCCCCTGAGCTCGTTCAAGCGTGCCATGCAGATTCTGGTGTGGATCATTTTTCCGCCACGGGTTGACCTGGCAGGCGGCATTGATCGCGTGGTCAATTGGAGCCTCACCGCTCGCAAGGAAGGCCTGCTGGGCTTGGAAGGCGTGGCCGATGCCGAGCCCGACAGCTATGCGCGCAAGGGCCTGCAACTGCTAGTCGATGGTGCCGAACCGGAAGCGATCCGCAGCATCCTCGAAGTGGATTTCTACACCCAGGAAAGCCGTGACATCAATGCGGCCAAAGTCTTTGAAAGCATGGGCGGCTACGCGCCGACCATTGGCATCATCGGTGCGGTGATGGGCCTGATCCACGTGATGGGCAACCTGGCCGACCCTTCGCAACTGGGCAGCGGCATTGCCGTGGCCTTTGTCGCCACCATCTACGGCGTGGCCAGTGCCAACCTGGTGTTGCTGCCGGTGGCCAGCAAGCTCAAGTCGATTGCCATGCGCCAGTCGCGTTATCGCGAAATGCTGCTTGAAGGCATCCTGTCGATTGCCGAAGGCGAAAACCCGCGCTCCATCGAATTGAAGCTTCAGGGCTTCATGGATTGATGGGGAGGAACTGCCTGTGAGCCGTCGCCGTCGCGAGCCCGAGGAACACGTCAACCACGAACGCTGGTTGGTGTCCTACGCGGACTTCATCACCTTGCTGTTCGCGTTTTTTGTGGTGATGTACTCGATCTCGTCGATCAACGAAGGCAAGTACAAGATCATTTCCCAGGCGCTGGTGGGTGTATTCAACGATTCCGAGCGGGCGCTCAAGCCGATCCCCATCGGCGAAGAGCGGCCCAAGACCGTGACCCCGGCCAAGCCCTTGGTCAATGACAGTGATGAAACCGCCGCCGGCATCCAAGGCACCAGCGACCCGCTCAAAAGCATCGCCGACGATATCAGTGCTGCTTTTGGCGACCTGATCAGTTCCAACCAGATGACCGTGCGCGGCAACGAGCTGTGGGTGGAGATCGAGTTGAACTCCAGCCTGTTGTTCGCCAGTGCCGATGCGTTGCCCAGTGATCAGGCGTTCACCATCATCGACAAGGTGGCGGCGATCCTCAAACCCTTTGAAAACCCGATCCACGTGGAAGGCTTCACCGACAATTTCCCCATCAGCACTGCGCAATACCCGACCAACTGGGAGCTGTCCTCGGCCCGCGCGTCAAGCATCGTGCGCATGTTGGCCATGCAAGGTGTGAACCCCCAGCGCCTGGCGTCGGTGGGCTATGGTGAATTCCAGCCGGTGGCCAATAACGCCACGGTCGAAGGCCGCGCACGTAACCGTCGGGTGGTGCTGGTGGTCTCGCGCAACCTGGATGTGCGTCGCAGCCTGACCGGAACCGGCACCGCCAATGCCACCCCGGATGCGGCGTTGAAGCGTGCTGGCACACAAACTGCACCGCCCGTTGTCAAGCCGCCGGTCCGACCGAGTAACGTCAATTCTCCGTCGCCGGCTCAATAACCGTATGCAATGTCTCGGTCGCGCCTGTGCCCGCCGGGAGGAACCAACCGAATGAGAGTCTGGGCAGTTGCCAATCAAAAGGGTGGAGTCGGCAAGACCACCACTTCCATCGCCTTGGCCGGTTTGCTGGCCGAAGCGGGCAAGCGTGTGGTCGTGGTGGACCTGGACCCCCACGGCTCCATGACCAGCTATTTCGGCTACGACCCGGATGCGCTGGAACACAGCTGCTATGACCTGTTTTTGCACAAGGGCAGCGTGCCGGCGGATCTGCCTGGGCAACTGCTGTTGCCCACCAGCAACGAGAGTATTTCGCTGTTGCCGTCGAGCACCGCCCTGGCCACCCTGGAGCGTCAGTCGCCGGGCCAGAGTGGCCTGGGCCTGGTGATCGCCAAGACCCTGGCGCAGCTGTGGCAGGACTTCGACTACGCGATCATCGACAGCCCGCCGTTGCTCGGCGTGCTGATGGTCAACGCGTTGGCGGCCAGCCAGCAATTGGTGATCCCGGTCCAGACCGAGCACCTGGCGGTCAAGGGCCTGGAGCGCATGGTCAGCACCCTGGCGATGATCAACCGCTCGCGCAAGCAAGCGCTACCGTTCAGCATCGTGCCGACCTTGTTCGACCGTCGCACCCAGGCGTCCCTCGGCACCTTGCGCGTGTTGCGCGATGCCTACCCGGACACCATCTGGAACGGTTACATCCCGGTGGACACGCGCCTGCGTGACGCCAGCCGTGCCGGGCTCACACCGTCGCAGTTCGACGGCAAGAGCCGTGGCGTGCTGGCCTACCGTGCGTTGCTCAAGCACCTGCTGTCGCAACAGCTTGTGGCGCAGGTGGCGTGATGAACCGTCCTGTCCAATTCAAGACCCGCCCGCAACTGGCACTGGAATCCTACCTGGATGCCTTGCTGCAGGATGCGACGGCCGAAGAAATGCCCGAACCGATTCTGGTACTCGAGCCTGCTGTCGAGCCTGACAGCCCGTTGGATGAATTCCAGCAGGCGGTGATGGAGGAGCAGGCGCGTGACGCGCAGGTGGTGGCGGCGCCCGTCGTGGTGCCGAGCGCCCCGGCAGTGGTGGCGCCCCCGGTGGTCGAACCGCTGGTGGACGTGCACCTGCCGCCCAGCATCACGCCGCCACCGGTGACGGGCGACGGTCGCCCTTCGTGGGCCGCCGAGCCGTTTGAGTGCCTGCTGTTCGACGTCGCCGGGTTGACCCTGGCGGTGCCGCTGGTGTGCCTGGGTTCGATCTATTCCCTGGAAGGCCAGGAGCTGACGCCGTTGTTCGGGCAGCCAGAGTGGTTCCTCGGCATCCTGCCCAGCCAGGCCGGCAACCTCAAGGTGCTGGACACGGCGCGCTGGGTGATGCCCGACCGCTACCGCGATGATTTTCGCCAAGGCCTGCAATACGTGATCTCGGTGCAGGGCTACGAGTGGGGGCTGGCAGTGCATCAAGTCAGCCGCTCGTTGCGCCTGGACCCCAATGAAATCAAATGGCGCAGCCACCGTGGCCAGCGGCCGTGGTTGGCGGGCACCGTGATCGAACACATGTGCGCGTTGCTGGATGTCGCCGAACTGGCCGAGTTGATCGCCAGCGGTGCGGTGAAGGCAATGCCACAGAACAAACGCAGTTGATTGAACAATAAGGGCCGTGCGGTTGCGCGGCCCACTTGCACACACGCCGTCGATAGCGGCATTTGAAGGGGTCAGATGAATGAACAAGTCAGCGTCCGCACAAGGTTTGGATGATCCGATCCTGCAATGGGTGACCTTCAAGCTGGACAACGAAACCTACGGCATTAACGTGATGCGCGTGCAGGAAGTGCTGCGCTACACCGAGATCGCCCCGGTGCCAGGTGCGCCAAGCTATGTGCTTGGCATCATCAACCTGCGCGGCAACGTGGTGACGGTGATCGACACCCGCCAGCGGTTCGGCCTGGACACGGTTGAAGTCAGCGACAACACCCGTATCGTGATCATCGAAGCCGACAAGCAAGTGGTCGGCATCCTGGTCGACAGCGTGGCCGAGGTGGTTTACCTGCGCCAATCGGAAGTGGAAACCGCGCCGAACGTGGGTAATGAAGAGTCGGCCAAGTTCATTCAGGGCGTGTGCAACAAGAACGGCGAACTGCTGATTCTGGTTGAGCTGGACAAGATGATGAGCGAAGAAGAGTGGTCGGAACTGGAGAGCATCTGATTGTTCCTTGTGGCAGCGGTGATTGTCCTGGCCCTGTTGTGGGCCGGGACCGTGGCGTTTGTGTTGCGCTATGTGCGCCAGCAGCGGGAGTTGGCCTTGCAACAGGCCGAGCGCGATGCGGTGCGTGACCGGCGCATTCTGGAGCTGGTCAAGCGCGTTGATCATTTCCAGCAAAGTGCGGTGCGGGTGGGGGATGAGGTGCATGAACTGCGTGCGATTCTTGCGCCGTTGCCGGACAGGTTGGTGCAGTTGGAGCAGCGTGATCCGTCGAACCTGTCGTTTGCCCAGGCGGCCAAGCTGGTTGGCATGGGGGCGACGGTGGATGAGCTGACCCAGTCGTGTGGGTTGACTCAGGCTGAGGCGCAGTTGATGAGCAAGTTGCACAAGAGCTGATTGGGGCTGGGCTTGCTTGGTTCATGTGGGAGCTGGCTTGCCTGCGATGACGGCCTACCAGCCGACACGTCTTTACCTGGCACCCCAAGATTCAAAATGTGGGCGCTGGCTTGCCTGCGATGACGCCCTGACAGCCGACGCCTATCTACCTGACACCCAACGATCCAACTGTGGGAGCGGGCTTGCTCGCGAAGGCGGCCTGACAGGCGACACAGTTGGATTGTGTGCATATCCATTGCTGCGGTAACGGCCACTTAGGGTTCCGCTCTGACAGCGGGTCACTTTTGGAAAAGAGCCCCAAAAGTAACCAAAAGGGCTCTTGCCCCACCACTCGGCACCTCGCTTGGGCTCGGTGTGCCCGAACGCAGGCTTGAATCCGTGGGCCGCCGCCACGCGCCATCCATGGCGCGGGGCGGCTAACCCGGCGTCCTGCCGGGTTACCCACGAATTCAAGCCTGCGTTCGGCCAGCGTGGTTTAACGGGGCGCCTGAGATCAAGATCACAAGCAGATCAAGAGCAAGATCAAGAGCGGCTCGCTTCGCATCGTGGTTACCGTTGGGTGGCAGGTTTGAGATGTTTGTCGATTGAGCCGCCGCCATCGCAGGCAAGCCAGCTCCCACAGGTTGATTGGTGTACTTCAATCAATTTTCTTCAGCCCACAGACTTTTCCGGTGCCCCAAGGGTCAACATCCTTCATGCACCTTTGACCCAGGAGATTCCCTCAAATGACCACCCCCAAAGCCCTGTTGATCCTCCATGGCAAACAAGCCCTCAACGAGGATGTGCGCGCTGCCGTGCTGGCGCGGCGGGAGCAGGGTGGGGAGTTGGCCGTGCGGGTGACGTGGGAGGGCGGTGATGCTCAGCGCCTGGTCAATGAAGCCTTGGCCGCGGGCTACACCCATATCATTGCCGGCGGTGGCGACGGCACCTTGCGCGATGTGGCTGAAGCCATGGCCCATGCCAACACTGACGCCAGCCTGGTGCTGATGCCCCTGGGCACCGCCAATGATTTCGCCAAGGCGGCAGGTGTGCCGTTGGAGCCGGCTGGCGCCCTGGCCTTGCTGGACGTGCAGCCCAGGGCCATCGACCTTGGCCAGGTGGGTGGGCAGATTTTCCTGAATATGGCCACCGGTGGTTTTGGTAGCCAGGTCACGGCCAATACCTCCGAAGATTTGAAGAAGGTCCTGGGCGGTGCCGCTTACCTGTTTACCGGTTTAACCCGCTTCAGTGAATTGAAAGCCGCCTACGGTGAATTGGAAGGCCCGGATTTCCACTGGAAAGGCGAGTTGCTCGCGCTGGGCATCGGCAACGGTCGCCAGGCCGGTGGCGGGCATGTGTTGTGCCCTGGTGCATTGGTTGATGACGGGCTGCTGGATGTCAGCATCCTGCCGGCGCCGCAGGAAGTGGTCGGCACGTTGCGTGAGTTGATGAATAACGGCTGGGGCCTGGACACCATGTTCGTGCGCGCACGCCTGCCGTGGGTGAAGATCAAGGTCGCGCAGGGCTTGTACATTAACCTCGACGGTGAGCCGCTGGAAGGCGACGACCTGCATTTCGAGGCGCTGCCCAAGGCGCTGCGCGTGCACTTGCCGCTGGGGTCGCCGTTAGTCGTCCAGGCTGATGATCTGCTCGCGCACGGCAAATAACACCAGGCCCGCCACGTCAAAAATCTGCAAGCGCTTCATGATCTGTGAGCGGTGGGCTTCGACGGTCTTGATGCTCAGGCCCAGGCCGTGGGCAATTTCCCGGGTGGATTTGCCGCGCACGATCAAGCGCAGGATCTCCAGTTGCCGCGCCGTCAGGTTGTGGCTGTGGGCAACAGGCGTGCTGGGGCCCTGGCTGCGGACCAGCGCCTGATTGATCACCGTGTGGGCAATGGCGGGGCTCAGGTAGCGTTCGTTGTTACGCAGCGCTTGCAGGGCGTGTTCCAGTTCGTTGGCGGTGGTGTCCTTGAGCAGGTAGCCGTGGGCGCCAGACTCCAGGGCGCGCATGATCATCTCGGGGTCGGTGTGCATCGACAGGATCAGCACTTTGCACTTGGGGTAGGCGCGCTTGAGTTGCTGCAAGGCATCCAGGCCGCCGGTGTGTTTCATCGACAGGTCCAGCAGCACAATGTCGGGCAGCAGGGCGCTGAATGCCTCAAGCAGTTGCGCGCCATCGCTGGCCTCGCCCACCACGGCGTAGCCGGGGATATCCAGGATCAGTGCGCGCACGCCGGCGCGGATCAAGGCATGGTCATCGACCAGAAGCAAATTGCAGGTCACTGGAGAACCTTATGGGCACTGGCCCGTTCGAGGGCACGGGGTGCCCAGGGGAAAAGTGCGTGGATGCGTGCGCCTTTGCCCGGCTGGCTGCTGACGGACAAGGTGCCGCCCAACTGAAGGGCCCGTTCGCACATGCCGGCCATGCCCCGTTGGCCTACCTTGGCGGGGTCGGCGGCAGGTTCGAAGCCTTGGCCGTCATCGCAGATCATCAGCGACAGCCCTTCAGGCAAGCGTTGCAGGCGCACCAGCAGGTTGTGCGCGTTGGCATGGCGCAGCATGTTGGTGACCGCTTCCTGGGTGATGCGAAAGGCCGCCACGGCCATTTCTTCAGGAATGCCGGTGAGCCGTTGCTGGCACTCCAGGCTCCAGCACACCTGGGTATTTTCCAGGGTCTTGAGCAGGTGCGCGCGCAGGCTCGCTTCCAGCCCCAGGCTTGCCAGTTGGCGCGGGTTGAGGATGGCGGACACGTCGCGCACCTTGGCCAGGGTTTCATTGAGGGTGTTGCACAGCACCGAGCAATGGCTTTGCAGGTCGTCGGGCAGGCGACGCTGCAGCCATTCGCTTTGCAGCTTGGCGGCGGTCAGCAATTGGCCGATGTCATCGTGCAATTCGCGGCTGAGGCGGTGGCGTTCGTTTTCCTGGACTTGCAGCAGGCGGTCGGCCAGCTCCTGGGGCTGAAACTTGATGGCGTTGCGCGAGCGCCACTGGTGCAGGGCTACCACCGCCAACGTGGCCAGGTTGAGCAGCACAATCAGTAACGGCAACGGCGCGCCTTGCAGGTAAACCCATAGGCTGACCAGCAATGAACACAGGCACAGGGCAAGGATGAGGCTGCGCGCATGGCAGTGGGACACGAACCTTGCGATGAGTGACTTGAGGCTGGCGTACATAGCGGATGGAGCCAATGAGGGTTCACTGCGCGAAGACCGGTCACGGCGGTTGACTGGGCTCTGTCGAGCCTGCGGTGCCGGATCGTGGTTATCCATAATGAAGTTGCTTCATTTCGAGCGGGGCATGGTACCACCCCTGTTACCGTTGGTCGCCTGGCATATTCCTCGGTCGATATATTAACCACGGAAATGCCCTGGCAGCCCGGCCAGCGCTATTGAGTTGTATTAGTTAGCCTGGTTTGTACAACTTTTAAGGTGCTGGCTAATTGATATTTCTTCAGGCTCTGAAAGCGCTTTCATAGTTGACGTAAAGGGTCGTTTTTAGATAACTCTGATATTAAATACGACCTTTTTTGCTTTAAGACCTCTGTTGTAAACGCGACTGGTGGCCGTAGTCTTTTTGCGGAATCTGCGAAGTCACCGTGGCAATCAGCGAAGTTTGCTCACTGTCATCCAGGCCCAGTTCCCCGGTACGGATGTCAATCAGTTCCAGTTGCCAGGCCAGCAACGTCAGGCAGTCGTGCAACGCATCCAGGGCTTGGTCATGCAGTTGCACCGGGCTCACGGCATTGGCGATCAGGTATTGAATATGCCGAGAGAATTCGCTGATCGCCTGCAGGGCCAGGCCGTCAGCCTTTTCAGCCAGTTTGGCCAGGCTGGTTTTCATGCAGTCGATGGCGTCGCTGTCATTGCGGATCAAATGCAGGTGGTTCAGGCATTCCTCGGACTTGGCCAGCAGCATTTCGGCTTCCAGCAAAAACTCGGGAAGTGCGGTTTGCCATTCGTTCGCGCTATTCATCATGCAAGTCTCCACAACTTAAGGTCGGGTGATGAGATGTCGCACCGGGTGAATGGCTTAAAACTAGCGCTGAAATACGACTGGGGCGTGTAGGCTGCTTCCGATAATCCAGTAGGACGGTTATTGAAAAGCTCACGAATGCCGCCTTTAGCCGCTGTTATGCGAGATGACGCAACTTCAGTTGCCGATACGTGAGTGCCTGAAAGGCCCGTAGACCAAGGGCTTGGGTTGGCAAACAAAAGCCTGACTCCATTCATGCAATGAGAATGGCGTCACATTAATGGCTATTAGATATCGCGAATATCAGGTTGGGCCCGATTGCGCATAGGGGAATCCCTTACAAGGCGGAACCGCGCGCCGATTCGAGTGTCGTGCGGGGTCGGTGTAAGCGTTCTGAAGGGTGAATGCAGTAAAGCATGATGTCAGTGTGACATCAATGTGTTTGCGTGGCATTTTAACAGGGTCAAGGTTTGGCGCTTGCCGCCGATAACCGCCTATACGAACCGCACACCCCTTCAGCGCACACCTGCGTGTACACCAGGAGCTTTCAATGGCCGGCATTCTCGACACGGTAGATCAACGCACGCAATTGGTGGGTGAGAATCGCCTGGAAATTCTCATGTTCCGCCTCTTCGGACGGCAATTGTTCGCGATCAACGTGTTCAAGGTGCAGGAAGTGCTGCAACTGCCCAAACTGACCCTGATGCCCCAGCGCCATCCCTTTGTTTGCGGCGTGGTCAACCTGCGTGGCCAGACCCTGCCGGTGATCGACCTGTCCCAGGCGATCGGCATGCGGCCTTTGGTGCCTGGCCCTAACAGCACCATTATCGTCACCGAGTACAACCGCTCGGTGCAGGCGTTCCTGGTGGGCGGCGTGGACCGCATCGTCAACATGAACTGGGAAGCCATCCTGCCGCCGCCGACCAGCGCCGGTCGCCAGCACTACCTCACGGCCATCAGCAAGGTCGATGAGCAACTGGTGGAAATCATCGACGTGGAAAAAGTCCTCGCCGAGATCGTGCCCTACAACGCCAAGGTCTCCCGGGACAAACTTGAAGACCCGGTGCTGGAGCGTGCCCGTGGTCGCGAAGTGCTGCTGGTGGATGATTCCAACGTGGCCTTGTCGCAGTTGCGTGACACCCTGGGCCAGTTGGGCGTGAAGATGCACATTGCCAGCGACGGCCTCAAGGCTCTGAACATGCTCAAGGCCTGGGCCGACAGCGGCCAGGTGATGACCGACAAACTGCTGATGATCTTCACCGACGCCGAAATGCCCGAGATGGATGGCTACCGCCTCACCACCGAGATCCGCAACGACCCGCGCCTGCGTGGCCTCTATGTGGTGATGCACACGTCGCTGTCGGGCAGCTTCAACGACTCGATGGTCAAGAAGGTCGGCTGCGACAATTTCCTCTCCAAATTCCAGCCGGACAAGCTGGTGGACGTGGTGCGTGAGCGTCTGATGTTGGACGAAATGCCCGCCTGACTTTAGGATGACACTTTGTTTCCTAGGAAGGCAGGCCCATGCTGCGTCTCAGCGCGTTGTACCGTTACCCCTTGAAGTCCGGCAAGGCCCAAGCCTTGCAGCAGATTGGCCTGGATAAACTCGGGTTGGACGGGGATCGACGCTGGATGCTGGTGGATGAAGCCAGCGGGCGGTTCCTGACGCAACGGGCGGTGGCGAAGATGAGCCAGCTCATCGCGTTGTGGAACAGCAGCGGGGGCTTGACCCTGAGTTCGCCGGGCTACGCGCCGCTGGACGTGGCATTGCCGGGCAGCGCCAGCGAACTGCGCGGTGTGACCATCTGGCGTGACACCCTGCGCGTGCCGGATGCTGGCGATGAGGCTGCGGCCTGGGTCAGCGAGTTCATCGGCAAGCCGACGCGCCTGGTGCAACTGCCCCTGGAACGTGCGCGCACCACCGAAGCCGGGTATGGCAAGGATGACGACAAGGTCGGCTTCGCTGACGGCTACCCGTTGCTGTTGATCGGCCAGGGCTCCCTCGACGACCTGTGTACGAAGATCGGCCGCCCGATGGAGATGCTGCGTTTTCGTCCCAACCTCGTCATCGAAGGCGCCGAGGCCTTCGCCGAAGATGGCTGGAAGCGCGTGCGCATCGGCGAGGTGGAGTTTCGGGTGGTCAAGCCGTGCTCGCGGTGCATCCTCACCACCATCGACCCCCAGACCGGCGAACGCAGCCCCGACCGCGAGCCCTTCGCCACGCTGGAAACCTACCGCAAGACCGAAAAGGGCGCGATGTTCGGCCAGAACCTGGTCAACGATGGCGTTGGTCGCCTGGAAGTCGGCATGCCGGTAACGGTGCTGGAATAAAAAAAGCCCGTCTCGTGGGAGACGGGCTTTTTGCGTGCGGCGGGTATTGCTTAGCCGCGGTATTCACACAGGTAGGCAGTATCCACCGCAACCTTCAACTGGAACTTGCTGTTGGCCGGGACGTGGAACTGGCTGCCGGCGGCGAAGGTTTCCCAGTCGCTGCTCTCAGGCAGCTTCACGGTTAGGGCGCCGGACACCACGTGCATGATTTCGCGTTGGGCGGTGCCGAATTCGTATTCACCCGGAGCCATCACGCCGATGGTCGCTGGCCCTTCTGCGGTGCCGAAAGCGATCGACTTGACGGTGCCGTCGAAGTACTCGTTGACTTTGAACATGGGTGAATCCTCGGAAAAAGGTCAAGGCTTACGCCAACCACTGTAGGAGCGAGCTTGCTCGCGAAAAACCTGAGAACACCGCGTTTAACCCGAGGCGCTGCGTTTTCGTTGGCGATCTTCGCGAGCAAGCTCGCTCCTACAGGGCAGCAGGAAAATGGTTGGCCAGTATGCCCAAGGCTGCAAGCGCTGCCTAGACTGGCAAAATCAAGGGCAGCAGGCGCGCGGTATTGCGTGCATCCTCCAGGGCGCGATGCTGCTGGCCATTGAATTGCATCCCGGCCAATTGCAGCGCCCCATTGAGCCCCAGCGGTTTTTCCAGACGCCGGGCCTTGGCAAAGCGTTGCTTGAGGTTCACATGCGGGGTGTCGCCCAGGGCGCTGGCGAGACCATGGCGCTGCCACTCCAGCTCAAGCTGCACGCGGTCATAATCCCCCCAACTGGCCCAGCCTTCCAAGCGTGGCTGATGTTGGCCCAGCCAGCGCTCGAACAGCGGCCATACCTCGGTGATCGGCGCGGCCATGTCGATATTGGCCTGGGTGATATGGGTGAGTTTGCGGCAAAAGGGCGTCAGCAATGGCCGCCGCAAGGGCCGCACAAAGCGCTGGAAGTGGTCCAGTTCGCGGCCCTGGCGGTTGACCAGGCTGGCGCCGATCTCGATGACTTCCATCTCCGTCACGGGCCAGCCGCCGTCATCCGTTGTGGCTTCAAGGTCAATAATCAGCCAATGAGGCATGGTGCAGGTTCCCGTACTCGTCCCTTCCTGATGGGGATAGAGCGTAGCCCGGCCCTGTAGTTCCGCCTAGGGGCGTTATTGGATCTCGAGCAAAACCTGGCGGTTGCGCACCTGATCGCCCGTCACGACGCGCAGTTCCTTGACCGTGCCATCGATACCGGCCTTCAACGGGTGCTCCATTTTCATCGCTTCAAGCACCAGCAAAAGCTGGCCTTTGCTGACGTTTTCACCGACGCACACCCGTATATCGACGATGGCGCCGTCCATGGGGGCCTGGACCGTGCCGCTGCTGGCATCGGCAGGGCGGCTGGCAACTTGCTGGGTGCGGTCGGTGACGGTCAGCCCTGGCAGCCACAGCCGGTTGCCGTCCAGGTGATAGGCGATGCGGCGGCGAACCCCTTTGATGACGAAGGTGGCGTGGCGACCGTCGGTGGTGAGTGGCAGGTCGTCAATGGTCACGCTATGGAGTTGGCCGTTGATCTCCAGGCGGTATGTCACCGGGGCACTCGCCGTGTTGCGCCAGCGTGCGAGGGGGTGTGAGTGCTGGTTGGCGCTGTGTTGATAAAACAGCGCGGCGGCCAGCGAGAGCTGTTCAGCGGTCGCTGTGTGCTGTGGGATGACGCTGAAATGTTCGGCGATCAAGCCCGTGCTGAAGTCGCCGGCGATAAAGTCCGGGTGCTTGAGCAGGTCGATGAGCAAGCGCTGATTGGTCGCCACGCCGAGTAACACCGTGTCTTCCACGGCCCGCAGCAATTTCCGCCGGGCTTCTTCGCGGCTGGCGCCGTGGGCGATGATCTTGCCCAGCATCGGGTCGTAGAACGGGCTGATGGTTTGGCCTTCACGCAAGCCATGGTCGATGCGCACGCCGGGGGCGGGTTCCCAACGCAACACGTCACCGGTTTGCGGCAGGAAGCCCTGGGCCGGGTCTTCGGCGTACAGGCGCACTTCCATGGCGTGGCCGGTCAGGGTCACCTGTGATTGGGTGAGTGGCAGCGCTTGCCCAGCGGCGATCTGCAACTGCCAGTCCACCAGGTCGAGGCCGGTGATCATCTCGGTGACGGGATGCTCCACTTGAAGGCGCGTGTTCATTTCCAGGAAATAGAACTGGCCGTTGCGGTCGAGCAGAAACTCCACGGTGCCGGCACCCACATAGTTCACCGCCCGCCCGGCCTTGAGCGCGGCTTCGCCCATGGCCTGGCGCAGTTCGGGCGTCATCACGGGGCAGGGCGCTTCTTCGATGACTTTTTGATGGTGGCGCTGGATCGAACAGTCGCGCTCGCCGAGGTAGATGAGGTTGCCATGGCGGTCGCCGAACAGTTGCACTTCCACGTGGCGCGGGTCGATCAGCGCCTGTTCGAGGATCAGTTCGTCGCTGCCGAACGCATTCATGGCTTCCGAGCGTGCGGTGCGCAGTTGCTCCAGCAACTGTTCGCGCTGGTGCACCAGGCGCATGCCACGCCCACCGCCACCGGCGCTGGCCTTGATCATCAGCGGGAAGCCGATGCGCTCGGCTTCCTGCTGCAAGGTGGCGTCATCCTGGGCACTGCCCTGGTAGCCGGCGATGCAGGGCACGCCGGCGTCGAGCATGGCGAGTTTGGACAGGCGTTTGCTGCCCATCAGTTCGATGGCTTCGACGCTGGGGCCGATGAAGGTGAGAGTGGCCTGCTGGCAGGCGCGGGCGAAGTCGGGGTTTTCGGAGAGGAAGCCGTAGCCGGGGTGGATGGCGTCGGCGCCGGTCAGTTGGGCGGCGGTGAGGATGGCCTGTGTGTTCAGGTAGGACTGGTGTACGGGCGCCGGGCCGATGTGCACGGCTTCGTCGGCCATCTGTACGTGCAGGGCATTGGAATCCGCGTCGCTGTAGACGGCCACGGTGCGATAGCCCAGGGCCTGGGCGGTGCGCTGGATGCGGCAGGCGATTTCGCCGCGGTTGGCGATCAGGATCTTGGTGAATGCGGGCATTGGGTTATCCCTTGATGAATGCGGCGTGTGTTGGGGCCTCTTCGCAGGCAAGCCAGCTCCCACATTTGAAATGTGTTCCCCTGTGGGAGCTGGCTTGCCTGCGATGGCGTCATCCAGACCAACTCGGCTTTCGCTTCTGCACAAACGCCTGCGTCCCCTCAACCCCTTCCTCACTCCTCACCGCCTCGGCAAACCACTGCGCCCCGCGATCCAGCACGGTCTCAAGCGGCTCATCCACACTGGCCAACAACAAGGCCTTGGTCCGCGCATTCGCCCCCGGCGCACACTGCAACACCTGCCCCAATACCTCATCCACACGCTGCGCCAATGCCTGCGAGTCGTGCTCGACAAAATGCACCACGCCCAACCGCCCAGCCTCCACCCCATCAAACCGAGCCGCCGTCAGCGCCAGGCGCCGCGCGTGGGTAAGGCCAATACGCTTGACCACAAACGGCGCAATCTGCGCCGGCAGCAACCCCAGGCGGGTCTCGGGCAAGCCGAACTGCGCCTGGCCCGCTGCAATCGCAATATCACTCACGCACGCCAGCCCGAACCCACCGCCCAGCACCGCGCCTTGCAGCACCACGATCACCACTTGCGCCAGCGCCTGAACCTCTTGCAGCAAGGTGCCAAACGCACGGTTCAATGCTTGCAACTGCCCCCCGGCGCCGGCCAGATCCTTCACATCGGCCCCCGCGCAAAAATGCCCGCCCGCGCCGCTGATCACCACGGCACGCACCTGGCTGTCCAACTGAGCCAGTACCGCACGCAGTTCATTGACCATTTCAAGGCTCATCGCATTGCGGCATTCGGGGCGGTTGAGGGTGATGTGCAGCACGCCGTTATGGGCTTCGAGCAGCAAGGTATTCATGGCTTTTTACCGGGCAGGGTGCCCATCAGTTTGCAGATGATGCCCAGCATGATTTCGTCGGCACCGCCGCCAATCGACACCAGGCGCACGTCGCGATAGGCGCGGGCCACCGGGTTGTCCCACATGAAACCCATGCCGCCCCAATATTGCAGGCAACTGTCGCTGACCTCACGGCCCAGCCGCCCGGCCTTGAGCTTGGCCATTGAGGCCAGCCGCGTGACGTCCTGGCCCTTGATGTACTGCTCGGTGGCCTGGTAGACCAAGGCGCGCAGGCATTCGATTTCGGTGGCCAGTTCCGCCAGGCGGAAGTGGATCACCTGGTTATCAATGAGCGCTTTGCCGAAGGTCTGGCGCTCTTTGCAGTATTCGATGGTGCTGTCGATGCAGTGCTCCAGGCCCTTGATCATATTGGCCGCGCCGAACAGGCGTTCTTCCTGGAACTGCAACATCTGCATCATGAAGCCCGCGCCCTCGTGGCCGATGCGGTTGCGTTGCGGCACGCGCACGCCATCGAAAAACACCTGGGCGGTCTCGGAGCTGTGCATGCCGAGTTTTTCCAACGGCGGGCTGACGCTGATGCCGGGGCTGTTCATCGGCACCATGATCAGCGACTTGTTGATATGCGGTTTGTCGTCGGACGTGTTGGCCAGCAGGCAGATGAAGTCGGCGCTGGGCGAATTGGTGATCCACATCTTGCTGCCGTTGATCACATAGTCGTCGCCATCCTTGCGCGCATGGGTCTTGAGCCCGGCCACGTCGGAGCCCGCACCGGTTTCCGAGACGCCGATGCAGCCGACCTGTTCGCCGCTGATGGCTGGGCGCAGGAATTCCTCGCGCAGTTCATCGGAGCCGAAGCGCGCCAAGGCAGGGGTGCACATGTCGGTCTGCACGCCGATGGACATGGGGATGCCGCCGCAGCGGATGGTGCCGAACTCTTCGGCGGCGACGATGGAATAGCTGTAGTCCAGGCCCATGCCGCCGAATTTTTCCGGTTTGGAAATGCCCAGCAGGCCGAGGTCGCCGGCTTTGCGGAAGATCTCGTGAATGGGAAAACGCCCGGCTTTTTCCCATTCATCCACGTGCGGGTTGATCTCGCGGTCGACGAAGGCGCGCACGGTGCGGCGCAGTTCCTGGTGTTCCTGGGTGAAGATCATTTTTATTGTTCT
The DNA here is from genome assembly GCF_002018845.1 of Pseudomonas sp. MF6394. Taxonomy (NCBI): domain Bacteria; kingdom Pseudomonadati; phylum Pseudomonadota; class Gammaproteobacteria; order Pseudomonadales; family Pseudomonadaceae; genus Pseudomonas; species Pseudomonas sp. MF6394. The sequence continues at coordinate 69,846 of NZ_MVOJ01000010.1, forward strand.
CCTGATTAGAAGCGCGCCACACCAAAGCTGCTGGGTTGCAGTTGCCGCCGTTCGGCTTCGTGACAGATATCCAGCAAAAAACCGAGCAAGGTGCGGGTGTCCCGTGGATCAATCAGCCCGTCGTCCCACAGGTTGGCGCTGCCGTAGAGGGCGGTGGACTGGCTGTCGAGTTTCTGCGCGGTGACCTGTTCGAGCATGTCGAGCACCTTGGGGTCGGGCACCAGGCCGTCCTTGAGTTGCTTGGCCTCGGTGACAATGCGCAGCACTTTGCCGGCCTGTGCGCCGCCCATCACCGCGGTGCGGCTGTTGGGCCAGGCGAAGATAAAGCGCGGGTCCAGGCCGCGGCCGCACATCGCGTAGTTACCAGCACCGTAGGAGCCACCGACCACGATAGTGAGTTTAGGCACACGGGCGTTGGCCACTGCCTGGATCATCTTCGCGCCGTGCTTGATCACCCCTTGCTGTTCCGACTCGGTGCCCACCATGAAACCGGTGGTGTTGTGCAAAAACAGCAGCGGCGTGCGGCTCTGGTCGCACAGCTGGATAAACTGCGCGGCTTTGCTCGCGCCCTTCGGCGTGATGGGGCCGTTATTGCCAATCACCCCCACGGCACGCCCCTGGATGTGCAAATGGGCGCAGACGGTGTGGGGGTCGAACTCGCCCTTGAATTCCAGCAGGTTGGAACCGTCGGCCAGGCGCGCCAGGATTTCGCGCACGTCGTATGGTTTTTTCGGGTCATCGGGGATCAGCCCCAACAGCTCTTCAATCGGGTACAGCGGTTCGCGATAGGCGCGTTGGGGGGCCTGCGGCAAGCGGTCATTCCAGGGCAGCAGGCCCACAATCTCACGCACGATCCGCACGCCATCGGCATCGTCCTGGGCCAGGTACTCAGCGGTGCCGGCGGTTTGCGCGTGCATCTGCGCGCCACCCAGTTCTTCATCGGTGGCGATTTCGCCGGTGGCGGCCTTGAGCAACGGTGGCCCGGCGAGGAACAGCTTGGCCTTGCCGCGCACCACCACCACGTAATCCGACAGGCCCGGCTGATACGCACCGCCGGCCGTGGCCGAGCCATGCACCACGGTAATCTGCGGCAAGCCCATGGCCGACATGCGCGCCTGGTTGGCAAAGCTGCGTGCGCCTTCGACGAAAATCTCGGCGGCGTAGTTGAGGTTGGCGCCGCCGCTTTCGGCGAGGGTCACCACCGGCAATTTGTTCTCCATGGCGATCTGTTGCAGGCGCAGGGATTTCTTCAGCCCGGAAGGGGAAATGGTGCCGCCCTTGATCGCGCTGTTATTGGCCACCACCAGCATGCGCACGCCGCTGACATAGCCGATACCGGCGATCAGCCCGCCACCGGCGGCGCTGCCGTCCTTGTCGTCGTGGAGTTTGTAGCCGGCCAGGCTGGCCAGTTCCAGGAACGGCGCGCCGGGGTCCAGCAGCAGGTTGAGGCGCTCACGGGGCAGCAATTGGCCGCGCTTGTCGAACTTGGGCTTGGCTTCCTGGGCCTTGGCCAGCAGGGTGTGTTCCAGCTGGCGCAACTGGGCGATGGACGCCAGCATGGCTTCGCGGTTTTGCGCGAACGCTGGGCTGTTGGGGTCGATCAGGGTTTCAATGGTTGGCATGGCGTTATTGCTCCGCCTTGAGCACATCCGGCAGGTAGGCGCGGTGGAACCCATTGAACGGCTTGCTCGGTGCCGGCGCTTTGGGCAGCGGCCATGCGCGGCTGCCCAGGCTCGCGGCGCCGTCGATGCGCAGGGTGCTGCCGCTGATAAAGGCCGCAGCCGGGCTGAGCAGGAAGACGATGGCCGCGCTGACTTCCGACTCGGTGCCGATGCGCTTGAGCGGCACATGCTCACGCAGGGTGGGAATCACCGCCTTGAACGCGCCTTCGTAAGTGTCCATGCCGCTGGAGGCGATCCAGCCAGGCGCCACGGCGTTGACGCGCACCCCGGCATAGCCCCACTCAAACGCGGCGGTCTTGGTGAAGTTGTCCATGCCGGAGCGCGCCGCGCCGGAGTGGCCCATGCCGGGCATGCCGCCCCACATGTCGGCGAGCATGTTGACGATTGCGCCGCCGTGCTTGCTCATCGACTGGTTGAACACCTCCCGGGCCATCAGGAAACCGCCCACCAGGTTGGTGCGCAGTACGGTTTCAAAGCCCTTTTGATTGATCGCGGCCAGTGGCGACGGGTATTGGCCGCCGGCGTTATTCACCAGGCCATGAATGGGGCCGTGGTCGTGCAGAACTTGCGTGACCAGTGCCTTCACCGCCTCTTCATCGCGGATATCACAGGCCTGCCAATGGGCGAGGCCACCGTCTTCGGTAATTTCCTGGGCTACCTGCTGCAACTTGTCCGGCTTGCGCCCCACCAGGATCACGCGAGCGCCCAGGGCCGCCAGTTCATGGGCGGTGCAGCGGCCAATGCCACTGCCGCCACCGGTGACGATCAGGGTGTGCCCCTGGAACAGGTCGGCTTTGAAGATCGAATCGAAGGCCACGGCGACAGTCCTTTAGCTGAGTTGGTCGGCAATGTGCTGCGGTACGGCGATGGGGATTTCCAGCAGTTGCTGGGCGAAGGCCTTGCCCTGGGGGTCGATGCGCAGGCTGGCGATGCCGCCACCGCCCAAGGCGTTTTCCAGCAGGAAGTTGAGGCTGTGGCTGCCGGGCAAGTACCAGCGTTCGACGCGGCCATGGATCGGGTCGAGCACGTGGTCCATCCAGTCGACGATCACCTCCGGGGTCAGGGCTTCGGCGATCCACGGCAGGTAGTCGGGGTGGCGGGCGATCACCCCGATATTGCTGTGGTTGCCCTTGTCACCGGAGCGCGCCACGGCGAGTTTGACCAGCGGCACGCTGGCGTCGGCACGGCCCTGGGGCTTGGCCGGCTCGATGGGCGCGGCCGGCGTGAGCAGGGGCGCGCAGGCGGGCAACTCAACGGCATGGCGTTGGCCCTGGTAATCGATGGCGACGGTGCAGGACGATTTGTCGATCAGGAACGAAAACAGCCGGATCAGCGGGTACACCGTCGGCCGCCCGCCGACAATGCCGGTCAGGCCCGGCGCCATGCCGGTGGCCGCCTGGGCGATCTCGCGCGCGAACAGCACCAGCGCCTGCTTGCTCGGGTGCCGCACCGCCAGCTTCAACACCACTTCACGGCAATCCACACGCCGGGCATGGGCGCCGTAGGTGGCTTCGCTGCCCAGCAGTTCGATGTTGACGTCGGTGTAGGGGGGCCAGCCGCGCTGGCTGAACAGCTCTGATGTTTTGTTGATGAGCGCCTGGCTGACCCGCTTGGCCTTGGCTACCGCGTCGATGCCGGCGATCAGGCAGCTGGCGGTACAGCGAAAGCCATCGGGGTAGGTGGCGCTGACCTTGTACTGGTCGGTGGGTGGCAGGCCCTTGGCGCCGTGCAGGCGCACCGCGTGTTTGCCTTGTTGCTGCAGTTTGACCTGGCTGAAATCGCAGATCACGTCCGGCAGCACATAGGCGCGCGGGTCACCGATTTCATACAGCAGTTGTTCGGACACGCTGAGTTCGCTGATCAGGCCGCCGCTGCCCTCGACCTTGTTCACAGTGAACTGGCCGTCGGCGCTGACTTCGACGATGGGGAAGCCGATGTGTTCGTAGTCGGGCACGTCACGCCAGTCGGTGAAGTTACCGCCGGTGCACTGCGCGCCGCACTCGATGATATGCCCGGCCAGGGCGGCCTGGGCCAGGTGATCGTAGTCCTGCCACGACCAGTTGAATTCATGCACCAGTGCCGCGCTGACCACTGCGCTGTCGACCACGCGGCCGGTGATGACAATATCGGCGCCGAGCCCCAAAGCCTGGGCAATGCCCGGTGCGCCGAGGTAGGCATTGGCGGACACGCACAGGGGCGGCAGTGGGGCACCGTTGAACATGTCGGTGACAGGCGGCAGCTGTTTGAGTTGAGGGTGCAGGTCATCGCCGAGCAACACGGCGATTTTCATCGGGATGTGCGCGTTATCGCAGGCCGCTTGCAGGGCGGCGGCGCAGGCTTGGGGGTTGATGCCGCCGGCGTTGCTGATCACCCGAATGCCCTGACGCTGGATATCCGCCAGCAAGGGCGTGAGCACCTCGACAAAATCCGTGGCGTAGCCGGCCTTGGGGTCTTTCAGGCGGGCACCGGCGAGGATCGACATGGTGACTTCCGCCAGGTAATCGAACACTAGGTAATCCAGGGCGCCGCCCTGCACCAATTGGGCGGCGGCGGTGCAGGTGTCGCCCCAGAAGGCGCTGGCGCAGCCGATACGTACCGTCTTGCTCATGAGAAATCCTTCCTCCAAGGGCTGGCGTCGAGACTACCAAGCAAGCGCTTGGTTTGTAAACTCCAGTCACAAGTTTTACCCAAGCGCTTGCTTGGGTGGCAGTCACGGCCTAAATTGCCGGCCAAGACGACAGTAGACGTGAAGGAGAGCAGCATGGATGAGCACAAAGCCCTGGGGGTGATGCGCACCATGGTCGATGCAGGCCAATTGACCGACCCCGAGAGCGCCCGCGGCAAGTTGCTGCAAACCGCGGCTCATCTGTTTCGCAACAAGGGGTTCGAGCGCACCACCGTGCGAGATCTGGCCGGCGCCGTGGGCATCCAGTCCGGCAGCATCTTTCATCACTTCAAGAGCAAGGATGAGATCTTGCGTGCGGTGATGGAGGAAACCATCCACTACAACACCGCGATGATGCGCGCTTCACTGGAGGAGGCGAACACGGTGCGCGAACGCGTACTGGCGCTGATCCGCTGCGAGTTGCAGTCGATCATGGGCGGCAGTGGCGAGGCCATGGCGGTGCTGGTCTACGAATGGCGCTCGCTGTCGGCCGAAGGCCAGGCGCACGTGCTGGCCCTGCGTGACGTGTATGAGCAGATCTGGTTGCAGGTGCTGGGCGAGGCCAAGGCCGCTGGCTACATCCGGGGCGATGTGTTTATCACCCGGCGCTTCCTCACCGGCGCTTTGTCATGGACCACCACCTGGTTTCGCGCCCAAGGCAGCATGACCCTTGAAGAGTTGGCCGAAGAGGCCTTGTTGATGGTGCTGAAGGCGGACTGAAGCGCAAGCCATTAATTTGCTGGCGAAAGTTGTCTCCCCCGGTAAAAACGCCTAGCTTATCGGCATTGAACTCTTCAACGGTGTGTGCCTCGATGTTTTCGCCATGGCGGCTGGCTGCAGGACTTACTTTATGGGCACTGGGCACCGCCGCGTGGACGCAGGCCGGTGCCGCGCAGTTGGTGAGAATCGGCGCGGCGCACTTTCCGCCCTACACCGTGCGCCCCGAGCAAGGGGCCGACACCGGGTTGTTGCCGCAATTGGTCGAAGCGTTGAACGCTGCGCAAACCGATTACCAGTTTGTGGTGGTGCCTACCTCGATCCCCCGACGTTTTCGCGACTTCGAGCAAGGCCGGGTCGACATGGCGATCTTCGAAAACCCGGCCTGGGGTTGGCAGAATATTGCCCATACCAGTGTTGATATGGGGCTCGAAGATGCGGAAATTTTTGTCGCTCAGCGTCAGCCCGGGCGCGACCAGAGTTATTTCTCTGACCTTACCGGTAAACGTCTGGCGGTGTTCAGTGGGTATCACTATGCCTTTGCTGACTTCAATCCTGATCCCAAGAACATGGCCGAGCGTTTCAATGCGACGTTGACGTACTCCCATGACAGTAATCTGCTGATGGTTGCTCGTGGGCGTGCGGATATTGCGTTGGTTACCCGTTCGTACCTGAGTGATTTCATGGTGCGTAACGCGGACATGGCGGGGAAGTTTTTGGTGTCGGAGCGTATTGACCAGGTGTATCACCACTATGCGTTGCTGCGGCCAAAGGCACCGATCACCGGGCCGGCGTTTGCCGGGTTGCTCAAGGGGCTGCGTGATAATGGCCAGATGTTGAAGATTTTCGAGCCGTATCGAATTGATGTGATGCCACTGCCTTGAAATCTCAGTAAATAAAAGCCTTCGGGGCCAGTGGGATCAACTGTGTGGCTTGCCTGCGATGACGGCCTACCAGCCGACACCTATCTACCTGACACCCCACGATCCAACTGTGGGAGCTGGCTTGCCTGCGATGACGGCCTACCAGCCGACACCTATCGACCTGACGCCCCACGATCCAACTGTGGGAGCTGGCTTGCCTGCGATGACGGCCTACCAGCCGACACCTATCGACCTGACGCCCCACGACCCAACTGTGGGAGCGGGCTTGCTCGCGAAGGCGGCCAGACAGTCAACACAGTTGGATTGTGTACATATCCATTGCTGCGGTAACGGCCACTTAGGGTTCCGCTCTGACAGCGGGTCACTTTTGGAAAAGAGCCCCAAAAGTAACCAAAAGGGCTCTTGCCCCACCACTCGGCACCTCGCTTGGGCTCGGTGTGCCCGTAATCCGCCAGTGATTTGGGGGGCCGCCGCCACGCGCCATCCATGGCGCGGGGCGGCTAAACCGGCATCCCTGCCGGTTTACCCCCCAAATCCCTGTCGAATTCCGGCCAGCGTGGTTTAACGGGGCGTCTAAGATCAAGATCAAAAGCAGATCAAAAGCGGCTCGCTTCGCATCGTGGTTACCGTTGGAAGCTGCCGCCCATACATTACTCGCTGTGCTCAAACCCGCCGCGCAAACGTATCGCTATGGCTACCCGACACCTTGCGGCAATGCACCAGCGCGTCGCGAATCATGAAGTTCACCAGCGTCGGCGACACCCCAAGCTCCTTGGCGATGTCTTTTTGCGGCACGCCATGCAGGCGGTACATCTCGAACGCGTAGCGGGTGCGCTGTGGCAACTCCGTCAGGGCGTCGGCGATGTTTTCCAGGGTGTTGAAATTGATGTGCGAGGTTTCCGGTGAAGCGCCGTGAATAACCACATTCAAGCCTTCCTCTTCGGTCCCGGAGTATTTGAGCTCCAGGGCCTGCTTGCGGTAGTGATCGATCGCCAGGTTGCGCACGATCTGGAACAGATAACTCAGTTGGGCCTTGAACGATGAGGTGATAGTCGGTGCCGACTGCAGCCGAAAATAGGCGTCTTGCACCACGTCTTCGGCGCGGGAGCGGCACCCGGTGATGCGGGCCGCGATCTTCACCAGGATCAGCCGATTGTCGACGAACGCCTGAAGAAGGGGTGAATCGCACCTGCCTGTGGATACTGGTTCCGTCATGGAAATCACCTTGTTGCTAATAGGTTAGGGGAGGGCATCCCTGCTGAGGCCTCCTACACATCGGGCAACAAATTATGCTGAATGATAATGATTGTCAAATGAGAAGGCGAACTAATCTTATGCCTTGGGCAAAGGTGTGAACCACGTCTCGCTCGCCCCCGGCGACTAATTATTTGCCGCCTCCGTCCGTTCTCATGGGTGACAGGTTCGTTAGCACAACGGCCAAGGATCAGCACCCGCAGGAGGACCAGATGGGTTTTTATCGTGCATTCAGCGTGTTTCAGTTTGGAGTCCTCGCCGGATGAGTACGCCCCTGCGGCTACGCCTGTTTTGCCTGCCCCATTCAGGCGCCAGCGCCTCGGTCTATGCGCGCTGGCGCCGGGTGCTGCCGGACTGGTTGCAAGTGTGCCCGCTGGAATTGCCGGGGCGCGGCATGCGCATGGACGAGCCGTTGCAGCGCGATATCAAGGCCCTGGCCGCGCAGCTTGCTGAAGAGATCAGCCGTGATCTGGATGGCCCTTATGCCTTGTTCGGCCACAGCCTTGGCGGGCTGTTGGCGTTTGAACTGGCTCACGCTTTAAACGCGCGCAATCTGCCTGCGCCCCTGGCGTTGTTTGCGTCCGGTACGGCGGGCCCGGCGCGTCGTGATGTGAGCGAGTACGCCGTCGAAAAGACCGATGCCCAACTCATTGCCCGCCTGCGCGAATTACAGGGGACCGCCGAAGAAGCCCTGGCCAACCCTGAGTTGATGCAACTGATGTTGCCGATCCTGCGCGCTGATTTTCTGCTGTGCGGCAGTTTCACCTATGGCGAGCGCCAGCCCCTGGCGCTGCCGATCCATGTGTTCGGTGGCAAGCAGGACAGCGTGCGTGCCGACCAGTTGCTCGACTGGCAACTCGACGCCGCCAGTGGGTTTTCCCTGGACATGTTTGACGGCCACCACTTCTTTCTCGTGCAGCACGAAAGCGCCGTGCTGCGCTGTGTGCGTCGCTATGCCGACGAGCACCTGACGCGCTGGCGCATTGGCGCGGCGCGGCAGCTCGCCGCCGGCTGAACCCCACCGTTTCCCGAATTTCCCGTAAGCCGATTTCAGGCAGGAACCCCATGATGGACGCCTTCGAACTCCCCCGCACCCTGGTCCAGTCCCTTCAACAGCGTGCTGCGCAGGCGCCGGACCAGGTGGCGTTGCGCTTCCTCGCCGAGAGCGCCGAGCACAGCGTGGTGCTCAGTTATCGCGACCTTGACCAGCGTGCCCGTACCATCGCCGCCGCCTTGCAAGCCAACGCTGGCCTGGGCGAGCGTGCGGTGTTGCTGTTCCCGAGTGGCCCGGACTATGTGGCGGCGTTCTTTGGTTGCCTGTACGCCGGGGTGATCGCGGTGCCGGCGTATCCGCCCGAATCCACGCGCCGTCATCACCAGGAGCGTCTGCTGTCGATCATCAGCGATGCCGAGCCGCGGCTGCTGTTGACCATTGCCAGCCTCAGCGAAGGCCTGGCGCAGATTGAAAATGCGCCCACGGTGTTGAGCGTCGACACCTTGGAGACGCAGCAGGCCGACCAATGGGTTGAGCCCGACCTCAAGGCCGACGACATCGCCTTCCTGCAATACACCTCCGGCTCCACCGCGTTGCCCAAGGGCGTGCAAGTCAGTCACGGCAACCTGGTAGCCAACGAACTGCTGATTCGTCGCGGCTTCGGGATCGACCTCAACCCTGACGACGTGATCGTCAGCTGGTTGCCGCTGTACCACGACATGGGCCTGATCGGCGGCCTGCTGCAACCGATCTTCAGCGGCGTGCCCTGCGTGTTGATGTCGCCGGCCTATTTCCTCGGCCGGCCCTTGCGCTGGCTGGAGGCGATCAGCGAATACGGCGGCACCATCAGCGGTGGCCCGGATTTCGCCTACCGTCTGTGCAGCGAACGGGTCAGTGAGTCGGCCCTGGAGCGCCTCGACTTGAGCCGCTGGCGCGTGGCTTATTCGGGCTCCGAACCGGTCCGCCTCGACACCCTGGAACGCTTCGCGGAAAAATTCGCCGCCTGTGGCTTCACCCCGAATAATTTCTTCGCGTCTTACGGCCTCGCCGAAGCCACCCTGTTTGTCGCCGGCGGCAGCCGTGGCCGTGGCATTCCCGCCCTGCGCGTGGACGAGCAGGCGCTGGCCGCCAACCGTGCCGAACCGGGACAGGGCCCTGCGATCATGAGTTGCGGCACTAGCCAGCCGGACCACGCCGTGCTGATCGCCGACCCGCACACCCTCACCGAGCTGCCCGACCAGTGCGTCGGCGAACTCTGGGCCGCCGGCCCGAGCATCGCCCACGGCTACTGGCGCAACCCCGAAGCCAGCGCCAAGACCTTCGTCCAGCACGCCGGCCGCACCTGGTTGCGCACCGGTGACCTGGGCTTTATCCGCGACGGCGAGGTGTACATCACCGGGCGCCTGAAAGACCTGCTGATCGTGCGCGGCCATAACCTCTACCCCCAGGACATCGAACAGACCATCGAGCGCGAAGTGGAAGTGGTGCGCAAGGGCCGGGTTGCCGCTTTTGCGGTCAATGACCAGGGCCTGGAAGGCATCGGCATCGCGGCGGAAATCAGCCGCAGCGTGCAGAAAATCCTGCCGCCCGAAGCGCTGATCAAAGCGATCCGCCAAGCCGTGGCCGAGGCCTGCCAGCAAGCCCCGAGCGTGGTGGTGCTGCTCAACCCCGGCGCGTTGCCAAAAACCTCCAGCGGCAACGTGCAGCGTGCGGCCTGTGCGCTTCGGCATGCCGATGGCAGCCTCGACAGCTACGCGCAGTTCCCTGGGCAGCAGGGGCCGGCGAGCGAAGTGGCGCTGGAATCGGACCTGCAACAACAGATCGCGGCGATCTGGTGCGAACAACTGCAACTGGCCCAGGTGGCGGGCGACGATCACTTTTTCTTGCTGGGCGGCAACTCCATCACCGCGACCCAAGTGGTCGCCCGCCTGCGCGAAACGCTCGGGCTGGAGTTGAACCTGCGCCTGCTGTTCGAAGCGCCGACCCTCGCGGCCTTTGCTGCGGCTGTGGCGGCACTGCAACAGGACGGCGGCGTGGCCCAAGGCGCAATCCACGCGCTGTCGCGTCAAGAAGACCTGCCCCAATCCCTGGCACAGAACAGACTGTGGATCACCTGGCAATTGGACCCTCACAGCAGCGCCTATACCATTCCCGGCGCCTTGCAGCTGCGCGGCGAGCTGGATGAAGACGCGCTGCGCCACAGCTTCCAGCAACTGATCCAGCGCCACGAAGCCCTGCGCACGCGCTTCTACGAACGCGACGGCCAGGCGTTCCAGCGTGTCGAGGCGTCGGCGGATTTCGAACTGCCGATCATCGACCTCAGCGACTTGCCCCACGCCGAGCGCGAAGCCCGTGCGCAACAGGTGCGCGAAGAGCAGGCGCGCAGCCCGTTCGACCTGGAAAAAGGCCCATTGCTGCGGGTGACCCTGGTGCGCCTGGACGATGAAGAGCACCAATTGCTGGTGACCTTGCACCACATCATTGCCGACGGTTGGTCGCTGAATATCCTGATCGACGAGTTCTCGCGCCTTTACGCCGCTGCCGCCCAAGGCCAACCCCTGGAGCTGCCGCCGTTGGCCTTGCAATACGCCGACTACGGCAGCTGGCAGCGCCAATGGCTGGCCGAAGGCGAGGGCCAACGACAGCTGGCGTACTGGAAAGCGCAGTTGGGTGACGAGCATCCGGCCCTGAACCTGGCCACCGATCACCCGCGTGCCGCCCAGCATCGGCACAGCGCCGCGCGCCATAGCGTGCGCCTGGATGCGCGCCTCAGTGCGGCGATACGCCAGACCGCCCAGGCCCATGACTCGACGCCGTTCATGCTGCTGCTGGCGACGTTCCAGACCTTGCTCTATCGCTACAGTGGCCAGCGCGATATCCGTATCGGCGTGCCCAATGCCAACCGTCCGCGCCAGGAAACCCAGGGCCTGATCGGCTTCTTTATCAACACCTTGGTGCTGCGCGCCGAGCTGGACGGGCGCCTGCCGTTCAATCAGCTGTTGGCCGCCACTCGCGAGACCACATTGGCTGCCCAGGCCCATCAGGACCTGCCCTTTGAGCAACTGCTGGAAGCCTTCCCCCAGGCCCGCGAACAGGGCCTGTTCCAGGTCATGTTCAACCACCAGCAACGGGACCTCAGTGCCCTGCGCCGCCTGCCGGGCCTGCTGGCCGATGAGTTGCCCTGGCACAGCCGCGAAGCCAAGTTCGACCTGCAACTGCACAGCGAAGAAGATCGCAATGGGCGCTTGAGCCTGTCGTTCGACTACGCTGACGAGCTGTTCGAACCTGCGACCATCCAGCGCCTGGCCGAGCACTTCATCCATCTACTTCACGCTGTGTGTGCGCAACCGCAACACGCCATCGGCGACCTGCCGTTGATGCAGACCGACGAACAGCAGGCCTGGAGCGAAGCCCCTTGCGCGCCGGCCCGGCACTGGCTGCCCGAGCTGCTCAGCCAACAGACGTCGGACGCCACCGCGCTGGTCTGGCAAGACGGCAGCCTGACCTTCGCCCAACTGCACACCCAGGCCAACCGCCTGGCCCATTACCTGCGCGACAAAGGCGTGGGCCCAGACGTGTGCGTGGCCATCGCCGCCGAGCGTTCGCCGCAACTGCTGATCGGCCTGCTCGCCATCATCAAGGCCGGTGGCGCCTACGTGCCGCTGGACCCGGATTACCCCGCCGAGCGCCTGGCCTACATGCTCAAGGACAGCGGCGTGCAACTGCTGCTCACCCAGACCGCCTTGCTGCCCCAACTGCCCAGCGCCGAAGGCGTGTGCGTGATCGCCATGGACAGCCTGCACCTCGACAGCTGGCCGACCCAGGCGCCCGGCTTGCACCTGCACGGCGATAACCTCGCCTACGTGATCTACACCTCCGGTTCCACCGGCCAACCCAAAGGCGTGGGCAACACCCACGGCGCCCTGGCCGAGCGTTTGCAGTGGATGCAGGCCACCTATCAACTGAACGACACCGATGTGCTGATGCAAAAGGCGCCGATCAGTTTCGACGTGTCGGTGTGGGAATGCTTCTGGCCATTGATTACCGGCTGCCGCCTGGTATTGGCCGGGCCGGGCGAACATCGCGACCCGCACCGTATCGCGCAGCTTGTGCAGGAACATGGGGTGACCACGCTGCACTTCGTGCCGCCGCTGTTGCAGCTGTTTATCGACGAGCCGCTGGTGGCCGAATGCACCAGCCTGCGTCGCCTGTTCTCCGGTGGCGAAGCCTTGCCTGCCGAATTGCGTAACCGCGTATTGGCACGCTTGCCAGCGGTGCAATTGCACAACCGCTATGGCCCGACCGAGACCGCGATCAACGTCACCCATTGGCAGTGCGCTGCCTCGGATGGCGAGCGCTCGCCGATTGGCCGGCCATTGGGCAATGTCATCTGTCGCGTGCTGGACGAGCAGCTCAACCCGCTGCCGGCCGGTGTGCCGGGCGAATTGTGCATCGGCGGCATCGGCCTGGCGCGGGGTTACCTGGGCCGTGCCGGGCTGACGGCCGAGCGTTTTGTCGCCGACCCGTTGGGCGCGGCGGGCACTCGGTTGTATCGCACCGGTGACCGTGCGCGCTGGAACGCCGATGGCGTGCTCGAATACCTCGGGCGCCTCGATCAGCAGGTCAAACTGCGGGGTTTCCGGGTGGAGCCGGAAGAAATCGAAGCGCGCCTGCTGGCCCTCGCAGGCATCGCCCAAGCCGTGGTGCTGGTGCGTGATGCCCAGTTGATCGGCTACTACACCGCCGACGCCGAACTGGATGAGCAAACGGTCAAAATCGCCCTGGCGGCCGAGTTGCCGGAGTACATGGTGCCCGCGCTGCTGATGCGCCTGGACGCCATGCCCCTGAGCCCCAGCGGCAAGCTCGACCGGCGTGCCTTGCCAGAGCCAGTATGGCAAACCCGCGAACACGTCGAACCGCACACCCCCTTGCAACTGCAAATCGCCGCGATCTGGCGCGAGGTGCTGGGCCTGCCACGCATCAGCCTGCGCGATGACTTTTTCGCACTGGGCGGGCACTCGTTGCTGGCCACGCAAATCATCTCTCGCACCCGCCAGGCTTGTGACGTCGAACTGCCGCTGCGCACCCTGTTCGAAGCCAGCGAGCTGGGCGATTTTGCCGAGCAGGTCGGGCTGATCCAGGCGGCGGGCCAGCGCAACCAACAGACTGCCATCGCCAAAGTCGACCGCAGCCAGCCGGTCCCCTTGTCCTATTCCCAGCAGCGCATGTGGTTCCTCTGGCAGATGGAACCGGACAGCCCGGCCTACAACGTCGGCGGCATGGCGCGCCTGCGCGGTGTACTGGATGTGGGGCGTTTCGAGGCCGCCTTGCAGGCCTTGATCATGCGTCACGAAACCCTGCGCACCACCTTCCCCAGTGTCGATGGTGTGGCCTGTCAGAAGGTCTCGGCGCAGACCACTGTGCGCATGGGCTGGCAGGATTTCTCCGCGCTGAATGAGCCGCAGCGCCAGCAGCGTTTGCAGCAACTGGCCGATGTCGAGGCGCACACGCCGTTCAACCTGGAAACCGGGCCACTGTTGCGCGCCTGCCTGGTCAAGGCCGGCGAGCAAGAGCATTACCTGGTGCTGACCCTGCACCATATCGTCACCGAAGGCTGGGCCATGGACATCTTTGCCCGTGAACTCAGCGCCCTGTATGAAGCCTTTATCGACGAGCGCGACTCGCCGCTGCCAGCGTTGCCGGTGCAGTACCTCGACTACAGCGTGTGGCAACGCCAGTGGATGGAAGCCGGTGAGCGCCAGCGCCAGCTGGACTACTGGACCGCCCAACTGGGCAACGAACACCCATTGCTGGAACTGCCCGGCGACCGTCCACGGCCACCGGTGCAAAGCCACCGGGGCGAGCTGTACCGCTTTGACTTGAGCGATGAGCTGGCCGCCCGTGTGCGTGCCTTCAACGCGCAGCACGGCCTCACGCTGTTCATGACCATGACCGCGACCCTGGCGGTGTTGCTCTACCGCTACAGCGGCCAGACCGACCTGCGCATCGGCGCGCCCGTGGCCAACCGTATCCGTCCGGAAAGCGAAGGCTTGATTGGCGCGTTCCTCAATACCCAGGTGCTGCGTTGCCAGCTCACTGGGCAGATGCAGGTCAGCGAGTTGTTCGAGCAGGTGCGTCACACCGTGATCGAGGGTCAGTCCCATCAGGACCTGCCGTTCGACCACCTGGTGGAAGCTCTGCAACCACCGCGCAGCGCGGCGTACAACCCGTTGTTCCAGGTGATGTGCAACGTGCAGCGCTGGGAATTCCAGCAAAGCCGCCAACTGGCCGGCATGACCGTGGAGTACCTGGCCAACGATGCGCGAGCGACCAAGTTCGACCTCAACCTGGAAGTCACCGACCTCGACCATCGCCTGGGTTGCTGCCTGACCTACAGCACCGACCTGTTCGACGAGCCGCGCATTGCACGCATGGCCGCGCATTGGTGCAACCTGCTCGAAGCGCTGATCGCCTATCCCGGCCAGCGCCTCAGCGAATTGCCGTTGCTGAGCGCGGATGAGCAACGCGCCTTGCAAGACAGCCTGGGGGCGGAGAAGGGCGCGCATCGCCTCGACCAGTGCATCCATCAACTGTTCAGCCAGCAGGCGAGCCAGCGGCCGGATGCCCCGGCGCTGACCTTTGCCGGTGTGACCCTCAGTTATGCGCAACTGGATGAGCGCGCCAACCGCCTGGCCTGGATGCTGCGCGAGCGTGGCGTGGGCCCGCAGGTGCGCGTGGGTTTGGCACTGCCGCGTTCGCTGGAAATGGTCATCGGTTTGCTGGCGATCCTCAAGGCCGGCGGCGCCTACGTGCCGCTGGACCCGGAATACCCGCTGGACCGCTTGCATTACATGATCGAAGACAGTGGCATCGGCCTGCTGCTCAGTGATGCGGCCCTGTTCGAAGCCCTGGGTGAATTGCCGGCGACGGTGGCGTGCTGGTGCCTGGAGGATGACTCGCCGGTGCTGGCCAATTACCCCGCCGAGGCGCTGCCGTTCGTGAGTCTGGCGCAACACCAGGCGTACCTCATCTACACCTCGGGCTCCACGGGCAAGCCCAAAGGCGTGGTGGTGTCCCACGGTGAGATCGCCATGCATTGCCAAGCGGTGATCGAGCGCTTTGACATGCGCCCGGATGACTGCGAGCTGCACTTTTATTCGATCAACTTTGACGCCGCCACCGAGCGTTTGCTGGTGCCGCTGCTGTGCGGGGCGCGGGTGGTATTGCGCGCCCAGGGCCAGTGGGATGCCGAAGAGATCTGCGCGCTGATCCGTAACCATCGCATCAATGTGCTCGGTTTCACCCCCAGCTACGGCAGCCAGTTGGCGCAGTGGCTGGCGACCCAACAACAGACGCTGCCGGTGCGTATGTGCATCACCGGTGGCGAAGCCTTGACCGGCGAACACCTGCAACGCATCCGTGCGGCGTTCACGCCCCAGCTGTTCTTCAACGCTTACGGCCCCACCGAAACCGTGGTGATGCCCCTGGCCAGCCTGGCGCCGGAGCGGTTGGAGGAGGGCGCCGGCAGTGTGCCGATTGGCAGCATCGTCGGTGAGCGCGTGGCCTACATTCTCGACGCCGACCTGGCGCTGGTGCCCCAGGGCGCCAGCGGTGAGCTGTACATCGGTGGCGCCGGCCTGGCCCAGGGTTATCACCAGCGGCCGGGGATGACGGCCGAGCGTTTTGTCGCAGACCCGTTTGCTGGAAAGGGCGGGCGCCTGTACCGCACCGGCGACCTGGTACGCCAACGCGCCGATGGCCTGGTGGAGTACCTGGGGCGCATCGACCATCAGGTGAAGATCCGCGGTTTTCGCATCGAACTGGGCGAAATCGAAACACGCTTGCTCGAACACGAGGCCGTGCGCGAAGCGGTGGTGCTGGCCCTGGATGCACCGAGCGGCAAACAGCTGGTGGCGTACCTGGTCAGCGATGCCGAGCACGTCGCCTTGCGCGACGCGTTGAGGGCACACCTCAAGGCGCAATTGCCGGACTACATGGTGCCCGCGCATCTGATCGTGCTTGCGAGCATGCCGCTGACCGCCAACGGCAAGCTCGACCGCCGCGCCTTGCCGGAGCCGGACCCAGAGGCCAATCGCCAAGCCTACGTGGCGCCCCGCAGCGAGCTGGAACATAACCTGGCCGCCATCTGGTGCGCGGTGCTGAACGTGGAGCAAGTCGGCCTCGACGATAACTTCTTTGAGCTGGGCGGCGACTCGATCCTGTCGATCCAGGTGGTCAGCCGTGCGCGCCAGGCCGGGATTCATTTCAGCCCCCGTGACCTGTTCCAGCACCAGACGGTACAGAGCCTGGCTGCCGTGGCGACCCGCTCGGAGCGAGTCATCGCCGAGCAGGGGCTGCTGACCGGCCCCTCTGGCCTCACGCCGATTCAGCACTGGTTCTTCGACACCGACATCCCGGCGCGCCAGCATTGGAACCAGGCATTGGTGCTCAAGCCGCTGCAACTGCTCGACCCCCATCGCTTGGAACAAGCGCTGCTGGCGGTGCTGGAACACCACGACGCGCTGCGCTTGAGCTTTACCCCGCGCGATGCGCAATGGCATGCCGAACACCTGGGCGTGCCGGAAGGCGGCGTGCTGCTGCAGGCGCAGGTGCGCGACATGCAGGCATGCACCGCGTTGTTCACCGACACCCAGCGCAGCCTCGACCTGGCACAGGGCCCGCTGTTGCGCGCCTTGCTGGTGGATGGGCCGCAAGGCCAGCAACGCTTGCTGATCGCCATCCATCACCTGGTGGTGGACGGCGTGTCGTGGCGCGTCCTGCTGGAAGACCTGCAAAACGTTTATCGCCAACTCAGCGCAGGCCAGTCTGTCAGCCTGCCGGCCAAAACCAGCGCGCTGCGCGATTGGGCAGCGCGCTTGCAAGCCTATGCCCACAGTGAATCCCTGCGCGAAGAGCTGAGCCTGTGGCAAGCGCAATTGGCTGGCCCGGCCGTGGCCTTGCCGGTTCAGCGCCCCCAAGGCACATTGCGAAACTGCGATGCCGAAACGGTCAGCGTACGCCTGGATGCCGAGCGCACCCGGCAGTTGCTGCAACAGGCGCCGAGTGCCTATCGCACCCAGGTCAACGACCTGTTGCTCACCGCCCTGGCCCGCGTGCTATGCCGCTGGAGCGGGCAGGCCTCGGCATTGATCCAGCTGGAAGGCCATGGCCGCGAAACCTTGTTCGATGACATCGACCTGACCCGCAGCGTGGGCTGGTTCACCAGTGCCTATCCATTGCGCCTGACACCCCAAGCCGAGCAGGGCGACTCGATCAAGGCGATCAAGGAACAACTGCGTGGCGTGCCCCATAAAGGCTTGGGTTATGGCGTGCTGCGTTACCTGGCCGATGACCTGTGCAAGCAGAGCATGGCCGCGTTGCCGAGCGCGCAGATCACCTTCAACTACCTGGGCCAGTTCGACCAGAGCTTTGGCACTGAGGCGCTGTTCCATCCACTGGAGGAATCCGCCGGCCTGGCCCATGACCCGGATGCGCCGTTGCCCAATGAACTGAGCATCGACAGCCAGGTCTACGGCGGCGAGCTGGTGTTGCGCTGGACCTTCAGCCGCGAGCGTCATGATCAACAGGTGATTCGCGATCTGGCCGAGGCTTACCTGGCCGAATTGCACAGCCTGATCGCCCATTGCCTGCAGGACGATGCCGGCGGCCTCACGCCGTCCGACTTCCCCCTGGCGCACCTGACCCAGGTGCAACTGGACGCCTTGCCGGTCCCGGCCAGCGCCATCGAAGACGTCTACCCGCTGACCCCGATGCAGGAGGGCCTGCTGCTGCACACCTTGCTGGAGCCTGGCACCGGTCTGTATTACATGCAGGACCGCTACCGCATCAACAGCGCCCTGGACCCGGAGCGTTTTGCCCAGGCCTGGCAAGCGGTGATCGCCCGCCACGAAGCCTTGCGCGCCTCGTTCTGCTGGAACGTCGGCGAAGACATGCTGCAAGTGATCCACAAGCCCGGCAGCACGCCGATTGAATACCTGGACTGGAGCGCCGATCCGCAGGATGAGCAGGAACCGCGCCTGCAAGCCTTGCTCAAGGCCGAGCGCGAGGCCGGTTTTGACTTGCTCAACCAGGCGCCTTTCCACTTGCGCCTGATTCGCGTGGGCGAGGCGCGCTACTGGTTCATGATGAGCAACCACCACATCCTGATCGATGCCTGGTGCCGTTCGCTGCTGATGAATGACTTCTTCGATATCTACACAGCCCTGGGCGAAGGCCGCGATGCGCAACTGGCGACGCCGCCGCGCTACCGCGACTACATTGCCTGGCTGCAACGCCAGAACCTCAACGAAGCGCGCCAGTGGTGGCAGCAAAACTTGCAAGGCTTCGAGCGCGCCACGCCGATCCCGAGCGACCGCCCGTTCCTGCGCGAACACGCCGGTGGCAGCGGCGGCATGGTGGTGGGCGACTGCTACACCCGCCTGGATGCCCGCGACGGTGCGCAACTGCGTGAACTGGCCCAGGCGCATCAACTCACCGTCAACACTTTCGCCCAGGCCGCGTGGGCCTTGGTGCTGCGGCGTTTAAGTGGCGATCGCGACGTGCTGTTCGGCGTCACCGTGGCCGGGCGCCCTGTGGACATGCCTGAGATGCAACGCACCGTCGGCCTGTTTATCAACAGCATCGCGTTGCGGGTAAAACTGCCCGAGGACGGCCAGACGTGCAGCGTGCGCCAGTGGTTGAGCGCTTTGCTCGACAGCAATATGCAACTGCGCGAGTACGAATACCTGCCACTGGTGACGATTCAGGAACACAGCGAATTGCCCAAGGGCCAGCCGCTGTTCGACAGCCTCTTTGTGTTTGAGAACGCGCCGGTGGAAGTCTCGGTGCTGGACCGTGCGCAAAACCTCAATGCCACCTCGGATTCTGGCCGCACCCACACCAACTTCCCGCTGACGGCGGTGTGTTATCCGGGGGATGACCTCGGTTTGCACCTGTCCTACGACCAGCGTTATTTCGACGAAAGCACCGTGCAAGGCATGCTCGCTGAGTTCAAACGCCTGTTGCTGGCGCTGGTGCAGGGCTTCCATGGCGACATGGCCGAGCTGCCATTGATTGGCGAGCAGGAGCGTGAATTCCTGGTGCTGGGCTGTAATCAGAGTGAGCAGGCCTACCCACTGGAGACGAGCTACATCGAGCTGTTCGAGGCCCAGGTGGCAGAGCATCCGCAGCGTATCGCCGCCAGTTGCCTGGACCAGCAATGGAGCTACGACCAATTGAACCGTCGCAGTAACGGCCTGGGCCACGCCTTGATTGCGGCTGGTGTGGGCCTGGACCAACCGGTGGCGTTGCTGGCTGAACGTGGGTTGGACTTGCTCGGCATGATCATCGGCAGCTTCAAGGCTGGCGCCGGTTACCTGCCGCTGGATCCGGGCCTGCCGGGCTCGCGCCTGAGTCGCATCATCGACTTGAGCCGCACACCCTTGCTGGTATGCACCGAGGCGTGTCGCGAACAGGCCATCGAGTTGCTCGAAGGGGTCGATTGCCAGTTGCTGGTGTGGGAGGAAATCCCTGCCCGTGGCGAAAACCCGGGTATCTACAGCGCCCCGGACAACCTTGCCTACGTGATCTACACCTCGGGTTCTACCGGCTTGCCCAAGGGCGTGATGGTCGAACAGCGTGGCATGCTCAATAACCAGTTGAGCAAGGTACCGTACCTGAGCTTGAGCGATGCCGATGTGATCGCCCAGACCGCGTCGCAAAGCTTCGATATTTCCGTCTGGCAGTTCCTCGCCGCGCCGCTGTTTGGTGCGCGGGTGGACATCGTGCCGCCTGCCATTGCCCATGATCCGCAAGGGCTTTTGGCCCACGTTCAAACACAGGGCATCACCGTGCTGGAGAGTGTGCCATCGCTGATCCAGGGCATGCTGGCCCAGGAGCGTATCAGCCTCGACGGCCTGCGCTGGATGTTGCCGACTGGGGAGGCCATGCCGCCGGAGTTGGCTCATCAGTGGCTGCTGCGTTACCCGCAGATCGGCTTGGTGAATGCCTACGGCCCGGCGGAATGCTCCGATGATGTGGCGTTCTTCCGCGTCGATCTGGCCTCCACCCGTGGTACTTACCTGCCGATTGGTACGCCGACCGACAACAACCGCTTGTACCTGCTCGATGGTGCCTTGGAGTTGGTGCCTCAAGGCGCGGTCGGCGAGTTGTGCGTCGCTGGCATCGGCGTCGGTCGCGGCTATGTCAGCGATCCGCTGCGCACCGCCCAGGTGTTTGTGCCCAACCCCTTCGGCGCGCCTGGCGAGCGGCTCTACCGTACCGGCGACCTGGCGCGGCGCCGCAGCGATGGCGTGCTGGAATATGTCGGGCGTATCGACCACCAGGTGAAGATTCGCGGCTACCGCATCGAACTGGGTGAAATCGAAGCGCGCCTGCACGAACAACCGCACGTGCGTGACGCGGCGGTGGGTGTGCAAGAGGGGGCCAATGGCAAATATCTGGTCGGCTACCTGGTAGCCGCCGACGCCACGCTGGAACCGAGTAAACACCTGGAGCGCATCAAGCAACGCCTGCGTGCCGAACTGCCGGAATACATGGTGCCGTTGCATTGGCTATGGCTTGAACGCCTGCCCCTCAACGCCAACGGCAAACTCGACCGCAAGGCCCTGCCGGCCCTGGAAATCGGCCAGTTGCATAATCAGGACTATGTGGCGCCTCGCAGTGAACTGGAAACCACCTTGGCGGCTATCTGGGCCGAGGTGTTGAAGGTCGAACGGGTCGGGGTGCAGGACAACTTCTTCGAACTGGGCGGGCACTCGCTGCTGGCTACGCAGATTGCTTCGCGGGTGCAGAAAGTGTTGCAGCGCGATGTGCCGCTGCGGGCGATGTTCGAGTGCAGCACGGTTGCGGAGTTGGCCGCGTATATCGACGGGTTGGCGGGCAATGAGATCGGTGCTGAGAAGGTGGAGCGGTTGAGTGATTTGATGGCGGAGTTGGAGGGGCTTTAATCTTCGTTGTCTGTTAGGGCCTCTTCGCGAGCAAGCCCGCTCCCACATTTGGAATGCATTCCAAGTGTGGGAGCGGGCTTGCTCGCGAAGGCGTCAGATAAAGCGCCGCTTATTTTGGCCCAAGAATCTTCACCAACTTATCCGGCGACGGCGCCCCTTGCTGCTGTTGCAACCCGCCCTTGTCATCCAGATAGAAAATCGCCGGCGTCGCCGACAGCTCCAGTTCATCCATCAGCTTCATATTCGCATCAAGCTTGGCCTCGACCTCGGCCGGGATCTTTTCCAGCGCCTTGAGCTTGCTGCCCTTGCCGGCGGCTTCGTGTTCTTGCAGGGCTTTTTGCGGGTCTTTGGCGGCGAGCAGGGCGGCGGATTTGCCGGGGCTGTCTTCGCGAATGATGCCGACCATGATGTGGCGCAACTGCACCTTGCCGGCCTTGACCCACGGGCGGGCCTGTTCCCAGAACATGTTGCAGTACGGGCAGTTGGGGTCGCTGAACAGGTAGACGGTGCGCGGGGCGTTTTTATCGCCGTCCTGGATCCAGCTGCTGTTTTCCATCTTGGCCCAGACTTCCTTGGCCATCGGCGCATACACCAGTTTTTCCAGGGGCGCGGTGCTAAGGTCATTGCCCTGGGCGTCGTACAGGTTGCCGGCGATGACGTTTTTGCCGTCGGCGGTCAAGTACAGGGCCATGCCACGGTTCTGGTACTGGGCGGCGTAGCCGGTGAGGCCGCTGGGGGCATCGAATTTGCCGATGATCTTGGCGCCCTTGGCTTCGATCTGTTTGATCGGGGCCGGCAGGTCTTCGGCCTGGGCCAGCGCAGCGGCTAGCGTCAAAGGCAGCAGGGTCAGCAGGTGGCGGAGGCGAGGCATGTCGGTTTCCTTATCGTGGTGTTGTCGAAGGGTTCCATGGCGCGGGCCAGGCTGGCTTCGGAGAGTTCGCCCAGGTGGCTGTTGATCAGGCGCCCATCGGCTTGGTAGAACAGCGTAGTCGGCAGCGCCATGGAACCCACGGCCTGGCCAAGGCGGCCGCTGGCGTCGAACAGCACGTTGTCCAGGTTCAGGCCCTGGGTGGCCAGGTAGGTGCTGACGCTTTGCATGCTTTCGGCCTGGTTGACGAACAGGAAGGTCACGTCGGGGCGCATGCGCTGGGCGTTTTCCAGCACCGGCATTTCGCGTCGGCACGGCGGGCACCAGGTGGCCCACAGGTTGATCACCAGCGGGCCGCCCTGATAATCCGCCAGTTGCACCACTTCGCCATTGGCATTGCGCAGGGTGATGTCCGGCAGGCGCGTGCCTTTTTCATACAGGCTCAGGGACAGGCTGGTCATGCCCCAGAACAACAGGCCGGTGATCACCCCGGCGCTGAGGGGCTTGCGCAGGGCTGGGCGACGCCAGCCGTACGCCAGCGTGCCAAGGATCAGCGCGATGATCCCGGGCCAGGCGAGAAAGCCGCCGTCACGCAGGTCGACCATCTCCACCCAGTCGTTGCTGTAATAACTCCAGTACATCAGCACAAAGCTGACCCGGGCGGCGAGCAGGCCCAGCAGGAACAGGCTGAACAGCACCGACTCCGGGTTTTCGCCGCCGCGCTTGGCCACGCGCCAGCCCACCAGGGTGGCGAGAATCAGCGCGCTGATCAGCAGCAGGTGATTCAGGGCGATGGCGAAGGTGCCGATGGTGAGGGTCAGCATCAGCGAGCGTCCCGCGTCTGGGTCCAGCGTTGCAGGAACGCGGCGGCATCTACTTCGCCGGTGATGCGTTGGGCGCGGCGTTCTTCACCGTCCGGGCCGATCCACACGAAGCTCGGTGGCCCTGGCACTTTGTAGCGGCCCAGCAGCTCGCGGCTGGCGGCGTTGTCAGCGGTGACGTCCAGGCGTAACAGGCGCACGTCTTTGAGCGCGTCCATCACCTCGGGTTTGCCGAACACCTGTTTCTCCATGATCTTGCACGACACGCACCAGTCGGCGTAATAGTCCAACAGCACCCACTGGCCCTGGGCCTTGGCGCTGTCGAGTTGGCTTTGCAATACAGCCGGGTCGCTGACCGTGGTGAAGGCATCGTGAGCGCTGGGTGCAGCGGCGAGCCGCGAGCCGCTGTAGACCTTCAACGGTTGCCACAGCTCATCGCTGCCACCGGCCGCACCCACCACCAGCACCGCGCCCCACAGGCCCAGCACCAGGGAACCGGCGCCGAATACCTTGGCCGCCAGGCCGGACTCACGGGCCAGTGCCCAGCCACAGTACGCCATCACCAGCGCCAAGGCGCCCCACAGGCCGATCCACAGGCTGTCGCCGACCACCGGGCGAATCATCAGCACCGCAGTGCCCAGGAACAGGAAGCCGAAGACGCCCTTGAGCACGTTCATCCAGGTGCCCGGCTTGGGCAGGAAGCGATTGCCCACGGTCACCAGCAGCAACAGCGGAATGCCGATACCGATGCCCATGGCAAACAGGATCAGGCCACCGTGCAGCGCGTTGCCGCTCTGGGCGATGTACAGCAGGGCGCCAGCCAGGGGCGCGGTCATGCACGGGCCCACCAGTAGGCCGGACAACGCGCCGAGCACACCGGCACCCACCAGGCTGCCACCGCTTTGCTGGCGGCTGACGTTATCGAGGCGGTCGCGCAGGAAGGCGGGCAGTTGCAGTTCAAAGAAGCCGAACATCGGCAGGGCGAGCAGCACGAACAACGCCGCAAAGCTGCCGAGGATCCACGGCGTTTGCAAAAGCGCGGCGAGGTTGGCGCCGAGCAACGCGGCCATCACCCCCAGGGCGGCATACACCAGCGCCATGCACACCACGTAGCTGCCGGCCAGGGCAAAGCCACGGCGCGGGCTGGCGCCACTGCCCACCACCAGGCCGGCGAGGATCGGCAGCATCGGCAACGAGCAAGGCGCAAACGCCAACAGCAGGCCCAGGCCGAAGAACACCAGCAGGCTCCACCCCAGGCTGCGCTGCTGCAGGCCGCTGGCCAGGCTTTGATCCTGGGCCTGTGCGGTGGCGGCGACGGCCGGGTTGCCGCCCAGGTCCACGGTGATCGACTGCGGCGGATAGCACAGGCCCGCATCGGCGCAGCCCTGCCAGCCGAGCTTGACCTGGCCGGTGGTGCCGGCGGGGATCTTCACTTCCAGGCCCTGGCGATACACTTGCTGCTCGCCAAAGAACTCGTCGCTATGGGCTTCACCCTCGGGCAGCACAGGCTTTTCGGCCAGGCCGTCGAACTTCATGCGCTGCTGGTACAGGTAGTAACCGTCGGCAATCTGCCAGAACAGCTGGGTTTCGCCGCTTTCAAGACGTTCGGAGGTAAAGGCGAAGGCTTTGCCCACCGGGAGGAAGTCGGGTTTGGTTTCGAAGGGGCTGCCCGGCGCTGCCTGGGCGAATCCCGCGAACAACACCAGCAGAAAGGTAAACAGATGCCGCATGGTCAAGCCTTAGTTCGATGCAAGTGAGGCACACAATGTGTGGCGTTGATTAACCGATGATTAACCGCCGCTATTCTAGAGTGTAGGGATTATCCGGTGTTGCGAACTTTAACGGCATAATGCGCGCTTAATCCGTGGCTTTTCTAATCGCGCCATCATTCATGAAGGGTTAACCATGCACGTACTGGTCTGTGAAGACGACGAACTGATCGCCAGTGGCATTGTGGCCGGCCTGACCGCCCAGGGCTTTACCGTGGAACGCGTGGCCACGGCCTCGGCTGCGCGGGCGATGCTCAAGGCCGCCGCCTTCGACATCATGGTGCTCGACCTTGGCTTGCCCGACGAAGACGGCCTCAAGCTGCTGCAACAACAGCGCAGCCAGGGGTTGGAGATTCCGGTGCTGATCCTCACCGCGCGGGACTCGGTGACCAACCGCGTCGATGGCCTGCAAGCTGGCGCCGACGACTACCTGCTCAAGCCCTTCGACCTGCGCGAACTCGCCGCGCGCCTGCAAACCCTGCTGCGCCGGGTGGCGGGGCGCAGCGTCAACCTGATCGAACATGGCCGCCTGGCCTACGACCCCAGCAGCCGCGAGACCTTCCTCGGCGGCCAGCCGGTGGACCTGTCCCGGCGCGAACAGGCGTTGTTGCAGGCGCTGTTGCACAACAAGGGTCGCGTACTGTCCAGCGAACAGCTCAAAGACAGCGTCTACGGCTTCAGCGACGAACTGGAAAGCAACGCGCTCAACGTGCATATTCACCACCTGCGGCGCAAGTTGGGCAATGGCATCGTCGAAACCGTCAGGGGGCTGGGCTATCGCCTGGGCACGGCTGATGGGGGAGAAAACACTCCGTGATGAGCTTGCGTCTGCGCCTGACGTTCAAGCTGGGCGCCGCTTTTGTACTGATCTGGGTGCTGGCGGCTGCCTGGATGCTCAACGATTTGCGCAACCAGATGATGTTTTCCCTCGACCAGCGCCTGGTGGCTTCGGCGCGCATGGTGGCCGGGCTCACCGAGCAGATGCCGGGCCTGGCCAGCGTCAGCGGGGGCGCGCATTTGCGCACCGAACAGTTGAATGTGCCGGGCGGCATGGCCTGCCAGGTCAGTTCCTTGCGCGGCGAGATCCTGGCGCGCAGCCATACTACGCCTGAGGAAGGGCTGGAGTCGCGCCGCAGCGGTTTTCGCGACCAGATCATCGACGGCGTGGGCTGGCGCAGTTTTACCCTGTCCCGTGGCGACTTGCTGATCACCACCGCCGACCGCCAGGTGGAGCGCGAGGCCCTGAACCTGTCGATCCTGCTGGCGGCGTCGGTGCCGGTCGGCGTGGCGTTGCTGGGCTGCCTGTGCCTGCTGTGGCTGGGCATCGGCCAGATCCTGGTGCCGCTCAACCGTATGCGTGACGCGCTGATGCGGCGCAGTGCCGATTCCCTCGAACCCTTGCAGATTCACCCGTTGCCCAGCGAACTCAAACCGTTGCTCGCCACCCAGAACCAACTGCTGCAACGCATCGCCAAGACCATCGAGCGCGAACGTCGCCTGACCGGTGACGCCGCCCATGAACTGCGCAGCCCGTTGACCGCGATCAAGACCCACCTGCAAGTCGCACGCATGACCGAGGGGGCGGCCCGCGACCAGTCCCTGGCGCACGCCGAGGAGGGCGCCGACCGCTTGCATCGCACCCTGGAGCAACTGCTGTTGCTGGCGCGGGTGGAGGGCAGCCTGTCGTTTGATGATGGCCTGCAATCGAGTGCAGAGGAAGTCGCCAGGTTGGCGATCCAGGATGCCAACGCCGGTGACAATTCACGCATCGATCTGATCCTGGCGCCGGATCTTTCCCCTGTTCCAGTGGCAATGCCCGTGGGCCTGGCCGTCGCGGCCTTGCGTAACCTGCTGGACAACGCCTTGCGCCATACCCCGGCCGATACCCGCGTGGAACTGCAGGTGTTTTCTACCCCGGATAACGTGGTGTTCCGCGTGCGTGACCATGGCCAGCAGATCTCCAGCGAAGACCTGCAATACCTCACTCAACGTTTCTGGCGCAATGGCAGCAGCGAAGGCTGTGGCTTGGGCTTGGCGATTGTCCAGGCGATCGTGCAGCGTTGCTCCTGCTCGTTGCATTTTGACAGCCAGCCCGACGGCATGCGGGTCGACCTGGGTATGCCATTGCGGCGCTGAACTGACTTTTCACGTGGCAAATAATTACCGCCCGCCTGAGGCTCAAGCCTTCAGGATGGCGGTAATTTTTTTGCGCTTGAACGGGCCGAATGAGTCGGCCTGAATTGAAAAGGACCGTTCTTATGTTGGTGATCGACACCAGTTTCCCCGCCAGGGATTTCAACGACCGCCGCGGCGAAACCGTGCAACAGGTGGTTGTGCACTACACCGCTTCGCCCTTTGCTTGCTCGCTACGCACCCTCACCCAAGATGGCGTCAGCGCCCACTATCTGCTGCCCGACCCCGATGAATCCAGCTACCGCGCTGCCGGTTATGAAGAGCTGCGCGTGTTTCGCCTGGTGGACGAGGGTCAGCGCGCCTGGCATGCAGGCGTGAGTTATTGGGCGGGGAAGGCCGACCTCAACAGCCGCTCGATGGGCATTGAAATCGTCAACCTGGCGCGCGATGACGCGGGCGTCTTTACCTTTCCTGAATATGCACCGGCGCAGGTTGATGTATTGATTGAATTGCTTCGCGACCTGCTGGAACGTTATCCGCAGGTCGGCCCTACTGACTGGCTCGGGCATTCGGACGTGGCCTACTGGCGCAAGAGCGACCCAGGGCCTCGGCTGCCGTGGCGGGTGCTGCATGAAGCCGGCATCGGGGCCTGGTTTGATGAGTCGACCCGGGCGATGTACCAGCGCCGCTTTTGTCTCGGCTTGCCGCCGGAAGTGGAAGTGGAGCGGGCGTTTCAGCGGTATGGCTACAAGCCCGCGCAGAATCGCCGGGCCTTTGAGCAGCGCACCCGAGCGTTCCAGATGCACTTTCGGCCACGGGATTATTGTGGGTTCCTGGATGCAGAGACTTGCGCGATCTTGTATGCACTGAACGAAAAGTACCGTGGGATTTGATGCCGAGCACTGTTCAAATGTGGGTCCCCATGTGGGAGAGGGCTTGCCCCCGTGACGGCCTGACAGCCGACGTCGATCTAACTGTGGGAGCTGGCTTGCCTGCGATGACGGCCTGCCAGCCGACACCTATCTCTCTGACACCCCGCAATCAAACTGTGGGAGCGGGCTTGCTCGCGAAGGCGGCCTGGCAGTCAACACAGTTGGACCGGGTACATATCCGTTATTTAGGTAACGGCCACCTAGGGTTCCGCTCTGACAGCGGCTCACTTTTGAACAGCGCAAAAGTAAGCAAAACGCTCTTGCCCCACCACTCGGCACCTCGCTTGGGCTCGGTGTGCCCGTAATCCGCCAGTGATTTGGGGGGCCGCCGCCACGCGCCATCCATGGCGCGGGGCGGCTAAACCGGCATCCCTGCCGGTTTACCCCCCAAATCACTGTCGAATTCCGGCCAGCGTGGTTTGACGGGGCGCCTAAGATCAAAAGCAGATCAAGAGCGGCTCGCTTCGCATCGTGGTTACCGGTGGCTGCGGCGAACTGCACAGTCGGTAAATATCCGACCAACCTCCTAAATCCCCATGCATCTGAAGCGTCTCCACAACAGGAAATCCGTGCGCATGCCCTTGGGCCAGACGCCAACGGATCGGCAGTTTGGTCACGATCATCAGCGTATTGAGGGATCCAGAGATGTCAGTCGCTACCAGCCGTATCGAAGACGCCCCGGTGCAGGCCGCGGAAACGCTCTATCAGTTTGACGAAAGCCCGCTGCTGGCCCGTCAGCGCCAGCAGGAATCCAACGCCCGCAGTTACCCACGGCGCATTCCCCTGGCGCTCAAGCGCGCCAAGGGCATTTATTTGGAAGACGTTGAGGGGCGCCGGTTCATCGATTGCCTGGCCGGTGCCGGCACCCTGGCGCTGGGGCATAACCACCCGGTGGTGATCCAGGCGATCCAGCAAGTGCTGAGCGACGAACTGCCCCTGCACACCCTGGACCTGACTACGCCGGTCAAGGATCAATTCGTGCAGGACCTGTTCGGTTTGCTGCCTTCGGAGCTGGCGCGGGAAGCCAAAATCCAGTTCTGCGGCCCCACCGGCACCGATGCGGTGGAAGCCGCGTTGAAGCTGGTGCGCACCGCCACCGGGCGCAGCACTGTGCTGTCGTTCCAGGGCGGCTATCACGGCATGAGCCAGGGCGCGCTGAGTCTGATGGGCAGCCTGGGGCCGAAGAAGCCCTTGGGCGCCTTGCTCGGCAATGGCGTGCAATTCCTGCCCTTCCCGTATGACTACCGTTGCCCGTTCGGCCTGGGTGGCGCTGAGGGTGTGCGGGTCAACCTGCATTATCTGGAAAACCTGCTCAACGATCCGGAAGCCGGCGTGTTGCTGCCGGCGGCGGTGATTGTCGAAGTGGTCCAGGGTGAGGGCGGTGTGATCCCGGCGGACCTCGACTGGCTGCGTGGCCTGCGCCGCATCACCGCGCAAGCGGGGGTGGCGTTGATCGTTGATGAAATCCAGAGTGGCTTTGGGCGTACCGGCAAGATGTTTGCCTTCGAACACGCTGGCATCATCCCGGATGTGGTGGTCATGTCCAAAGCCATTGGCGGCAGCCTGCCACTGGCGGTGGTGGTGTACCGCGACTGGCTCGATACCTGGCTGCCGGGTGCCCATGCCGGGACCTTCCGCGGCAATCAAATGGCGATGGCGGCGGGCTCGGCGGTGATGCGCTACCTCAAGGATCACGACCTGGCAGGCCATGCGGCGGCCATGGGCGAGCGCCTCGGTGAACACCTGCGCCTCCTGCAGCGCGACTTCCCGCACCTGGGGGATATCCGTGGGCGTGGGCTGATGCTGGGGGTGGAGCTGGTAGACCCGACGGGCACGCCTGACAGTCAGGGCCACCCACCGGTGCATCGCCAGTTGGCACCGCTGGTGCAGCGCGAATGCCTCAAGCGCGGGCTGATCCTGGAACTGGGCGGGCGCCATGGCAGTGTGGTGCGCTTTTTGCCGCCGCTGGTGATCACCGCTGGCGAAGTCGACCAGGTGGCCGAGATTTTCGGGCGCGCCTTGGCAGCGGCCGTGGCCAGCGTCTAATTTTCCAGGCCCTTGGTACGTTTCTATAGATATCAGTGCTGCGCGTGGTGCGCAGCCAGCCTTTGAGCGACGGAGAACAGCAATGACCTCAGTATTTGACCGCGACGACATCCTCTTTCAGGTAGTGGTCAACCATGAAGAACAGTATTCGATCTGGCCCGACTACAAGGCCGTGCCAGAAGGCTGGCGCACCGTGGGCAAGAGCGGCATGAAGAAAGAATGCCTGGCCTACATCGAGGAAGTGTGGACCGACATGCGCCCGTTGAGCCTGCGCCAGAAAATGGATGGCGCGGCCCTCGCCAACTGATTCACCTGGGTTAAAATGTGGGAGGGGGCTTGCCCTAATGCCGATCAGTCAAGCGAACGCAATGCTTAAAGCCGCGAAGATCAAATGTGGGAGCGGGCTTGCTCGCGAAAGCGCGATACCAGTCACTGGATGCGCTGACTGACCCACCGCATTCGCGAGCAAGCCCGCTCCCACACGGGATCTGCGTTTAACTGACAGGCATCAGGGAAGTCCGCTCCCACATCAAGCATTACAGGGGGGTGTGGGTGTAGAGG
Source organism: Pseudomonas sp. MF6394 (assembly GCF_002018845.1). NCBI lineage: Bacteria > Pseudomonadati > Pseudomonadota > Gammaproteobacteria > Pseudomonadales > Pseudomonadaceae > Pseudomonas > Pseudomonas sp. MF6394. Next base: position 100,140 of record NZ_MVOJ01000010.1, read on the forward strand.
TAGTCCGTCGCCAACGACGCCAGCGTCCTCACGCCCACCACCAACGCCGACTCATCCACAAAGAACCCAGGGTTGTGATTCGGCGCCGCCTTGCTCATGTCCTGGTCCCTTGGGGGCACCCCCAGGAAGACAAACAACCCCGGCGCCTCCTTGGCATAGAACGAGAAGTCTTCGGCGCCCCCCACCAACGGGCCTTGCACCACATCATCCTGAGCCGCCCAGCGCAGGCTCGGCAGCATTTTCTCGGTCAGCGCCGGGTTGTTGATGGTGGGGTCGTACTTCTCGATGATCGTCACTTCGGCCTTGGCGCCACCGCTTTCGGCGATTTTCTCTACGGTTTGACGCACGTCTGCATGCAGCTTCTGGCGAATGCCGTAGTCGTAGGAGCGAATGGTGCCGCTCATGTCCACCGACTCGGGGATGATGTTGTAGCGGGTGCCACCGTTGATGGTGCCGATGCTCACCACCGAAGGGAATGACGAAATATCGGTGCGGCGGCTGACCACGGTCTGCAGGCCGACAATGGTTTGCGCGCCGACGGTGATCGGGTCGATACCGTCCCAGGGGCGGCCGGCGTGGGTCTGTTTGCCGAGGATTTTGATGCGCAGGTCATCGGAGCTGGCCAGGGTCGGGCCCGGGCGGTAGGCGATTTGCCCGGCAGGCACACCGGCCCACACATGCAGGCCGAACACCGCGTCAGGCTTGGGCGCTTTCATCACGCCTTCCTGCACCATCATCTTTGCGCCCCAAGTGTTCTTGCCGTCGGGGATAAAGTCGCTGGGGCCTTCTTCGGCCGGTTGGAAATAAAACACCACGGTGCCGGGCAGGCGCTCGCGCATCCCCGTAAGAATCTTCGCAGTGCTCAGCAGGATGGCGGTATGGGCGTCGTGGCCGCAGGCGTGCATCACGTCGACTTCCTTGCCCAGGTAGGTGCCCTTGGCTTTGGAGGCGAAGGGCAGGTCGGCGACTTCCTTGACCGGCAGCGCATCCATGTCGGCGCGCAGGGCCACGGTCGGGCCGGGCAGGGCGCCTTTCAAGATGGCGACGACGCCGGTGCGGGCCACCCCGGTCTTCACCTCAAGGCCGAGTTCGCGCAACTGTTTGGCGACCAGCTCGGCGGTGCGGGTTTCGGTATTGCCCAGTTCGGGGTGGGCGTGGATATCGCGGCGGGTTTCCAACAGGCTGGGTTCGAGGATTTTCGCCTGGGCGGCAATTTCCTCCCGGGCACTGTCCTGGCCGCTGCTGGCGGCAATCACGGCACTGCTTGCGACCGCGCCGAGCAACCCCAAAACCCATTGGTGTGTCAGACCGTTCATATGCATACCAACCTCTCCTTGCTTATTGTTGTGGATCTTTCTCCTGCGCGCTACCGGCGGTCAGCACCTGCACGCTCAAGCGCGGCGTTGCCAGGTCAAGCCCGGCTTCATCCAGGTGCCGCTTGAGCGACAGGTTGAACGCCCGCGACACTTCCCACTGCTTGATCGGCGCAGTCTTGAAGCGTGCGCGCAGGATCGCGCTGCCGGACTCGAAACTTTCCACGCCCTGGATCTCCAGCGGAGACCAGATATTGCGGCGTTGCAGCGGGTCGTTGCGCATGGCATGGCCGACGTCGCGCATCAGTTTGATCGCGTCGTCGATTTCCATATTGTAGGGGATCGCCACGCGAAAGATCGCGTAGCCGAACTCGCGGGAGTAGTTCTTGATGCTCTTGATTTCGCTGAACGGGATGGTGTGCACGATGCCGTCGATATCGCGCAGGCGCACGGTACGGATAGTCAGGCCTTCCACCGTGCCGAGGTGGCCGCCCACATCCACGTAGTCGTCGATGGCCAGGGAGTCTTCGATGATGATGAACAGGCCGGTGATCAAGTCTGCCACCAGCGACTGCGCACCAAAACCGATGGCGATACCGATCACACCCGCACCGGCCAGCAGGGGCGTGACGTTCATGCCCATGTTCGCCAGGGCGACGATGGCGGCGATGATGAAAATGGTCACGAACAGCACGTTGCGGATCAACGGCATCATGGTCTGCGCACGGGCGTTGGCCAAGCCTTTGCGCGAACGTGTCAGGGCGTGGTGAATCGCCGTGTCGCTGAGGATCCAGATCAGCCAGGCAAACAGCAAGGTCCCGCCAAGGCCCACCAGCTTGACGGCGATTTCATGGCCGTCGCCTTCGGCAAAGCGAATCATCGACAGGCCCCACACGCGCAACCCCAGCTCGATGAATACCAGCCACACCGCCAGGTGCACCAGGGTGTAGACGAAGCCTTTGAGGCGCTCGGAATACAGCGCGTGGCGCTTGTGCCCGCGTTGCGGCTTGAGGGCATGGCGGCGCACCAGGCCGTTGATCACCATGCACAGCACCAGTAACACCGTGCACAGCAGCGACTGGCGCAGGGCGGTGCTGGTGTCGCCGGCGGAGAGGAAGGTGGCGAACAGCGAAATGCCCACCAGCAACAGCGCCGGCAGGTACCAGAAGGTGCCGATGATCGACAGGGTATCGGTGAGCGCACGGCGATTGAGGCGGCGCGACAGCGGCTGGTTGCGGATCAGGTGCGCAATCGGCCGGCGGAATCGCAGGATAAACACCCCGGTGGACAACGCCGCCATTACATTGGCCACGGTCGCGGCAGTGTGGGCCAGGTGCTGGCCGAGGGCTGCAACCAGGCGCGGGTCGCTCAGGGCTTCACCGAAGGCGGCAAAACTGCCGATCCACCACAGCGGGCGGAACGCCTGGTGGCGCAGGATATACAGGGCGCGGTGGCGGTGCGGGCCGTCGAGCAGCGAGAAGGCAATCACGCAGATGGCCGAGAAGCAGGTGCCGACCACCAAGGCATAGGCCAGCACCATGGCCAACGATTTACCCAGGGATGAAGGCAGGGCGTAGCTCAGGTACACCGTGATCACCAGGGCGATCAGCCAGGGGCCCAGCTTGCGCAGGGCGAAGCGCAGCATGTCCCAGGTGCGCGGGTGCTGCGGCAGCTCTTCGGGCAGGCCGAAGCGCTCGCGCACCCGGTGGCTGAGCCAGATCAGCGCGGCGGCCAGCAGGCTCCAAACGGCCAGGATCACAGCAAAGCCGAAGATGATCGGCAGCCATTCGCTGGCCGGCAACATCAGCGCGGCGAGTTCATCCTTGGCCAGGTCGACTTCATTGGACCAGCGCCCCAGCGGGCTGTCGGCGCCGGAAAACTGCTGCTCAAAGCCCGACAGCGTACTGCCGATCAACCCGAGTACTCCGAGTTCGGCGGCGGGCTGGGCCTTTTGCGTGGCGGCGCGCAGCTTTTTCAGGTCGCTGAGCAACTGGGTGCGTTGCTGGTCGTTTTCCAGGGTCTTGATCACTTCGTCCAGCGACTGCCCCAGGGGCACTTCGGCCTGGGGTTGGGTCTTGCTGGAACCGCCCAGCATCCCCGGCAAGCCTACGGCTTGGGCGGACGTTAGCGGCAGCAGCGTGAGCAGGGCGATCAGCAGGTAGCAGGGCAGGGCAAACAGACGGGAGAACACGAGGCGGTCAACCTTGAAAACGACGAATTGACCGAGTGTACGAGGCCGCTATGCCCAATGCGAGCGCATTTGTCACTGCGCCAGTTTGGCGAGGATCTTGTAGAGCACGGTGCCGAGGATCAATAGCATGCCAATCCACATGCCGAACACGCCCAGGGGCTTGTCACGAAAGTTGAAGCCGACCGCGAGCATGATCATGCCGATCAGGATGGGGATCAGCATGGCGTGGAAGGAGGACATGGAGATCATGGCGGGGGCGGCCTTGTCGGACTGGAAGTTCTGACAAGTCTAGGCCGGATTATAAAAGTTGCAGATGATTCAGGTCAGGTGTACTCAGCGTTAAATGTGGGAGCGGGCTTGCTCGCGAATGCGGTGTGCCAGTCACTGAATCTGTTGGCTGATGTACCGCATTCGCGAGCAAGCCCGCTCCCACAGTGCGCTATCAGGGCAAATCGCGGCTGGCGTAAAACGCCCCCAGCACCTTGACCAGATGCGCCAGGTCATGGCTGCCGCACAGCTCGCGGATCGAGTGCATGGCAAAGGTCGGCAACCCGATGTCCACCGTGCGCACGCCCAGGTGGCTGGCGGTAATGGGGCCGATGGTCGAGCCACAGCCCATGTCGCTGCGCACCACGAAGCTTTGCACCGGCACTTCCTGGGCCATGCACAGGTGGCGGAAGAACCCGGCGGTTTCGCTGTTAGTGGCGTAGCGCTGGTTGCTGTTGACCTTGATCACCGGGCCGGCGTTGAGTTTCGGGCCGTGGTTGGCGTCGTGTTTCTCGGCGTAGTTGGGGTGCACGCCGTGGGCGTTGTCTGCCGACACCAGCAGGGATTTTTGAATGGTGCGTACGAATTCTTCACCTTCGGGCAATAGGCGACGCAGGGTCTGTTCCAGCATCGGGCCATCGGCACCGCAGGCCGAGCAGGAGCCGACTTCTTCGTGGTCGTTGCACACCAGTACGCAGGTTTCATCGGTGTCGCTGGTGAGCAAGGCCTGCAAACCGGCGTAGCACGACAGCAGGTTGTCCAGGCGCGCGCCGGCGATGAAGTCGCCATTGAGGCCGATCACGGCGGCACTTTGGGTGTCGTAGAAACTCAGCTCGTAGTCGAGCACCACATCGGCATTCAACCCGTGCTCGCGGGCCAACTGTTCGGTGAGCACGGCGCGAAAGTCCACGCGCTCGTCACCGGCAAACTGCGCGAGGATCGGCGGCAGCTCGGTCTGGGCATTGATCGCCCAGCCTTGGTTGGCTTCACGGTTGAGGTGAATGGCCAGGTTGGGAATGATGGCGATCGGCAGCTTGAAGTCGATCAGTTGGCTCTCGACCTTGCCATCGCGGCGGAAGGTGACACGGCCAGCCAGGGACAGGTCGCGGTCGAACCAGGGCGCCAACAGTGCGCCGCCGTAGACTTCCACGCCCAGTTGCCAGAAGCCCTGGCGTTGCAGCTCCGGCTGGGGCTTGACCCGAAGGCATGGGCTGTCGGTGTGGGCGCCGACCATGCGGATACCGTCTTGCAGCGGCGATTGGCGGCCGAGCTTGAAGGCGATGATCGAGGAGTCGTTGCGGGTCACGTAGTAGCGACCGTTGGCCTCGGTGGCCCAGGTGTCGCGCTCGTCGAGACGCTGGTAACCGGCCGCTTCCAGGCGCTGGGCCAGGGCAGCAGTGGCATGAAAAGGAGTAGGGGAGGCCTTGAGGAAGTCGATCAGGCCTTGATTCAACGCTTCGCGCATAAATAGCTCCAGACAGCAATGCGCGGAGTTTACCGTATTGGTTTGACTCGGTGTCTAGAACTGACACCGAACTAAATGTGGGAGCGGGCTTGCTCGCGAAGGCGGTGTCTCAGTCACAGTTGTGTTAACTGAACCGTCGCCTTCGCGAGCAAGCCCGCTCCCACATTTTGATCGTGTTGCCAAATTTAAAACGGTGCAGGGCACTCGAAGCGCAGGCGCTCGCCGCTTTGCGGATGGGTGAAGCTGAGCATGCTTGCATGCAGGCACAGGCGTGGCCAGGCGGCCAGGGCTTGTTCATGGGCATACAAACCATCCCCGAGCAGCGGGTGGCCGATGGAGAGCATATGCACGCGCAACTGGTGCGAGCGCCCGGTGATGGGGGTCAGCTCCACGCGGCACCAGTCGCCGCAACGCTCCAGCACTTTCCAGAAGGTCAGCGCATGTTTGCCGAACTCATGGTCGACCACATGGCGAGGCTTGGTCGGCGGGTCGTAGCGCAGGGGCAGGTCGATGCTGCCGCTGTCCAGTGCCGGTTGGCCCCAGGCCAGGGCGGTGTAGGCCTTTTCTGTTTCGCGGTCGTGAAACTGGCGGGACAGTTCGCGGTGGGTATCCGCGTCCCGGGCCAGCAGGATGATCCCCGAAGTTTCCCAGTCCAGGCGATGGACGATGCGGGCTTCGGGGTAGCCGTTTTCCTGCAGGCGGGTGATCAGGCAGTCCTTGTTGTCGTCGGCGCGGCCAGGCACCGAGAGCAGCAGGGTGGGCTTGTTCACCACCAGGACAGCGTCGTCCTGATGCAGGATATGGATATTGGACAGCGGCATTAAACAGCCTCGTAACAAACGCCAACGGCGGCTCCACTGACCGCCCCCTCACCCTGTAGGAGCGAGCTTGCCCGCGAAGAACTTATCGGCACTGCGTTCATTGAGGTTAAACGCGGTGTTCTCAGGTTTTTCGCGAGCAAGCTCGCTCCTACAGCAGTACAGGGGCCAGGTAGCAGAGCCGCCGTGGCGACCGCCCGTTCGATCAACGATCGGGCAGGGTGATATTGAGTTCCAGAATCGAGCAGCTGCCGTCATTTTCCAGAGCGACATGCACGTCATCGTTGCCGATATTGACGTACTTGCGGATCACCTCGACCAGTTCCTTCTGCAAGGCTGGCAGGTAGTCCGGGGTGCTGCGTTGGCCGCGTTCGTGCGCCACGATGATCTGTAGACGCTCTTTCGCGACCGATGCGGTACTGGGTTTTTTGTTGGCGCGAAAGAAGTCGAGAAATTTCATTGTTTAGTTGCCTCCAAAGATACGCTCGAAGAATCCCTTCTTCTTGACATCGAGGAAGCGGTGTTCCACGGTCTTGCCCAGCAAGCGATCCACGGCATCGCTGTACGCCTGGCCGGCGTCGCTCTGGTCGTCGAGAATCACCGGTACGCCCTGGTTGGATGCCTTGAGCACCGCCTGGGATTCCGGGATCACGCCCAGCAGGGTCACGGCGAGAATTTCCTTCACGTCTTCAACACCGAGCATTTCGCCGTTGTTGACGCGCTCCGGGTTGTAGCGAGTGAGCAGCAGGTGTTCCTTGATCGGGTCCTGGCCTTCTTCGGCGCGCTTGGACTTGCTGGCCAACAGGCCCAGCATGCGATCCGAGTCACGTACCGAGGACACTTCCGGGTTGGTCACCACGATGGCTTCGTCGGCGAAGTACATCGCCAGGTGAGCACCGGTTTCGATACCGGCCGGCGAATCGCATACTACGTATTCGAAGGTTTCCTTGAGCTCGGCGAGGACTTTGCCCACGCCTTCTTTGGTCAGCGCGTCTTTGTCACGGGTCTGGCTGGCGGCCAGCACGTACAGGTTCTCAAGGCGCTTGTCCTTGATCAGGGCCTGTTGCAGGTTGGCTTCGCCGTTCACCACGTTGACGAAGTCATACACCACGCGGCGCTCGCAGCCCATGATCAGGTCAAGGTTACGCAGGCCGACGTCGAAGTCGACGATGACTGTCTTGTGGCCGCGCAGAGCGAGGCCGGTACCGATAGCGGCGCTGGTGGTGGTCTTACCCACACCACCCTTGCCGGATGTAACCACGAGAATCTTGGCCAAGGTGTTTCACCCCTAAGGAAAAAGGACTTTCGGTCCCTGAAAAACATCTCTTGGAGCTCGCCGCAGGCGGACAGCCTTTGCAGGAAAAAGCCGGGGTTTCCATGGGAAAACACCAACTTCCAAAAAGTCCTACACAAGTCTTGCCGGTTTCGCTTTGCTATCAGAGTCTAGAGATGCTTGGAAAATGCGGCAGTATCCGTTAAAGACGGATGATGTTCAACACATCGCCCGACAGGTTGACCTGTACCGAAGCGCCCCACAGTGGATCGCGGCGCAAATCTTCGGAAACCTTGTACTGACCCGCGATGGAAACCAGCTCAGCGGTCAACTGCTGGCAAAAAATACGCGCCTTGGTATCACCCTTGATGCCGGCCAGGGCGCGTCCGCGCATCGGGCCGTATACATGGATGTTGCCATCGGCAAGAAGTTCCGCCCCCGGGCTGACCGATGAAACCACCACAAGGTCGCCGCCCTGGGCGTAAATCTGCTGCCCGCCGCGCACAGGCGAGGTGATGATCTTGGTTGGCCTGATCGTAGGCTCGGGCGGTTTTTCCGGTTTTTTCTTTTCTTCGCCGACCGATGGTTCCAGCGCACGCTCGCGGGCGCCGGACGGTGGCAGTACTGGCAGTTCAATGGCGATGGCGGCGGCAATGTCTTCGATGCGGCTGGCACGGATGGCCAGTGTACGCAGGCCATGGGAGCGGCATACGCGCATCAGCCCGGGCAAATCAATCACGCCCTGGCCGGCCGGCAGCTTGTCCAGGGCCAGCACCAGCGGGGCGTTGTTGAAGAAGTTCGGCGCCAGGGCGACCTTGGCGGCCAGTTGGCGGTCCAGGGCGTCGAGGTCATTGCGGGCCAGTTCCAGCACGGTAATGGCGAGCATGCTGCCTTTTAGCTGGAACACGGGATCTTGGTCTAGCGGTTCGGTTTGGCTCATGGTCGGCGAAAGCGGCTTGTCACGAAAAGTGTCGAGACTTATAACGAGAACACTCACCCGCCGCAAGCCGAGTCGAACCGTTGTAGAATGCGCGGCCCTTGTCTTTACCGGAATCTGTAATGGATCGCCCGCGTTTTCGAGCTGTATTTCTTCACCCGCGTTTTTGGCTGCTATGGCTGGGGCTCGGCCTGCTGTGGCTGGTCACTCAATTGCCGTATCGGGCCCTGCTGACCATTGGTCGCCTGCTGGGCGCGGGCATGTACCGCGTGGCCGGTGATCGTCGCCGTATTGCGGCGCGCAACCTGGAGCTGTGCTTCCCGGAAAAATCCGCCAAGGAACGCAAACGCCTGCTCAAGGAAAACTTCGCTTCCACCGGCATCGCCTTCTTTGAAATGGCCATGAGCTGGTGGTGGCCCAAGCCGCGCCTGGCGCGCCTGGCCCATGTCGAAGGGCTGGAACACCTCACCCAGGCGCAGTTGGACGGCAAGGGCGTGATCCTCATGGCGCTGCACTTCACCACCCTGGAAATAGGCGCGGCGCTGCTGGGGCAAAAGCACACCATTGACGGCATGTACCGCGAACACGGCAACCCGTTGTTCGACTTTATCCAGCGCCGTGGCCGCGAACGCCACAACCTCGATTCCCTGGCCGTGGAGCGTGAGGACGTGCGCGGCATGCTCAAGCTGCTGCGCGCCGGCCGGGCCATCTGGTACGCGCCAGACCAGGACTACGGCGCCAAGCAAAGTATCTTCGTGCCGCTGTTCGGCATCCAGGCCGCCACCGTCACCGCCACCAGCAAGTTCGCTCGCCTGGGCAAGGCGCTGGTGGTGCCGTTTACCCAGGAGCGCCTGGCTGACGGCAGCGGTTACCGCCTGGTGATCCATGCGCCGCTGACCGACTTCCCGGGTGAAACCGACGAGGTCGACTGCCTGCGCATCAACCAGTGGGTCGAAGCCTCGGTACGCGAATGCCCCGAGCAATACCTGTGGACGCACCGCCGCTTCAAGAGCCGGCCACCGGGTGAGCCCAAGTTGTACGAAAAGCGCCGTCGATAACCCCAACCCCTTCTCACATGGAGTGACGCAATGCGCCCAGCGGAACCGGTCACAGGTTTGATTCTTTCCGGCGGCGGGGCGCGCGCGGCGTATCAGGTGGGGGTGTTGGCGGCGATTGCCGAGTTGCTGCCTGCGGGGGCAGCGAATCCTTTTCCGGTGATCGTCGGCACCTCCGCTGGCGCGATCAATGCGGTGAGCCTGGCCAGTGGCGCCAGCGATTTTTCCGCGGCCATCCAACGTCTGACGGCCTTCTGGCAGGGCTTTCGTAGTCATCAGGTGCTGCGCAGCGACTGGCCGGGGGTGATGCGCCAGGCCAGTCGTTTCCTGATCCATAGCCTGTTGGGCCTGGGTAACCAGGTGCCAGTGGCATTGCTCAACAGCTCACCGCTGCGCGAGCTGTTGCAGGAGCGCTTGAACCTGGACGGCATCGACGAGGCGATCCGTCGCCAGCATTTGCAGGCGGTGGCGGTGACCGCGTTTGGCTATGAGTCCGGGCAAGCGGTGACCTTCTATCAGGGCGGCGGCACCATCGATGCCTGGTTGCGCCATCGGCGTATCGGCGTGCCCACCCAATTGACTGTGGAGCACCTGCTGGCCAGTTCGGCGATTCCGCTGCTGTTTGCCCCGGTCAAGCTTGGCCAGGAGTACTTCGGCGATGGCGCGGTGCGCCAGTCCGCCCCCATCAGCCCGGCCTTGCACCTGGGCGCCAGTCGCGTGTTGGTGGTGGGGGTGAGTGGCAACCCTCGGGGCAATGAACCTTCGGTGCAACGCACCTACACCGGCCAGCAACCGACCCTGGCGCAAATTGGCGGGCACATGCTCAACAGCACGTTCATTGACAGCCTGGAAAGCGATATCGAGCTGCTGGAGCGCTTGAACCAGTTCAGCCGCGTCGTGCCTGTGGATGCGGCGGTGCAGGGCCTGGCGCCAGTGGAGGTGCTGGTGATTGCCCCCAGCCAGCCCATCGATGAAATCGCCGCACGACATCGCCAGGAGTTGCCGGCGGCACTGCGTGTGTTTTTGCGCGGGCCTGGGGCGACCAAGACCAGCGGCGCGGGGGTGTTGAGTTATCTGTTGTTCGAGGCGGGGTATTGCAGCGAGTTGATCGAGCTGGGGCGCAAGGATGCGCTGGCCAAGCGCGAAGAAATCACCCGGTTCCTGGGCCTGACGCCGAACTGAATGTGGGAGCTGGCTTGCCTGCGATAGCGGTATGCCAGCCAACACTGCTGGTACAGACATACCGCGATCGCAGGCAAGCCAGCTCCCACAGGGAACCGCGATCGACCTTTAGAAGTGGTACTTGACCAGGAAGCTTGCTGTGTCCTGAGTCGTCTTGAAGGCGCCGCTGTCTTCAATCCCGTATTTGTTCTTCCAGTAGTCGTACTCAAAACCCACATACAACTGCTTATCGCCCCAATGCAGCGCCTTGCCCAAGTCGTATTTGACCTGTGGGTTGAAGTGCAGGTTGGCGTGGTAAGTGCCACGGGCGTTCTTGTCGTTATCCACCACCCAGTCCATGAAACCGTCGATCAACACGTCGGAGTTACCCACGGGAATGGTGTACGACCACACCGGGGTGATCTGCCACACGCCGTCACCCGGGCGATTGCCTTCGGTCTGGCGCTGGTAGAAGTTCAGCTGGAAGTAGTCGAAACCGGGGATGTTCAAATCGAATGCCGGGCCCAGCAAGTAGGACTCGTTATCGCCTTCGCCGAACTCATAGGTGAAGGCCAGCAACACATCCTTGATCGGGCCGAATGACAGGTCCTTGTTGAGAATCTTGCCGAATGACAAGCGCGGGCTGAACTCGCCGTAGTAAGTGTTGGGCCCGACGTTGCCGTCTTCCTTGCCGTTGTAAAAGATGCGGTCGAGGAAGAAGAAGTTGTCGCCATACTTCCACGCGTCGGCATGTTCGAAGGTGACGGTTTGCTGGATCTGCGGGTTGACGGTAAAGCTCTTGCCCCACAGGTAAGTCAGGCTGTTGTTTTGCCACTGCAACAAGTCACCGGCCACGGCTTGGCCACCGGCCAACAGCGATCCTGCCAGCATCAGGCCTTTGAACATAGGTTTCATTCGGTTGCTCCCGAGTTAAAGTTTTATGGTTTTTCTTCTACGCAGGCGCTCTGGTGTGGCGCCTTTTGGTTCGCTGCAAAAATCGTCTGTTCGGTCAGCTTTGATGCTTTTAGCAAGAGCTGCGCCAAGGTGTTCAAAAAGCCAAAAAATCCCCGTCGGCTGCAACGGATGCAGTCGAATAAAGGGGACTTTTGCGCACTTTGGCAGCAAACATCAGGCCGGGATAAGTTGGCCTTGAGGTCAGCTTTTACATTCGCTGTTTTTTTTTGAGTCGATTCGAGCGGGCGCGGAGAATACTGGCTCCCAGGCCTGGGCTCAAGTGCGCTGTAACAGAGCGCGAGGGGCAAGAATGGGGCGCGGCGTGTGGCCGGCCCCACGTCCCGGCTGTGCATGTGGGCGTTCCCTGTTTGTTGTTATTTCTGTACTAACAAAGGAATCAATGCGTATGGGCGACTTCGGGGCGCTCAGCGCCACCGAGGATGTTGAACAGAATGTTCAGCGACAACGCGCTGAGGGTCGCCATGGCGATGCCGCTGTGGGTAATCGGGCTCATCCACAACGGCAGCTGTGCGAAGAACTCCGGGCGCACCACGGGGATCAGGCCCCTGCCGATGCTCACCGCCACCAGCAACCGGTTACGCCGATCAGCGATGTCGGCTTCCTGCAGGATCTTGATCCCGGTTGCCGCCACCATCCCGAACATCGCAATCGCCGCGCCGCCGAGCACTGCGGGCGGAATCGACGCCACCAGATAGGCCGCCTTGGGCAACAGGCTCAGCACGATCAAGAATGCACCAGCCATGAGCGTGACGGAGCGGCAGCGCACGCCGGTCATCTGCACCAGGCCGATATTCTGCGCGAAGGAGGAGTGGGTAAAGGTGTTGAAGAAGCCGGCAAAGAACGACGCGCCGGCATCGCACAGCAGGCCGCGCCGCAGCATCTTCGGCGTGACCTCCTGGCCGGTGATCTTGCCCAGGGCCAGGAACATGCCAGTGGACTCGACAAAAATGATCACCACCACCAGGCACATCGACAGGATCGGCGCCAACTCGAACTTGGGCATGCCAAAGTGCAACGGCGTCACCACCTGCACCCACGGCGCCTGGGCCAGGCCACTGAGGTCGACCATGCCGATCACGCCACACAGCGCGTAACCCAGGCCCATGCCGATCAGCACCGAGATGTTCACCCAGAAGCCGCGCATGAAGCGGTTGATCAGCAAGATAGTGGCCAGTACCAGGGCGGCGATCGCCAAGTAGACCGGCGAGCCAAACGTGGCGGCGGCGCTGCCCCCGCCGGCCCAGTTCACGGCGACCGGAAACAGCGAAAGGCCGATGGCGGTGATCACGGTACCGGTCACCAGCGGTGGGAAAAAGCGCACCACCTTGGACATGAACGGCGCGATCAGCATGCCGAAGAACCCGGCGGCGATGGTCGCGCCGAAGATGCCCTGCAAACCGATGCCGGGCATGCCGGCCATGGCGACCATGCTGCCCACGGCGGCAAAACTGGCGCCCATCATCACCGGCATGCGGATGCCCATCGGGCCGATGCCGAACGACTGCACCATGGTGGCAATACCGGCTACGAGTAGGTCGGCGTTGATCAGAAAGGCGATTTCTTCACGGCTCAGGCCGGCGGCCTGGCCAATGATCAGTGGCACGGCGACGGCACCGCCGTACATCAGCAAGACGTGTTGCAGGCCTACCAGAATCAATTGCAAGAGGGGCAGCCGCACCATGGCGGGCGCGGCAGGAGTCTGCGTTTCTAACTGGGACATGCAACACCTCGAATCTTTTTATTTTTGTGTTGTTTGGCATTCAATTGCCATTTGGAGCGCGATTTCAAATCACCGCATATCCCCTGTGGGAGCGGGCTTGCTCGCGAAAGCGCCGGTTCAGTCACCTTAAGGGTTGAATGACACACCGCATTCGCGAGCAAGCCCGCTCCCACATTTGGATCTGCGTCAGACTGTCAGTTGGTGCGCGCCCCCTGGTTGATCCAGGAACCAATCAAATCCCGCTCCTGCTGGGTCATCTGGGTAATGTTGCCCAGCGGCATGATCTGGCTGGCCACGGCCTGCGCTTGAATCCGCGCGGCCTGCTGCTGGATCTGTGCCGGTGTGTCGAACATCACCCCAGCCGGAGCGGTGCTGAACAGCGGGCTGGTGGGCTTGGCCGAGTGGCACACGGTGCAGCGTTGCTCGATCACGTGGTGCACCTGGCCGAAGTCCGTGGTGGCCTGGGCCGGTGCCGGTTCAGCGGCGGGTGCGGCAGGCGCGGCCGGTTTCAAGCCACCGCCCAATGCAGTTTCCGGCAGGGGTTGGTACTCGATGGCAGCCGGTGCCTTGGCAATCGGCTCAGCGGGCTTGGGCCCGGTCACGTAGGCCAGGCTGATCATCGCCAAGGCGCCCACGGGCAAGGTCCACGCATACTTCTGGCTGTCATGCCGGGTGTTGAAGTAGTGGCGCACCAACACCGCCGCCACCGCGATCCCGGCCAGGATCAGCCAGTTGTATTGGCTGCCATAGGTGCTCGGGAAGTGGTTGCTGATCATGATGAACAGCACCGGCAAGGTGAAGTAGTTGTTGTGGCGTGAACGCAGCAGGCCCTTGGCCGGCAGCGCCGGGTCGGGGGTGCGGTTCTCGGCGATAGCCGCCACCAGCGCGCGTTGGGCCGGCATGATGATGCGGAACACGTTACCGACCATGATCGTGCCGATCACCGCACCCACGTGCAGGTACGCACCGCGGCCGCTGAACACTTTGCTGAAGCCGTAGGCCGCCGCAATCAACAGTACGAACAGGATCAAGCCGAGCAGGGCAGGGCGTTTGCCCAGGGCCGAGTCGCAGAGGAAGGAGTAGATGAACCAGCCGGCGAACAGTGAGCCGATGCCCAGCAATACGCCTTCGGTGCCGCTGAGGCTGCTGCCGGGGGCGAGCAGGTACAGCGTCGGGTTGAGGTAGAACACCACGCACAGCAGCGCGACGCCCGACATCCAGGTGAAATAGGCTTCCCATTTGAACCAGTGCAGGTTGTCCGGCATGGTCGGTGGGGCCAGTTTGTATTTTTCCAGGTGGTAGATACCGCCACCGTGGATCGCCCACAAGTCGCCGGCCAGGCCGTTCTTGGGGTTGACGCGATTAAGGTTGTTTTCCAGCCAGACGAAGTAGAAAGAAGCGCCGATCCAGGCGACGCCAGTGATCATGTGAACCCAGCGCACGCTCAGGTTCAGCCATTCCAACAGATGTGCTTCCACAGTCTTTACCTCTCGCCTGTCACCCTTGTTGTCGGGTGATCAGACCTTCTCTTATTGGTGGGGGGCGAGGATCAACCGCTCATCCTCTTTGAAAAAATGCTCATCGCAGTTATTGCCTGTGCCACTGCGATCAACCACCAGGAAGTCATCCCGCTTTTCGATCGTCAGCACCGGGTGGTGCCAGACGCCGCGATGGTAATTAATGCCCTGCCTGCCGTTGGTGACGAAGGCGCGGACCAAGCCCGATACAGGTTCATCGCCAAGTGGCGCGACCACGATCAGAAAGGGGTTGCCGAGCAGCGGGATGAAAGCCTGGCTGCCCAGCGGGTGTCTCTCCAGCATGCACACAGTCAGCGGCATGTCCTGCGCGTCGGCGCGGAAGATGCTGATGATGGCCTGGTCTTCCGGCTTCGCGGTTTCGACCGTGGCCAGTTTGTGAAAACGCATGGTCGACCCGTTGTTGATCATGAAGTGGTCGCTGCCGTCGGTTTCGATAACGTCTCCGAAGGGGGCGAAGGCTTCTTTGGTCAAAGGTTCGATCATCAGTGTGCGCATGGCTGTCTTCTTATCCGAATACTGTGTTGTTTGGTCTATTGCTATCGCGGGCAAGCCCGCTCCCACATTTGGAATGCATTCCCCTGTGGGAGCTGGCTTGCCTGCGATGGCATCACCGCTTATTTCGACACTTTGCCCAGCACGCGCAGGCGACTCACACCACCATCCGGGAACACGTTCAAGCGGATGTGGGTAATCGGCCCCAGCGCCTTGATCTGCTCGGCGAAGGTGTGTTCGGCGTGCATTTCCAGCTTCTGTGCCGGCAGCAGTTCGCGCCAGAACAGCGATTGGGTTTCGATCTGGCTGTCGGTGCCGCCTTTCACAAAGGCGCCCTGGATCGAGCAGGTGTCCGGGTAGTTGCCCTTGAAGTGCAGGGTGTCGACCACGATTTTCTCGATCTCGCCCGGGTGGCCCAGGGCGACGATCACCCAGTCATTGCCAGGCGTGCGACGACGTGCGGTTTCCCAGCCATCGCCCATGTTGATGCCACGGCCCGGGTTGAGGATGTTGCTCATGCGGCCGAAGTGTTCGTCGGAACAGGCCAGGGCACGGCCGCCATTGAGCGCGGCAGCCAGGTCGACCTGTTCGTTGTCGCCCACCGAAGACCAGTCGCGGAACGGCACACCGTACACCCGCAGACGCGCTACGCCGCCATCCGGGTAGATGTTGAAGCGCAGGTGGCTGAACGCTTGGTCGTTGTTGATCTCGTGGTAGTGGTGGCTGTTGCCTTGCAGCTCGACGGCCGACAGCACTTCCACCCACTGGGTGTTGGCATCCGGCTCGCCCGAGGCCAGGAAGCAGGCTTCCAGGGAGGCCGACGGCGGGAAGTTGCCGGTGAAGAATGAAGTGTCGATGTCCACGCCTTTGATCGAACCCGGCACGCCCAGGCGGATCACCGCGCTGTCGTAGCCTTCGAAGCGCTTGCGGCGTGACTCCCAGCCGTCCATCCACTTGCCGTTGTCATCGAAAACGCCCTCCTTCCACACGGCCGGGGTCGGCTGGAACAGGCGGTTGGCGTCAGCGAACCAGTCATCGGTCACCGAGATGATCTTGGTGCCCAGGCGGGCGTCGGCCAGGTTGACGAACTTCTCGAAAGGTACGGCGTAAGCTTTCATTCTTCTTGTCTGCCTTAGATAGAGTGGCTGGGGATGGACTGCTAGAGGTTCAGTAAACGGAACAACGCGATCTTGTTGATCTCGTCCAGCGCGCACTTGAACTCAGCGTCCGCAGAGTTGTGGATGCGCGTTTCGAACGCGGCGAGGATCTGGTGCCGGTTGCTGCCTTTTACCGCCATGATGAAGGGAAACTTGAACTTGGCTTTGTAGGCCTCATTCAGCTCGGTGAAGCGAGAAAACTCTTCGGCCGTGCATTGGTGAATACCCGCGCCCGCTTGTTCATCGGTGCTGGCTTGGGTCAGTTGGCCCTGGACGGCAGCTTTGCCGGCCAGGTCCGGGTGAGCATTGATCAGCGCCAGTTGCGAGGCGTGATCAGCGCTCAACAGGATATCGCTCATGCGCTGGTGCAGGGTTTCGATCTGGTCGATCGACGCGTCCTGGCCCAGGTCGAAGGCCTTTTCGGCCACCCATGGCGAGTGTTCGTAGATGTCGGCAAAGGCCTGGACGAAGGCGTCGCGGCTCAAGGTCGAAGGTTTAAGGGTTTGGAACGCAGTCATTTCGCCGCTCCCGGGAAAGGGTGGGTTTGGTGCCAGTGACGGGCGATGTCCACGCGGCGGGTGAACCACACCTGGTCATGGCCTTTGACGTATTCAATGAAGCGCTTGAGCGAGGCCAGGCGTGCCGGGCGGCCGATCAGGCGGCAATGCAGGCCGATGGAGAGCATCTTCGGCGCCTCGGCGCCTTCGGCATACAGCACGTCGAAGGCGTCCTTGAGGTACTCGAAAAAGTCATCGCCCTTGTTGAAGCCCTGCACCTGGGTGAAGCGCATGTCGTTGGTGTCCAGGGTGTAGGGGATCACCAAATGCGGCTTGCCGTGGGGGGTGTTGGGTTCCCAGTAGGGCAGGTCGTCGTCGTAGGTGTCGCAGTCATACAGGAAACCGCCTTCCTCCATCACCAGGCGACGGGTGTTGGGGCCGGTGCGGCCGGTGTACCAGCCCAGCGGGCGTTCGCCGGTGAGTTCGGTGAGGATGCGGATGGCTTCGAGCATGTGCTCGCGCTCCTGGGCCTCGTCCATGTACTGGTAGTCGATCCAGCGGTAGCCGTGGCTGCAGATCTCGTGGCCGGCGGCGACCATGGCGCGGATCACATCCGGATGGCGCTGGGCGGCCATGGCCACGGCGAAGATGGTCAGCGGGATGTCGAATTCTTTGAACAGCTTGAGGATGCGCCACACGCCGGCACGGCTGCCGTACTCGTACAGCGACTCCATGCTCATGTTGCGCTCGCCTTGCAGCGGCTGGGCCGAGACCATTTCCGAGAGGAAGGCTTCTGACTCTTTGTCACCGTGCAGAATGTTGCGCTCGCCGCCTTCTTCGTAGTTGAGTACGAACGACAGCGCAATGCGTGCCTTGCCCGGCCAGTGGGGGTGAGGAGGGTTACTGCCGTAACCGATCAGGTCGCGTGGGTAGTCAGCGCTCACTGCAGTCTTCCTTCTTGTTCGTGGTAGCAAATGTGTGGCGGCCGGGCAGTGGAATGACTGAGTGGCGTCACAGCGATGAGTGATTGTATACAACTTATCGCGAACTTTGTAAGCCTGCATTTCTGCATTTTTTCTGAACGGGCGCTCTACGGGTCTCTGCAAGAAACTTGCCTAAGTGGTCAGGTTAAAATCAAAAAGCCCACTGTAGGAGCGAGCTTGCTCGCGAAAAACCTGAGGGCGCCACTTTTCATCCTGAGAGCCCGCGTTATCGTTGGCGTTTTTCGCGAGCAAGCTCGCTCCTACGGGGGGTTGAAGCGCTGTGAAATTTATTGTGTACAATTTTCGTTGAAAATGTCTTAATCAGCCATCGCCGGCTTTTTCACTGCCCTGAAAGAGTGCGGGTTTTCCTATTACTGACTTCGGGAGGCGCATAAAAGCCATGGGACGTTTGACCACACACGTTTTGGACGCCGCGCACGGCTGCCCCGGCAGCGCCATCAAGGTTGAGCTGTACCGCGTCGAAGGCGCGCAGCTGGAGCTGGTTGCCACCGCCACCACCAACAGCGATGGCCGTTGCGACGCGCCGCTGCTGCAAGGCGACGACTACCGCAGCGGCGTGTACCAACTGCAGTTCAGCGCCGGTGATTACTACCGTGCCCGTGGCGTGCAATTGCCCGAGCCGGCTTTTCTGGACGTGGTGGTACTGCGCTTTGGCATCAGTGCCGAACAGGATCATTACCATGTGCCTTTGCTGATTTCGCCTTACAGCTACTCCACTTATCGCGGTAGCTGAGTCGTCACCTCGCTTCACACCCCCAAATGCTCTTCGTTGGTTTCGCCCGCGCACACTGCGGGCTTTTTTTTGCCCGTGGCTTGTGAATTGGCCGCTCAAGTATGTAACGCACCCTGGGCGGCAGCGGTGCCTAGTCTCGGCTTTTCTGAACGGAATAGTCGCTATGAGCACCGACACCACGGCCTGGGCCGACAAGCTTGATTTCGATGACCCACACACCTCTTCCCTGGAGCGTGACGAGGCCATTCGCGTGTTGCTGACCCGTCGGCTCAATGCGGTCGCGCACCCCAGCCATGAAATCAACCAGATCCACCAGGCTCAGGTCAGGGGACGCGAATCGGCCAAAGCCCTCAGCGGCCTGATTGGACGCGCACCGAGGATACTGGGGGTCATTCGTGGCGCATTGCGCGAAGCCTTCGGCCTCGACCCTGACACCTTACTGTTCACCGAACCTCTGCCGCCGGCTCCCGCGCGCAAGGTCAACAGCTTGACCGAGCGGGCCCTGGCGTTGCTGATCCAGCCCAATGTACCGCTCAATATCAACCAGTTCACCTCATTGAGCCTCAAGGATGATCCGACCAAACGTCTAACGTTTACCGCCAGGGAAGCATTGGTTCGGGTCAAGGACTTGGCGCTGCTCGCTCGGTTCGAGCGCGCGGTAGCCGAGTATTGGCAGCAGTTGGCCCACGGTTCCTGGCTGACACGTCGAGAGCGCTGGGTGCAATTGCGCACATCGTTGTTCGCCGAAAATGCGTTTTTGGCCCATCGCACGTCTCAACTGACGGACAGTGGCTATGACATGCTAAGCAAACTGCTGCAAATACCTGACGCCGGCTTGCGTCAGAAGGCCGGCGGGGAATGGGCTGCGATTCAGGTGAGCCACATCATGTGGCCCGGGACTAATCGGGCCATGGTGCCCATCCCGGGGGCTCTGCATATTTATCGTGATGGCGTCGTCGGGGGGACGCCCCAGGTTATTTATCTGCCCGGTCTGTTCCGCGAATTCTATGAGTTCGACTCTTTTAACCAGCTGCAGTGTGATTTGCCGCTACTGGTCAACGGCCCCTTGAGCAGTGCTTTATGGCAATGCCTGCCGCTGCGTCGTAGGCATGAGGCGTGTAACACCATCGGCGCAACGCCCATGACATTCGTCCGGCAACATGGGGACGCGTTGCAAAACAGTGCGCGCGAATTGCTGGACGGGCAATGGGATAATGAGCTGGCGTGTGCCTTATCGATCAATCATGGGGTGATGGGCATTCAGGACGCGGGACAGCCGGCTATCGCCGGTATCCAACGCTTTCTCAGGTTTATCCAAAAAGGGCGCCAGCGTGTGGTGGCGTTCACTCGGTTGGGCCGTACCCTGGATGCCTTGTTGGAGTGGGATTACAAGCGCCGCAGTGACGAAATTGTACTTGGGCGCCTGACGCCGGACCTCGCGTTCAAAACCCAGCAAGCACAGCTCAAGCGTTACGAAAAAAAACTGATGGGTTTGCTGGACGCCACGGATGTGGGCAGCGCCAGCGCGGGCTACCAGGAATTTTTGCGCCTTGAACGCCAATGGCAGGACCAGGTTGCGGTGGCGCGCAAGTGGGCGCAAAGCCCGCTTGAACGCGTGTTTCAGAGTGATTACTGGCTGGAGAAACCCGAGGGCTCACGCACACGTGGTTCGTTGCTAATGCAAGCGCAGCGTGACGCCTTGCTTGGGGAGGCGCAGATGCAACACCGCTTGGGCCTGATGAGTCGCGCCCATCTGGAGTGTCTGGAGGCTGTGTTGAATGAAGCATGGGTACCCGGGGCCAAGTCCACGGACAGCTGTGTACTGCAAGTCTCCGTGGGTGGCGAGGCAACCAAATTGTACCCATTGCTGGGCGCAGTAGTGGTAACCACCCAAGCGGCTCGGACTCAGCCGGGGGCCCTGTATCCCGTAGTGTTATATGTGATGGGCCAGCATGGCGGGCTGGTGACATTCGATAGCTTGAACGCCTTTGTCGCGGGCCTGCAAGCCAGCCTGAAAAGCCGCGATAGCTCGGTGTTATGGCGCTGCATCGAGCGTCACCGGCGCGAGGCGGTGCGCACGTCGATCAGTTTGCTGCCGCAGACGGCTGCACTGGTGGTGAGCTACACCGCGATCGAGCGTTACATGTTCAAAGACCTGTTCATGAAACTGGCGGTACACCATATCGCGCTGAACAAGCGTATTGACAAGGGTAAGAGACTGTTCAGCGAAGTGAGTGATCCGCAGCTGAGCCGGATGTTGCTGGCTCGGGAGCTGTTCGAGTGTCTGCAAGTACCTGACAATGATGCTCGAACACTGGCCTTGGCCAACATCGACTTGTTGCAGGCGGCAGCTGCTGAGGCCAAAAAACTCCCTTCGTGGCTCGGCATCGCATCGCCCGCTCAGCGCAAACACTATAAGCGTTTGTTACGCCGCTATCTGGTCAGCATTTTTGCACTGGAAACCAAGCTCTGGCAGGACTTGCCTGACTTGGAGCCCTTTGCTCGCCAAGCCCTGATTGCCAAATTGACCGTGGACGGTTTCTATCCGCAATTGGATATCGATACCCCCCTGTTCGACATGCCCGATGATGTCAGCACTCACTACGAGGGCTGGACGAGCCAGGGGGCGGTGGGTGACCGTCAGATTAAAACGGTGGTCAGTAAGGAACGTACCACCTTCAGCATGCTGCAATTGGCGTTGCACAACCTCAACCCTGAGGCGCCTTGGACCCGCTGGCGCTTGAACCGGGCGCGCTGGCTGGAACCCGTCTGGAAAGAACGCTTGAGTGTGAGCTACCTGATCAAAATGATCGCATCGCTGAATGTGGGGGGCGAATACGACAAGCAGATCCGTAAGGCTTTTTATCCGAGCCCTGGCTCGTCCTTCGGGCTGTCTCAGGCGCTGGTCGATCGAGGCTTTAAACAGCGCGCCGAGATGCAGTTGTACTCGGCGGCGCGACAAGGCTTGAACGATTGGAGCCAGCGTCTGTTTACCTTCGCCATGGCCGCGCGCAAGGCAGGCGATCTGAAAAACGACGAGTTTGACGTGCAACTGGCTGTCCTGCGCCTGGTGGGCGTTACCCTGGAATATGATCGCCACATCGCCGGGGTACTGGTGATTCATGACAAGCCCACGGGGAAATGCGTGGTGTACTGGCCCACGGCAGTGGCAAGTCGGGTGCTGGTCGGGTACCCCAGTTTGGCCGAGGCCGAGCAAGCCCTGAATCGGTTGGGCGCATTACCTGCCAACCTGAAAGAGTTGGCGCGCCTGGTGGCTCCCGGCTGGGAGCATCAGGCGGTGCAAGATTATCCAGACGAAAGCCTCCAGCTAGAGCCCAGGCTGCCTGACTCGGCCAAGCATCGTCTCCTCCCCGGGGCAGACCTCATGGCGGTTCTCGTTGAATTCTTCCTGCTCAAGCATAAAGACCCGGCGGCCGGGCTTGAAGCTGTCGAAGCGCAAATCGAGGAGCAGATTGCGCTGCAACCAGAAAGTTGGTTGGAGGTTGTGACCACCTCCCATTCCAATCCCACGGCGCTGCTGGCCCATGCCCGGGTGTTCGAGCTGCAACGACGTACGCAGGCTCGGTCCAATTCCTCCCAGGCACTGGGGGAGTACCGTGAGCGACGCCTGAGAGAACAGTTCGAGGCCACGATTCGTGGGTTACTGGCATTTATTCCAGTGCTAGGGGTGGGCATCAGCTTGTATGAGATGCTGCTGGCGGCGCGGCGCTATCATTTGAGCGGTTCTGGTCATGACGCGGTAGATGTGGTGGCTCTGACGCTCTTTGCATTTATTGATGTGCTGTCTACCTTTGCCCCAGGCCCCAAGGGTGCTCGCGTCGCACGGGGCGCTCTGCCTCGCTATAAAGGCAACACATTCGCTCTCACAGGCCTGAAGGCGCCGTCGAGCAAGCCGACTCATCTGCTTGCGCGCTTCAAATCAACCGACGTATTGGAAGGCGCCGTTGAGTTGAAGGGGCCAGCAAGCAAGACTCAGTACGTGAAGAATGGCCAGCAGTTGCTTGCCGAGGGGGGCGAGCTCTACACGGTGTATCAGCGCAAGGCCGAATCGGTCGTGCGCTTTAAAGAATCGCAAAATGAACTGGTATTGAATATCCATCAGCCCCCAGAGTGGTTACTCGGGGCCGATACGCCTCAACCGGTGGCGGGAAGCAGTTCGGCGGCCCGTCAGCCGTGGCCTGCGGCCGTGCCGACCTGGCGACCATCCACTGCACGTGGGGTGACTGAAAACGCCATCCTTCAGTCGTCTGCAATGGGGGACCGTTGGTTCAGTTGGCGTATTTCACCTGGGTTGGATGCCGATTTTGCTTCTGCCGCTCCTGGGGTGTTTTATATCGGGAAGGATGCCCGCAGGGGGCCGCACCACGTTCTCAGGGTGGCTCCTGTTTATACCAACATAAGGGACCCTTCGAACGTTTATTACAGGTTGCTGCCCCAAGGTGATCAGGCGCCGTTGACGGGTATCGTGTTTATCACCAGGGACTGGACGCCGGTTTCAGCCGCACGGGTTGATATTGGGCGTTGGACAGCCACTGAACTCGCGGAACAACCCCTTCCGGCGTCATATAACACCCTGACGAACCAATGGCGGTTCCATGCGCCCTTGTTTGACAGGCCGCTGCAGCAGTATATCGGTACGGCATTCCCTACCATGACCGTCAGTAGCCAAAGGTTCACCGCCGAAAGGCTGATTGAGTTGTCAGGCTCTACGCGCCAGGTAACGGCCACTCACCTACTTAATGTGCGTTCGACACTCGATACGTGGTTAACCCCGACCCAGGGGAACATTGGCCAGACAGATGATTTATTGCGAATGTTGCGGCCCACTGAAAAGCCGTACACCAGGGTACACATCGGTTACGAAGACCAGGCGCCTGGTTTCACCCGCGTTGACTTTAAGGTGGCGGGATTAGACCCATCGCTTTTATTCGGTGGCCGGTCGGTCGCGGTTGAGCGAAGCACTGCCCAACGCGCGGCCATCAAGAGCGTATTGGAGCAGCAGGGTTTCAATGTCCGCGAAGTAAAAGTGAAGCACGGCAGGGCAATGGATGATCTGATCGCGACTCATCCCAACTCAAACCAGCTGTACTACGTGTCACCCAGCTGGGTGGAGGAGGCCAGTATTCAGCTAAATACCCGACTCTCGGATCTTTGGTTTAGCGACGCACTCAGCAAACACTCCAATGCGCTTCCATTGCAGGGCGTCAAGCTCGCGCTGGACGAAGGGCGCCTGGTTCGGATCGTGGCAGGCATTCAATGGCCGACCAAGAGGACGCTTTCTCCCACCGTCTATTTCGTCAAAGTGAGCCCCTCGCCCCGATAAGCGACACCGCGCCGGCGCCGCCGAACAGCGCGGCGCTGACCCGGTTGAACCAGCTCTGGCCAGCGCCAGAACGCAAGTACCGCGCCGCGCCATGGGCGCCGAGGCCGTAAGCCAGCTTGCACAGCAGGTCGAGCACCGTCCAGGTGGCGATCATGATCAGCAACTGCGGTAAAAAGGCCTGCTGGGCATTGAGAAATTGCGGCAGGAAGGCGGCGAAAAACAGAATGTCCTTGGGGTTACTGGCACCCAGCACAAATGCGCGACCAAACAAGGCGCGAAAGCGCGGCACAGTGGGGGTTTGCGGCACGACTGCACCCTGGCTGGGCTGGCGCGACTGTTGCCAGCTCTGCCAGGCGAGGTAGAACAGGTACAGCGCGCCGACGATCTTCAGCGCGCTGAACAACTGCTCGGAGGCCAGCAACAGCGCGCCCAGGCCCAGGGCCGAGGCGCTCAACAGGCAGATCGAGGCGAACACGCCGCCGAGAAACGCCGGGTACGAGCGGCGCAGGCCGTAGTTGAGGCTGTTGCTGATCATCAACAGCGACAGCGGGCCAGGTATCAGGATTACCACCAGCGCAGCGCCACTGAACAGCAGCCAGGTTTCCAAGGTCATTTACAGTCCTCCCTTCATGCAAAAGCCCCACCCGAAGGTGAGGCGGTTTTTCAGCCGTTCCCGAACTACAGGAAGATGAACTTGGCGATAAAGATCGCGCACAGCACCCACAGGCTGATGGAAATTTCGCGGTACTTGCCGGTGCCGGCCTTCAACGCCACATAAGTGATAAAGCCCAGGGCGATGCCGTCGGCGACCGAAAACGTCAGTGGCATCATGATCGCGGTGACGATCGCCGGAATGCTGTCGGTGGCTTCATCCCAATTGATATGGGCCATGCTTGCCATCATCAGCATCGCAACATAAATCAGCGCGCCTGCCGTTGCGTAGGCAGGGATCATGCCGGCCAGCGGCGCAAAAAACATCGCCGCCACGAACAGCACACCCACGGTCACTGCAGTCAAACCCGTACGGCCGCCGGCAGCCACACCCGCGGCACTTTCCACATAACTGGTCACCGGCGGCACACCGACCATGGCGCCGAACACGCTGGATGCACTGTCAGCCTTCAATGCGCGCGACAGGTTGTCGATCTTGCCATCGGCATTCACCAGGCCTGCGCGTTGTGCAACGCCCATGAGTGTACCGGCAGTGTCGAACATGTGTACAAAAAGAAAGGCAAATACCACGCTGATCATGCTCACATTGAACACACCCATCACGTCCATTGCCATCCAGGTCGGTGCCAGGCTCGGTGGGGTGGCGAGAATGCCGTTGTAGTGCACCAGGCCCAGGCTCCAGCCGGCCAGGGTCACGGCGATGATGCTGATCAGGATGGCGCCGAAGACGCGGTGATAACTGAGGATGGCGATCAACAGGAAACACACGGCCGCCAGCAGCGGTGCCGGCTCGTGCAGGGAGCCGAGCTTGATCAGCGTGGCGGGGCTGTCGACGATGATGCCGGCGGTTTTCAGGCCGATCACTCCCAGGAACAAGCCCACGCCGGCGCCCATGGCATGGCGCAGGCTGACTGGAATGCTGTTGAGCAGCCATTCGCGGATGCGCGACAGCGTCAGAATCATGAACAGCACGCCGGAAATAAACACCGCGCCGAGGGCGGTCTCCCAGGTGTAGCCCATGGTGCCGACCACGGTGTAGGTGAAAAACGCGTTCAAGCCCATGCCCGGCGCCAGGCCCACGGGCCAGTTGGCGTACAGGCCCATCAGCAGGCAACCCAACGCCGCGGCGATGCAAGTGGCGACGAAGGCCGCGCCGTGATCGATACCGGCATCGGCCATGATGTTGGGGTTGACGAAGATGATGTAGGCCATGGTGATAAAGGTGGTGAGGCCGGCGATCAGCTCGGTCTTCACTGTGGTGCCATGCAAGCGCAGTTTGAACAGGCGTTCCAGCCAACCGCCTCGAGGCGCGGCCAGGTCCAACGTAGGGGCTTCGGTTTTGCGGCTATCCACAGCGAGTACTCCTCAATCGTTTTATTGTTATTTCCAGCGCCGGTTACATGAGTGGGCAACGGCGCTTTGAGGTACTGGCGGGTTTGTTGACCAAAAGGTCAGGAACTCGCACGAAGCGAATTATGCTTTTGTATACAAATAAAGCAAATAATGTTTTCGATTATCTGGGCGAAAAGGGATGAAAGGCCCACGCCAGGGGATTTATTCTGCGCGACGCCTTGAAACAAGCCCTCGATACCCGCACCTTGTGGGCGCAAGCATTCGGTCAGCGCGGCGAAAAGGGGAGCCCCATGTACAAGGTTTATGGCGATTACAAGTCGGGCAATTGCTACAAGGTCAAATTGATGCTCACTCTGTTGGGCATTCCGTATGAGTGGGTCGATATCGATATCCTCAAGGGCGATACCCAGACCCCTGAGTTCCTGGCCAAAAACCCCAATGGTAAGGTCCCGGTATTGGAGCTTGAAGACGGCACCTGCCTGTGGGAGTCCAACGCGATCCTCAACTTCCTCGCCGATGGCAGCGAATTCCTGCCGACCGAACCGCGCCTGCGTACCCAGGTATTGCAGTGGCAGTTTTTCGAGCAGTACAGCCATGAGCCTTACATTGCGGTGGCGCGGTTTATTCAGTTCTACCTGAACATGCCCGAGGATCGGCTGGAAGAATATAAAACCACCCATAAGGGCGGTTACAAGGCCTTGAGGGTGATGGAGCGTCAGCTTCAAGCCACGCCTTATTTAGTGGGCGAGCAGTTTTCAATTGCCGATATCGCATTGTATGCCTACACCCATGTGGCCCATGAAGGCGGCTTTGACCTGGCGCCGTATCCGGCGGTGCAGGCATGGTTGCAGCGGGTGGCCAGTCATCCCAAGTACGTGGCGATGCTCGACTGAGTTAACGCCGTCAAACTGTGGGAGCGGGCTTGCTCGCGAATGCGGTGGGTCAGTCTCAGTATTCAGTGACTGACACTGCGCATTCGCGAGCAAGCCCGCTCCCACATTTAGCTCAATGGTGAGTCAGATAATTCTCTATTTAGCAGTTCAAAGCAGCGCTGCGCCGCCGGGCTCAAGCCCATCCCGCTGCGGCTGATCAAGCCGATCTCCCGATTCACCCCGGGATGATCGATGCTGATCCGCTGCAAACCCTCCAAGCTGTCCGCCGCCGACTCCGGCAGCACACTGATGCCCAACCCCTGGCGCACCAGGGCCAATACGGTCGACATGTAGTTGGCTTCCATGCCGGCGTTCAGCGTCAGCCGTGTCTCATCGAACAGCGTATCCACTTGCTCACGCACACTGCTGTCGCGCCCGGTCAGGATGATCGGCTGGTCTGCCAGTTGCTCCAGGGTTAATTGGCGGTGATGGGCGAGCGCATGACCCGATGGCACAAACGCGCACAGCCGATCATTGAGCACCGGCACGAAGTCCAGGCCGTGGCTCAGGCGGGCGCGCACGCCGATGCCGAAATCCACTTCGCCGTTGCGAACCTTTGCGTGAATGCGCTGGGCCACCAGGTCATGCAGGCGCACTTCGATGCCGGCGAAGCGTTCGCGAAACAGGCGCAAGGCCGGGGGCAGGGCGCCGGCGCAAACTGAGGGCAGGGCGGCGATGGTTACCACGCCACGGCGCAATGCAGCGAGGTCGCGGGAGCCGGTGACGATGTTGTCCAGGTCCAACAGCAGTTTTTCCATAGGCCCGCGCGCGTCCTGGCCTGCGGCGGTAATGCTCACGTGGCGCGGGCTGCGGTCGAGCAGGGCGACGCCGAGCCAGTCCTCCAGTTGCTGCACCTGCACGGTGAGGGCCGACGGCGACAGATGCAGTTCGTTAGCCGCCTTGGTGAAGCTGCCTGTGCGGGCAACCGCAAGGAAGGCTTGAATGTGCTGGATGCTGTTTTTCATGAGCGTCGCTTCATTTTGTTTTTCCGAACGCCGGTGGCTGAATATTGCAATTTACAAAGCCTAGCGCGATTCCAATACTCCAGGGAAAACAATAACCGGCCAACCAGGCCGCCCTGGAGTAACCCATGCTCGCAACCCTGGGTGTCATCACCATTCTGTGCCTGCTCGCTGCCGTCATGAGCAAGCGCCTCTCGCCGCTGGTGGCCTTGATCGCCTTGCCGATCATCGCTGCGCTGCTCGGTGGGTTTGGCCTGCAGACCAGCGCTTTCATCATTACCGGTATCAAGAACGTCGCCCCCGTGGTTGGCATGTTTGTGTTCGCGATCCTGTTTTTCGGGATCATGACCGATGCGGGCATGCTCGATCCCATCATTGATCGCATCCTGCGCACGGTCGGGACCCGTCCTACACGGATTGTCGTCGGTACTGCGACCTTGGCGTTGCTGGTACACCTGGACGGCTCTGGCGCGGTGACCTTCCTGGTGACGGTGCCGGCGATGCTGCCGCTGTATACGCGCCTCGGCATTGATAAACGCATCCTCGCCTGCGTGTGTGCGATGGCGGCCGGGGTTAACTTTCTGCCCTGGACCGGCCCGGTGCTGCGCTCGTCGGCGGCGCTGCATGTGCCGGTGGCTGACCTGTTTCAGCCACTGATCCCGGTGCAGATCGTCGGGCTGATCTTTGTCTTCGCCTGCGCCTGGTGGCTGGGCCATCGCGAAGAAAAGCGCCTGGGCCTGGGCGCGGGTTCCAGCGTGGAGGCGGTGCCGCAACGAGTGCTCAGCGATGACGACATCAAGCTGCGTCGTCCACGGTTGTTCTGGGTCAACCTGATGCTGACCGTGCTGGTGATGGTGGTGATGATCGCTGGCTGGGTCGATCCGGTGGTGATGTTCATGCTCGGCACCGTGGTTGCGCTGTGCATCAACTACCCCAACGTGGACGCCCAGCGTGCGCGCATCGACGCCCATGCGAAAACCGCTCTGACCATGGCCAGTATCCTGCTCGCCGCCGGGGTATTTACCGGCATCATGCAAGGCACCGGCATGCTCAAGGCCATCGCCGAAGTGGCGGTGGCGCAGATCCCGGCGGGCCACGGCAAGTTGATCCCGGCCGTCGTGGGCTTTTTGTCCATGCCCCTGAGCATGTTGTTTGACCCCGATTCCTACTATTTCGGTGTGATGCCGGTGATCGCCGAAGTCGGCAAGGCCCTGGGCGTCGATCCGCTGCAAGTGGCTCAGGCTTCGCTGCTGGGCGTGCACACCACCGGCTTCCCGGTCAGCCCGCTGACCCCTGCGACCTTCTTGCTGGTGGGCCTGTGCAAGATCGAACTGGCCGATCACCAGCGCTTCACCATTCCTTTCCTGTTTGCCGCCTCGGTGTTGATGACCCTGACGGCGTTGCTCCTGGGAGTGATTTGAGATGAACACCTTGCGCATCGGCTCCGGCGCCGGCTACTCCGGCGACCGTATAGAACCTGCCGTAGAACTGGCCGAACACGGCGACCTGGATTACCTGGTCTTCGAATGCCTGGCCGAACGCACCATCGCCCTGGCGCAACAGGCGCGTATCAGCGACCCGCAGGGTGGTTATGACCCGCTGCTCGCTGAGCGCATGCGCCGTGTCTTGCCCTGTGTGGGGCAGCGGGCGGGGCGTCGACGCCTGCGGGTGATCACCAATATGGGCGCGGCCAACCCGCTGGCGGCGGCCAGGGAAGTACGGCGTATTGCGGGCGAGCTGGGCCTGGGCCTCAAGGTTGTGGCCGTGGTCGGCGATGACGTGCTGCACGCCTTGCCTGCCGAGCAGTTGCTGGATAACGGCCAGACCGTGGGGGCATTGGGTGAGCGGCTGATTTCCGCGAATGCCTACTTGGGTGTGGAGGGCATTATTGAAGCGCTGCGCGCCGACGCCGATGTGGTGATCACCGGGCGCGTGGCCGACCCTTCGCTGTTCCTGGCACCCCAGATGTTTGAATTCGGTTGGGCCTCTGATGATTGGCAGCGACTGGGCCGAGGCACGTTGGTGGGGCATTTGCTGGAGTGCGCGGGGCAGGTCAGTGGCGGCTATTTCGCCGATCCCGGCTTCAAGGATGTGGAGGATCTGGCACGCCTGGGCTTTCCCCTGGCCGAGGTCGACGCCGACGGCAGTGCAGTAATCACCAAGGTGGCAGGCTCCGGTGGGCGGGTCAGCCGCGCGACCTGCGCCGAACAACTGATTTATGAAGTTCACGACCCGGCAGCCTACTTGACCCCAGATGTGACGGCCGACTTTTCCCAGGTCGGGTTTGTCGAGGAGGGCGTGGACCGGGTGCGTGCCCAAGGAGCCAGCGGGCGTGCCCGGCCTGAACAGCTGAAGGTCAGCGTCGGTTATCTGGACGGTTGGATCGGTGAAGGGCAGATGTCCTACGGCGGCCCCGGCGCTGTCGCACGGGCCCAGTTGGCGCGGGACGTGGTACTCAAGCGTCTCGCGTTGATCGGCGTAAAGATGCAGGACCTGCGCGCTGAGTTGATCGGTATGGATTCATTGCACGGCCCACGCAGCAACGTCGAGCCTTGGGAGGTGCGCCTGCGGGTCGCCGCCCGGTGTGAGGAGCGTGGCGACGCGGTGCGGATCGGCAATGAAGTGGAGACCCTCTACACCAACGGCCCGGCCGGCGGCGGTGGGGCGAGCAAAGGCGTACGCCAGGTGGTGGCGGTCGCGTCGTTGCTGTTGCCCCGTGAAGCGGTCAAACCGAGGATTGAAGAATGAAACTGCATACGCTGGCCCATTCCCGCACCGGGGATAAGGGCGATACGTCGAACATCTCGATCATTGCCTATCGCGTGCAAGACTATCCGTTGCTGTGCGAACAGCTGACGGCGGAGCGCGTGGCAGCGTTCTTCGCGGATTTACTGGAACCCGGTGCTGAGCCGGTTCGGCGTTATGAATTGCCAAATGTGCAGGCGCTGAACTTCGTGTTGCCGGGCATCCTGCGTGGCGGCGTGACCCGCTCGCTGGCGCTGGATGCCCACGGCAAGTGCCTGGGCTCGGCACTGCTGGACCTTGAACTGGCAATACAGACTTAAGAACACCGCAGAGCAAATGTGTGGGCTTGCCTGCGATGGTAACCACAATGCGAAGCGAGCCGCTCTTGATCTGCTTTTGATCTTAGGCGCCCCGTTAAACCACGCTGGCCGGAATTCGACAGGGATTTGGGGGGTAAACCGGCAGGGATGCCGGTTTAGCCGCCCCGCGCCATGGATGGCGCGTGGCGGCGGCCCCCCAAATCACTGGCGGATTACGGGCACACCGAGCCTAGGCGAGGTGCCGAGTGGTGGGGCAAGAGCGTTTTGCTTACTTTTGCGCTGTTCAAAAGTGAGCCGCCGTCAGGGCGGAACCCTAAGTGGCCGTTACCTAAATAACGGATATGTACCCTGTACAACTGTGTTGACTGTTAGGCCGCCTTCGCAGGCAAGCCAGCTCCCACATTTGGATCGCGGGGCGTCAGGTGGATAAGCATCGCCTGTCCGGTCGTCACGGGAGCGAGCTCCCTCGCCACAGGTCCAGCGTCTTGCCGAAGATGTGTAGATACCTATACTGCGATGCGGGCACCGCGGTGCCGCAGATGTACCGCGGTGATGCAATCGCAGGCAAGCCAGTTCCCACATTGATCGGCGTGTGCTTCAGATCGCAGCGAAGCGCTTGTCCAGATACTCGATGATCACCTTGGAGTCATACATCCAGGTGGTCTGGCCGTTCTCTTCGATGCGCAGGCACGGCACTTTGATCTTGCCGCCTTGTTCCAGCAGGGTCTGGCGGTCCTGTTCGTTGTTCTTCGCGTCCTTCAAGGCCACCGGCACATTCAGGCGGTGCAGAGTGCGGCGGGTCTTCACGCAGAACGGGCAGGCGTGGAACTGATACAGGGTCAGGTCCTTGGCCGCAGCATTGACCTTGGCCTGTTGCTCGGCAGGGCGTTGTTTTTTGCGTGGGCGGGTAAGAAAGTCGCCCGCGATGATGACGTGGCCGAGGCCCACTCTAAGTGCTTTGACGAACATGGCTGAAACCTCTTGCCCATGACTGAGGGGGCGCAGCTTACCTGATTTCTACAGGCGAAAAAAAACCGGCGATGAACGCCGGTTTTTTCCTGCCTGGCCGGTTACTTGATCAGGCTGAGAAATTCGCTGCGGGTAGCCGCGTTCTCACGGAACTCGCCCAGCATCACCGAGGTGATCATCGACGAATTCTGTTTCTCGACACCGCGCATCATCATGCACATGTGCTTGGCCTCGATCACCACGGCCACGCCCAGGGCGCCTGTCACTTCCAGCACCGCGTCGGCGATCTGGCGGCTGAGGTTTTCCTGGATCTGCAGGCGGCGCGCATACATGTCGACAATGCGTGCGACCTTCGACAGGCCCAGCACTTTGCCGCTCGGAATATACGCCACGTGAGCCTTGCCGATAAACGGCAGCAGGTGGTGCTCGCACAACGAGTACAGCTCGATGTCCTTGACCAGCACCATTTCGCTGTTGTCAGAGCTGAACAAGGCACCGTTGGTGACTTCTTCGAGTGTCTGTTCATAACCGCGGCAGAGGTACTGCATTGCCTTGGCGGCACGCTTTGGCGTGTCGAGCAGGCCCTCGCGGGACACGTCCTCGCCGAGTTGGCCGAGAATCTCTGTGTAATTCTGTTCCAGGGACATGAAACTACCTGTGGGATTTTCGCAAAGCGCAAGGTTACGGTGGCGGACACATCGCTGCAAGCCTGACGATGGCACTTGTTACTCGTCGCGCCCTTCCATCATGGTGCGCTTGAGCATCACATACACCGCGCCGGCACCGCCGTGACGGGCCTGGCAGGAGGTAAAACCGAGCACCTGGGCATGCTGGCGCAGCCAGGTATTGACGTGGCTCTTGATCATCGGCCGCTTGCCGTCCAGCCGCACAGCCTTGCCATGGGTGACGCGCACGCAGCGAATTTCGAATTTGGTCGCTTCGGCCAGGAAGGCCCAGAGGGTTTCCCGGGCTTTTTCCACGGTCATGCCGTGCAGGTCGAGGCTGCCTTCGAACGGGATCTGGCCGGCCTTGAGCTTGCGCATCTGGCTTTCCTGCACGCCGTCGCGGGCCCACATCAGCTCATCTTCGGGGCCGACGTCGATCACGAACTGGTCCGACAGGCCATCCACGGTGGTGGCATCGGTGCGCACGGTCGCGGCCTGGCGCAGCTTGGCGATCTGCGCCCGGTCAGTCTTGGGTTTGCCGGTGTCGGCGCGGTCGTGCTTGATCGGCTTGACGCCGCGCAGCTCGTTTTTGAACAGGGAAAAATCGTCGTCTTGCATGTCAGCCTCCGCGAAGGGCGGGCAGTTTACCTAAATCGCGGCGGCCAGGGCGCAGGAAACGCTATCCAAGCGCCATCAGTCGTGCTTTTTCATCAGGTGAGAGGCGATATTCAACGACAACGGTTGGCGCATTTTCCGACGGCTGCGACGCCACAGCCACACACCCAACCACAGCACCAGCAAGCCGACACCCAGCAGGAGTGCCGAGCCGCCCGGGCTGGCATTCAGCTCGCCCAGAGCCGGCGAATGCCCAAACAGGCCGGCGCCACCAGCGCCCGCCAACAACAAACCTACTATCGCCAGTAACGCAGCAATGCACGCTACCAGGCGCAGACGCCAATTGCTCGGGCCTTTGGGGCGCAAGCGACGAGCATCAAAACCATCGGATATCTTCATTCCGACCTTTCCTCCAGGGTATCGGCCCTTCGACCGGAAGATACACAGGTTGTTCCGGGGGGAGGGGTAAATGCGCCAAATGAAAGGGCTTTGCGGATGAGCGGAGCAATAAACACGCCGCTCACCGCCAGCAGGATCAGATCAGATCTTTGGCCAGCGCCAGGGTGGCGAAGTTGTCGGCCATGATGGCCATTTCGGTTTGCTGCACGTGCTCGGCGCTCAGGATGCCACCTTTGTACGGCAGGTCGCGGGTAGCGCAGGCGTCTTCCACCAGGGTGCAGCGAAAGCCCAGGTTCTTGGCCGCGCGCACGGTGGTGCTGACGCTGGAGTGGCTCATGAAACCGCAGACGATCAGGTCCAGAGAGCCCAGGTCCTGAAGGTGTTTTTCCAGGCCGGTGCCATGGAAGGCGCTGGGAAGCAGTTTGCCGATGATGGTTTCGTCACCTTCAGGCTCAAGGCCCGGAATGAATTCACCGCGCTCGCCCTGGGGGTCAAACAGGCCGCCCACGGTGCCCAGGTGGCGCACATGCACAATCGGGCGCCCGGCACTGCGCGCTGCGGTCACCAGTTGCTTGATGTTCTGCACCGCCGCGTCCATGCCCGAGAGGGCGAGCGGGCCGCTGAGGTACTCTTTCTGGGCGTCGATGATCACCAGGGTCGCATGATTGAGGTTGGCTGCTGCGTAACCGCGACCGCTGAGTTGAAACATCGTCTTTGGAACGGACATTCTGGGGCTCCTGTGAGTGGGGCTTTTGCGACATTGTCCACTGGCTGAGCGCTTCTGTGAATCGCTACTATCGTAAGGTACGCCGTTGCTGGCGTGCAGCCATGTCAAGAGGCAGGCCTGTTTAACACAATGCGGGCAAATTGGATGAAATCCGACGTACGGCGCCAGGTGTTTCGTACATCGTCGGTACAGGTGAAGGCTGTTAGAATCGCCAGTCGTTTTTTCCAGGAGCTTGCCCCGTGATCACTTCCCGCCTGCGCACCTTGCGCGACCATATCCGTTGGGCTGTCAGCCGTTTCCATGGGGAAGACCTGTTTTTTGGCCATGGCACCGACAATGCCTGGGACGAAGCCCGGCAATTGGTGCTGGGCGCCTTGCACCTGCCGTGGGAAATAGCCGACAGCTATCTGGACTGCAACCTGGAAGAAGAGGAAATCTCCCACGTGCAGCGCTTGCTGCACCGGCGTATCCATGAGCGAGTGCCAACGGCCTACCTGTTGAACGAGGCCTGGTTTTGCGGCATGTCGTTTATCGTCGATGAGCGCGTACTGATTCCACGCTCACCGATAGGCGAGCTGATTGAAGACCGCTTTGAACCCTGGCTGGCCCAGCCGCCGGCACGCATCCTCGACCTGTGCACCGGCTCCGGTTGCATCGGCATCGCCTGTGCCTACGAATTCCCCGAGGCCGAAGTGGTGCTGGGAGACCTGTCCTTCGAAGCCCTGGAAGTGGCGAACCAGAACATCGAGCGCCATGGCGTCGACGAGCGTGTCTACACCGTGCAGGGCGATGGTTTTGACGGTTTGCCCGGCCAGCGTTTCGACCTCATTGTGTCGAACCCGCCCTACGTGGACGCCGAAGATTTCGCCGACATGCCCGACGAATACCAACACGAACCGGAACTGGGCCTGGCCTGCGGTGACGACGGCCTGAACCTGGTACGTCGGATGCTGGCTGAAGCGGCGGACCACCTGACCGAGAAGGGCTTGCTGATTGTCGAAGTGGGCAACAGCCAGGTGCATGTCGAGGCGCTGTACCCGGAAGTGGACTTTGCCTGGCTGGACTTCCAGCGCGGTGGGCATGGGGTGTTCATGCTCACGGCTGAACAGTGCCGTGCGCACCAGGGAGTATTTGCCGCGCGGGTCTAACTGCACAAACGCGGTCAATGTGGGAGCTGGCTTGCCTGCAATGACGGCCTACCAGCCGATACTTCTCTCCCTGACACCCCACAGCCCAACTGTGGGAGCGGGCTTGCTCGCGAAGGCGGCCTAACAGTCAACACAGTTGGACCGGGTACATATCCGTTATTTAGGTAACGGCCGCTTAGGGTTCCGCCCTGACGGCGGCTCACTTTGCAAAAGCGGCAAAGTAAGCAAAACGCTCTTGCCCCACCACTCGGCACCTCGCTTGGGCTCGGTGTGCCCGTAATCCGCCAGTGATTTGGGGGGTCGCCGCCACGCGCCATCCATGGCGCGGGGCGGCTAAACCGGCATCCCTGCCGGTTTACCCCCCAAATCCCTGTCGAATTCCGGCCAGCGTGGTTTAACGGGGCGCCTAAGATCAAGATCAAAAGCAGATCAAAAGCAGATCAAAAGCGGCTCGCTTCGCATCGTGGAGTGTGGGGCCGGGCGCGGTCAATTGTGGGAGCTGGCTTGCCTGCGATAGCGGCCGGTCAGCTTGCACCTCTACTACTGACCCACCGCTATCGCAGGCAAGCCAGCTCTCACATTGGATCGTATTTCAGTGTTAACGGTGCGTGGCAATCCAGATCAACAACCCCGCCTGGAACACCGTAAATGCCACCAGGCAGGTGATGGTAAAGCGCAGCCCGCTGTCCTCACGCTTGAACTTGGTGACTTTCTCCTCTTCCTTGCGCAGTTTCACTTCCTGCTCCGCCAGGTTCTGCTCGGCCTGTTGCAGCATTTGCGCGGCTTCCAGGATCTCTACGAACTGCACTTTCTCGGTGTTCCAACTGTCCAGCACGTCGCTGACCTTGCCCGGTTGCACATTGCCTTTGAGGTGCTGCACATCGGCGTAGGCCACATCGAAACCCTGGATACGCAGGAAGTGATCGCGGCGCAGGCGCGTGGCTTCGTTGAGGGCGTCTTTGTTGGCCAGGTCCACGCCGTCGACGCGGTAGTGTGACCACTTCTTCTTCGCCCAGGCAGCGCCTTGGGCCACCAGGAAGCGCCCGATACCGCGGTTGGCCGGCTCGATTTCCAGGCTGTTGCCGGGGCCGAAGTGCACGCGGTGTTTATCGTGATCGACCCAGATATCCAGGTGGTTCTGCTCGCGCCGTACGCGCTGGCCCGGTAACTGGATGACCATGCGCAACAGGCTGTGGTGTTTGTCATGGCGTTCGGCATAGCCGAACTGCACAAAGCGCAATGGCCGTGCGCCGGTGGCGCGGTCGGTGGCCAGTGGGGCCAGGCGCAGCATCTTGAAATGTTCGGCGTGAACGTCGGCCCACGGCAGTGCCGCTGCTGCGTTAGCTTCGGTTGCGGCCGGGGTCTCGGCGGTAGATTCGGGTGTTGTTTCGGTGGTTGTCATGCGGCGCGATCCTGTCCAAGCCCTGCGAGCCGACAGTCTTTTTACTGTCGACTCTGGACTTATCGGCCGTTTTTCCCAGGACTGGAGGCCAATTGCCGCTTAACGGGGTTGAAGTCCTTCGATAAAGCTGACGATACGTTGGCCCAGCTCCGCCGCCAGCGGTAGTTTCGGGTCGTTGTAGGAGGCCAATTGCTGCTTCACGTTATTGGGCACGATGCGCATCACGTGGTTCATGCCTTCGATTACCGTCAACTGCGCGTCGGGCTTGGCCTGCTTCAGTTGTTGGGCGTCGCCTACGCCAACCTGGATATCGTTGGTGCCCTGGATAATCAGCGCCGGCATGTCCAGGCGGGCAAAAGCGGCCGACGGATCGGCGCGGAACAGGCTGATCAGATACGGCTGCACGCTGGGTCGGAAAATGCCTTCCAGCGGGCGCGGCACATCGGCGTCCACCTGGCCGGCCTTGAGGTGATCGAGGATTTCATTACTGCGCAGCAACAGGGCAGGGGGCAAGTGATCGGCCAGTTGCTGACGGATCACCTGGTCCACCGGACGGGCGCTGCCTGACAAGGAAATGACCCCGGCTGGTTCCAACTGCGGCGCGGCGAGGGCGGCGACCAGCGCGCCCTCACTGTGGCCCAGCACAATCAGCGGGCCCATGCGCTTGTCGGCCTTGAGCAACTTACCCCAGGCCACGGCGTCGGCCACATAGGCCTCCAGAGTCAGGTTGCGCTCGTCTGGCGTGGCCGCCAGGCTCGCGGCCACGCCGCGCTTGTCGTAGCGCACGCTGGCGATGTTATGCCGGGCCAGCACCCAGGCCAGGCGCTTGAGGCTGTCATTGCGCGCGCCGTCGGCGCTGTTGCCGTTGCGGTCGGTGGGGCCGGAGCCGGCGATGATCAGCACCACCGGCACCGGTTTATCCGATTGCGGCAACAGCAACGAGCCAAAGAGTTGGCCGCTGCCGGTGCCCAGGCTGATCGGGCGTTGCAGCACCACAGGGGAGGCGGCCTGGGCCACGGCGGTAAACAGGGTGAGGGTAAACAGCAGAACTCGCAGCATCATAGCGCCATCATTGGAGAGGTGCCGGTTGGACCAACGTCTACCGGTAAGGTTTCGAGGATGAACTAGTCGGTTAGCCTGCGTATACTGGCCGCCTTAAGTTATTACGGTTGACTTGATTCAACTGATTTCACGGAGCGCCCTGCATGTCCGGCAATACCTTCGGCAAGCTGTTCACTGTCACCACCGCGGGCGAAAGCCATGGCCCGGCGTTGGTCGCCATTGTCGACGGCTGCCCGCCAGGCCTCGAACTGAGCCTGGACGACCTGCAGCGTGACCTCGACCGCCGCAAGCCCGGCACCAGCCGCCACACGACCCAGCGCCAGGAACCGGATGAAGTCGAAATCCTCTCGGGCGTGTTCGAAGGCCGCACCACGGGCTGCGCCATTGGCCTGCTGATCCGCAACACCGACCAGAAGTCCAAGGACTACTCGGCGATCAAGGACCTGTTCCGCCCGGCCCATGCCGACTACACCTACCACCACAAATACGGCGAACGCGACTACCGCGGCGGTGGCCGCAGTTCGGCACGCGAAACCGCCATGCGCGTGGCGGCCGGCGCCATCGCCAAGAAATACCTGGCCACCCAGGGCATCGTCATCCGTGGCTACATGAGCCAGCTGGGCCCGATTGAAATCCCGTTCAAGACCTGGGACAGCGTCGAAGACAACGCCTTCTTCTGCCCCGATCCGGACAAGGTGCCGGAACTGGAAGCCTACATGGACCAGTTGCGCCGCGACCAGGACTCGGTCGGCGCGAAGATCACCGTAATAGCCGAGGGCGTAAAGCCGGGCCTGGGCGAGCCGATCTTCGACCGCCTCGACGCCGAACTGGCCCACGCGCTGATGAGCATCAACGCGGTGAAAGGGGTGGAAATCGGCGCCGGGTTCGCCTGCGTCTCCCAGCGCGGTACCGAGCATCGCGATGAGATGACCCCCGAAGGTTTCCTCAGCAACAACGCGGGCGGCATCCTCGGCGGTATTTCTTCCGGCCAGCCGATCGTGGCGCACCTGGCGCTCAAGGCGACGTCGAGCATCACCACGCCAGGCCGTTCGATCGATGTGCACGGCAACCCGGTGGACGTGATCACCAAGGGCCGCCACGATCCCTGCGTCGGCATCCGCGCCACACCGATTGCCGAAGCCATGATGGCCATCGTGCTGATGGATCACCTGTTGCGTAACCGTGGGCAAAATGCCGATGTGCGCGTGAGTACCCCGATACTGGGCCAGCTGTGATCGCCTGGGGCAATGAGCGCGCTTATTGTGGCGAGCGAGCTTGCTCGCGCTGGGCTGCGAAGCAGCCCTGAATAAAATGACCCCAGCCCTCCCATACTGGCGCCTCTCCAGCTTCTACCTGTTTTACTTCGCCCTGCTGGGGGCGACCGCGCCGTTCCTGGCGCTGTACTTCGATCACCTGGGCTTTTCCAGCGCACGCATCGGCGAGCTGGTGGCCATCCCCATGCTGATGCGCTGCGTGGCCCCCAACCTGTGGGGCTGGATCGGCGACTACACCGGCCGGCGCCTGGCCATCGTGCGATTCGGCGCGGTGTGCACCCTGGCCAGCTTCTGCCTGATTTTCGTCAGCAAGACCTACGCCTGGCTGGCGTTGGTGATGGCCCTGCACGCGTTCTTCTGGCACGCGGTGCTGCCGCAGTTTGAAGTCATCACCCTGGCCCACCTGCACACGCAAACCTCGCGCTACAGCCAGATCCGTCTGTGGGGCTCCATTGGTTTTATCCTCACCGTGGTGGTCATGGGGCGCCTGTTCGATTGGCTGAGCCTGGATATTTACCCGGTGGCGGTCGTGGTGATCATGGCCGGCATCATCGGCGCCAGCCTTTGGGTACCGAACGCGCAGCCTGCCAGCCACGGCAACCGCCTGGCCGGTGAGGGTTTCCTCAAGCAATTACGCAGCCCCGGCGTGCTGGCGTTTTATGCCTGCGTGGCGCTGATGCAAATGAGCCATGGCCCGTATTACACCTTCCTCACCCTGCACCTGGAGCACTTGGGCTACAGCCGTGGCGTGATCGGCCTGCTGTGGGCGCTGGGGGTGGTGGCGGAAGTGCTGATGTTCCTGGCCATGAGCCGTATTCTTACGCGCTTTTCGGTGCGCCGGGTGCTGCTCGCCAGTTTCCTGCTGGCCGCGCTGCGCTGGTGGCTGCTGGGTTCATTTGCCGAGGTTTTCTGGCTGCTGCTGGTGGCGCAACTGATGCACGCCGCCACGTTTGGCAGCTTCCATGCGGCGGCGATTGCCTTTGTGCAACGCAGCTTCGGCGACCGCCAGCAAGGCCAGGGCCAGGCCCTTTATGCCGCACTGGCCGGCACCGGCGGCGCGCTCGGCGCCCTGTATTCCGGCTACAGCTGGAACCTGTTGGGGCCAACCCTCACGTTCAGTATCGCCAGCCTCGCGGCCCTGGCCGCCGCCATTATCATTGGCCTTCGATTGCAAGAGCCGAACCAAGGAACCGTGCAATGAGCTATGTAGCCGTCTACTCCATCGCCACCCCGGACACCCCGAACAAAGTGTTGACCCATGCCGACGACATCCAGTCGACCCTGGCCGAACACGGTGTGCGGTTCGAACGCTGGCAGCCCAGCCCACTAGAAAAGGGCGCCACGGATGCTCAAATGATTGCCGCCTACCAGGCTCAGATCAAAGCCCTCGGCTACGCCGCTGTGGAAGTGGTGCGCGTGACCCAAGACCATCCACAGAAGGACGAGTTACGTGCGCAGTTCCTGGCCGAACGTACCTACAGTGAAGACGAGGTGCGTTTCTTCATCGCCGGTCAGGGGCTGTTTACGCTGCACATCGGCGACTCTGTCTACAGCCTGCGCTGTGAGAAGAATGACTTGCTGATCATCCCGGCCGGTGTACCGCACTGGTTCGACATGGGCGAAAACCCGCACTGTGTGACACTGCGTTTGTTCAACACGGCCCAGGGTGCTGTGCCCTCGTTGACCTGTGATGCGATTGCCACACGTTTTCCAGGACTCGATGACTAAGCACAGATAACTGAATGTTCAACCCTGGCAAGTTGGAAGTTGCTGTGGGAAGAAACTTAATTATTTGTAGGGCAAAGCTGTTTGTTCTGTGCTGTGCGCTTTGATTCCACTGATTATGTAACTCTCTGCTTAACGCCAATGTTTATGCCAT
This sequence comes from Pseudomonas sp. MF6394, assembly GCF_002018845.1. NCBI lineage: Bacteria > Pseudomonadati > Pseudomonadota > Gammaproteobacteria > Pseudomonadales > Pseudomonadaceae > Pseudomonas > Pseudomonas sp. MF6394. The sequence goes on from NZ_MVOJ01000010.1 coordinate 141,204, forward strand.
CTGTCAATAGGAGGAATCCGAAAGGTGGCAGCGCATCAGCAGACATAAAGGAGAGAACAATGAGTGGCCCCGAGGAGACGTATCGCCCGTTGGTTATTGTACCGACGGCTATCAGAAAACGCCTGAGCTTGTGCGGCAAGCCCCTGACTGCCACGGAGCTGGAAATCCTGCGATGGGCCTCCGAGGGCAAGACGGTCTGGGAAATCAGCCAGATTCGCGCCACCTCTGAAGCCACGGTGAAATTTCATCTGCGCAACATCTACGGCAAGTTGGATGTTACCAACCGTGTACAGGCAAAGAATGAGGCCGCCCGCCAGGGCTTATGTTAACGACATGAAAAAGGGCCGCGACGCCGAGTAGCGTCGCGGCCCTTTTTCAGGTTTGTAGCTTAGGCCGAATGATAGGTCGGCAGCGCAAAGCGGTTCTGGCTTTGCAACATCGAAATCTGCGGCAGTTCGCTGGCCTGTTCAGCCAAGTCACGACGAATGGCGCTGATCACCCAAGTCAGTTGGTCGGCAGTGTGCAACTGCTGATAAGAGATCGAGCGCTTGACCTGCTTACCTTCGCTGTTGCGCAGGGTCAACAGGATGCCGCCGTCCGGACGTGGCTGGGTGGTGACGTCGTAGTTGGAGAATACCGAAGCGAATTTATCTTGGATCAGGCTCATGTCTATCAGCTCCATTGGCTCAAGTTGGCAAGCATGGAGTGATAGGTGCAGTGATTGTGCCAGTATTGGATATTCTAAAAAAACGTTATAAATCAGCAGCTTATAAATTTATAGGATTTTCATTTTCGTGCAATTTGCATGAAGGGCCATCGTGCATCCTGCATTTTGCGCTATCTGCCCAGCGATTTTTCCGCAAGGAGCGGGAGGGCTGTAATCATACTGACCGCCTTTTGCTCGGAAAAATCCATCTACACGTTATCGGTGGTATCCCCCCAAGCTAACCACGATGCGAAGCGAGCCGCTCTTGATCTTGATCTGCTTTTGATCTTAAGCGCCCCGTTAAACCACGCTGGCCGGAATTCGACAGGGATTTGGGGGGTAAACCGGCAGGGATGCCGGTTTAGCCGCCCCGCGCCATGGATGGCGCGTGGCGGCGGCCCCCCAAATCACTGGCGGATTACGGGCACACCGAGCCCAAGCGAGGTGCCGAGTGGTGGGGCAAGAGCGTTTTGCTTACTTTTGCGCTTCTCAAAAGTGAGCCGCCGTCAGGGCGGAACCCTAAGTGGCTGTTACCTAAATAACGGATATGTACCCGGTCCAACTGTGTTGACTGTTAGGCCGCCTTCGCGAGCAAGCCCGCTCCCACAATTGAATCGTGGGATGTCAGGTAGAGAAGTGTCGGCTTGTAGGCCGTCATCGCAGGCAAGCCAGCTCCCACAGTTGGAGCGTGGGGCAGCAGGGAGATAAGCATCGGCCAGCCGCCACGGGATACAAAACTTTTCAAATCCCGCATGTACAGCCAAAGAACCGCTGACGTACTTTCCGCTACACCAGTCGATGTACCTGGACCCGACCAAGAATAAGAAAAGGGACGTCCCGCCATGACTCACCAGCAAAACGACATGATCACCTGGAGCATGATGCTGCGAAAGTTGCCTGCCATCGTTCGGGCCCTCCCACGGGTGGTGCGCGGCATGCGCGCGGCCAACGTCACCGACCCCAGCCAACCCTGCGGCCTGGGCTGGCATTTCGAACAAGCCACCTTGCGCAACCCTGACGGTACTGCCCTGCTGTATGCGGACAGCGTGATCAGCTACCGCGACGCCAATCAGCGCGCCAACCGTCTTGCCCACCACCTGCAAGCCCAGGGCATCGGCAAGGGGGACGTGGTGGCGCTGTTTATCGAGAATCGCCCCGAGTTGCTGCTCAATGTACTGGCCGTGGCCAAGCTGGGCGGCATCTGCGCCATGCTCAACACGGCGCAAACTCAAGGGGCGCTGGTGCACAGCCTGACCCTGGTCAACCCGGTTGCCATCGTGGTCGGTGCCGAATTGCTGAGCCCTTACGCAGCAGTGCGCGAACAAGTCCAGATCCCGGCCGAGCGCACCTGGTTCGTGGCCGATCAACCCGGCAGTGCAGTGCCCGATGGCTATATCGACCTGATGGCCGCCAGCGCCGAAAGCCCGGTGGACAACCCGGCGAGTTCCGCGCAGGTGTTCTTCAATGACCCCTGCTTCTATATCTACACCTCCGGCACCACCGGCTTGCCCAAGGCCGGCATCATGAAGCACGGGCGCTGGACCAAAACCGCCGTGAGCTTCGGCAGTATCGCCCTGGACATGGGCCCGCAGGACGTCCTCTATTGCACCTTGCCGCTGTACCACGCCACTGGCTTGTGCGTGTGCTGGGGGGCGGCGATTATCGGCGCGTCCGGCTTTGCCATCCGGCGCAAGTTCAGCGCCAGCCAGTTCTGGGATGACGCGCGCAAGTTCAAGGCGACCACCCTGGGTTATGTCGGTGAGCTGTGCCGCTATCTGCTCGACCAGCCTTTCAGTGCGCAGGATCGCGATAACCACGTGACCAAGATGGTCGGCAACGGCTTGCGCCCCGGTGTGTGGGCGCAGTTCAAGCAGCGCTATGGTGTGGCGCATATCTGCGAGCTGTATGCCGCGAGCGACGGCAATATCGGTTTTACCAACGTGCTGAACTTTGACAATACCATCGGCTTTTGCCTGCAGCATTGGGCGCTGGTGGATTACGCCCATGACACTGGCGAACCCCTGCGCGGCAGCAATGGGTTGATGGTCAAGGTGCCCACCGGCGGGCAGGGCCTGTTACTGGCGCGCATTGATGAAAAGTCGCCCTTCGACGGTTACACCGACCCGGAAAAGAACCGCAAGGTGGTACTAACGGACGTGTTCGAAAAAGGCGACCGCTATTTCAACACCGGCGACCTGGTGCGCAGTATCGGTTTCGGCCATGCGCAATTTGTCGATCGCATGGGGGATACCTATCGCTGGAAGGGCGAAAACGTCTCGACCACCGAAGTGGAAAATGTCCTGCTGCAACACCCGCAGATCGCTGAAGTGGTGGCCTATGGCGTCGAGATCGACAACACCAACGGCCGCGCCGGCATGGTCGCCATCACCCCCAGCGAATCCCTGGCCAGCCTGGACATGCGCGAACTGCTGCAATTCGCCCACGGCCAGTTGCCCCCTTATGCGGTGCCGCTGTTTTTGCGAATCAAGGTGAAGATGGAAACCACCGGCACGTTCAAGTACCAGAAAGTGAAGCTCAAGGAGCAAGGATTCGACCCGGACAAGGCTGACAATGACCCGGTCTACGCCTGGTTGCCGGGTTCGGACAGCTATGTGCCGGTGACCGGGCAATTGCTGGCGCAGATTCAGGGCGGCCACTTCCGTTATTGATTCTGGCTATGGTGGCTTTTGACAAAAAAGCCATGACACCGGGGAACTCCCTCGCGACACTGGGCGCCTTAAACAGTTATATCAGTCGCCTCAGCAAGGAGCCCCCATGTCAGAACAGCCTAAACAAATGACCGAAGACGAAGCCGCCGAATTTGCCGAGCAAGTCTTCGACGTGGCCCGTCGCGGCGACGCCGCCATGCTTGCCGCACTGTTGGCCAAAGGCCTGCCGGCCAACTTTCGTAATCACAATGGTGACACCTTGTTGATGCTCGCGGCTTACCACGGCCATGCCGAGGCGGTCAAAGTGCTGCTGGAGTTCAAGGCCGACCCCCTGATCGCCAACGACAAGAACCAGTTGCCGATTGCCGGTGCGGCGTTCAAAGGCAACCTGCCGGTGGTCCAGGCGTTGATCGAAGGCGGCACGCCGGTTGAGGCGGCCTCCTCGGATGGGCGTACGGCGTTGATGATGGCGGCGATGTTCAACCGCGTTGAGATGGTTGATTACCTGCTCGGTAAAGGCGCAAACCCCAAGGCCACTGATGCACAGGGCGCGACGGCGCTGGCTGCGGCGCAAACCATGGGTGCGGTGGATACGGCGGCGAAGTTGCAGAAACTGGTGTAGGCTACGCGCCCTTCAAAACTTGCCCGTTACAGGATCGCCCCATGAAAACCGCCCTCGTCGAACTCATCAGCAAAATCAGCGCCGGCGTCATGGGTGAGGACGAAGTAGCGCGTATCGCCGACGAAGCGGCCCAGGCCTATGCGGACCCGGCGGCGTTCCTGGCGGCCAACCCGGATATCAACTACGACGACAGTTTCCCGATTCCGCTAGGGGAGTGGGTGGTGGTCGGTAGCTTGCCGGACACGGTGTTGTTCCAGGCTGATACCTATGGCGACCTGTTTGCCCAGATCGTCGCGTCGTTCGGTCCGGGTGTGGCGTTCAACCTCAAGCCCAAGCAACTGGCCAAGACCGAAGACCTGACCGCGCTCAACCGCATCCAGATCCAGATGAGCGCCCTGAGCCCGGAAGACGGCGGTTATGTGCTGGTGAACTTCAGCCAGTTGCTGGACGACGAGATCCAGGCGGTGCTGGTGTTCGGCAACGACCTGGCGCGAGTGCTGGAACTGTGTGCCGAAGTCGGCATCAAGGCCGAGCCCTCGCTTGAAGCCTTGAAGATTGCCGTACACGTCTGAAATAAAACGGAACCCGCGCCAAGGCTGACTATCCTACAAGGGCATGCCCTCACTTTAGGAGCGACACCATGGGTTCCACGTTTAATAGCCTGATTGGCCTGATCATCCTCGCGCTGGACATCTGGGCGATCATCAACGTGTTCAAAAGCGGCGCCAGCACCGGTGCCAAAGTGCTGTGGATTCTGTTGATCCTGCTGTTGCCAGTGCTGGGCCTGATCATCTGGGCTATCGCCGGGCCGCGCGGTAACGTGCGGATCTGACGACCTGCTCGATTTGCGGTGGGCACAGTCAATGTGGGAGCTGGCTTGCTCGCGAATGCGGAGGATCAGTCAATGAATCTGTTGGCTGACACCCCACATTCGCGAGCAAGCCCGCTCCCACATTGGTTTGTATGGCATTCATTAGATTTGTGTGTCGAAACTATTCGCCGCACGAAATTTTCACATCCCATCCAAGACAATTCGCCGGCTTTAACCGGCTGCCAGGGCTCTATCTCCAGTGCCCTTAAAGGCAGGGCCGTGCCCTACGTTCAGTAATTAATAGCCTTGCCGGCCTTGATCGGGCACCATTTGTGCCACCGCGTTAACCGCCTACCCCAGCCAGCCTGGGCGAGGGACGGACGCCACTGCATTATTTCGCAACTTAAACTTCCAATGGGTCCTAAAACGACATGGCAAACCCGGACGCCCTGAATCAGCAGCGAGCTTCAAATCGCCTGCTGCAACCGACCGTCAAATCCCATCTGGCGTACACGCTGCTCTGCGCACTGGTCATGATGGTGATGTTTTCCCTGCTGCGCCTGGCGTTGCTGGTCTACAACCGCGAGATGATCCTGGACACGCCGGCCTCGACGTTCCTTGAAGCGTTCGCCAACGGCCTGCGCCTGGACATTCGCCTGGTAATGTACCTGCTGATTCCGCTGTTGCTGGCGCTGTTCAGCGTGCGGGCCATGGCGGCGCGCGGGTTCTTCCGTTTGTGGCTGACCGTCGCGTCCAGCATCGCCTTGTTCCTGGGCCTGATGGAGATGGACTTCTATCGCGAGTTCCACCAGCGCCTCAACGGCCTGGTCTTCCAGTATGTGAAGGAAGACCCCAAAACCGTGATGAGCATGCTCTGGTACGGTTTCCCGGTGGTGCGCTACCTGCTGGCCTGGGCCGTGGGCACGCTGATCCTGAGCATGGCCTTCAAGGGCGCTGACCGCGCAACGCGCCCACGGGGCCCGTTCAGCGGCGGCACGATCAGCACGCGCCAGGTGGCGCCGTGGTACAGCCGCATCGCAGTGTTCATGGTCTGCGTGCTGGTTGCCGTGGTCGCCATCCGTGGCACCCTGCGCCAGGGGCCACCGCTGCGTTGGGGTGACGTCTACACCACCGATTCGAACTTCGCCAACCAGTTGGGCCTCAATGGCACCTTGTCGCTGATCGCGGCGGCCAAGGCGCGCTTTGGTGAAGACCGCGCCAACATCTGGAAGGCCACCCTGGAACAACCGCTGGCCACCCAGACCGTGCGCGACATGCTGGTGCTGCCGCAAGAGAAGCTGGTAGACACCGACACCGCTGCCGTGCGCCGTGACTTCACGCCACCGGCCGAGAAAACCCTGCCGATCAAGAACGTCGTGGTCATCCTGATGGAAAGCTTCGCCGGTCACTCGGTGGGCGCATTGGGCCGTCCGGGCAATATCACCCCGTACTTCGACAAGCTGACCCAAGAGGGCCTGCTGTTCGACCGCTTCTTCTCCAACGGCACCCACACCCACCAGGGTATGTTCGCCACCATGGCCTGCTTCCCGAACCTGCCGGGTTTCGAATACCTGATGCAGACCCCGGAAGGCAGCCATAAGCTGTCGGGCCTGCCGCAGTTGCTCAGTGCGCGTGATTTCGACGATGTGTATGTCTACAACGGCGATTTCGCCTGGGACAACCAGTCGGGCTTCTTCAGCAACCAGGGCATGACCAACTTCATCGGCCGCAATGACTTCGTCAACCCGGTGTTCTCCGACCCGACGTGGGGCGTGTCCGACCAGGACATGTTCAACCGTGGCCTGGAAGAACTGAAGGCACGCGAAGGCGGCAAGCCGTTCTACGCACTGCTGCAAACCCTGTCCAACCACACGCCGTACGCGTTGCCCACCCCATTGCCGGTCGAGAAAGTCACCGACCGTGGCAGCCTCAACGAGCATTTGACGGCCATGCGCTACTCCGACTGGGCCCTGGGCCAGTTCTTTGAAAAGGCCCGCAAGGAGCCGTACTTCAAGGAAACCCTGTTCGTGATCGTCGGTGACCACGGTTTCGGCAACGAGCAGCAGATCACCGAGATGGACCTGGGCCGCTTCAACGTGCCGATGCTGATGATTGCACCGGGCATGCGCGAGAAGTTCGGTGAGCGTGACCACACCGTGGGCACCCAGATCGACATCGTGCCCACCATCATGGGCCGCCTGGGCGGCGACACCTTGCACCAGTGCTGGGGCCGTGACCTGCTGAACCTGCCGGAAGGTGATAAAGGTTTCGGCGTGATCAAGCCCTCGGGCAGCGACCAGACCGTGGCCTTGCTCACCGGTGACCGCGTACTGGTATTGCCCAAGGAAATGCCACCCAAGTTGTGGGAATACACACTGGGCGCCGAGCCGACTGGCACGGTGATTCCTGAGTCGCCGGACGAAGCCGCACTCAAGCAGAAACTCGAGTCGTTCCTGCAAACCGCGACCAAGAGCCTGCTGGATAACACCGCAGGTGTGGTGGACGGTAAGCCGGACTAACTGACCGGCAATAAAAAAGAGGCCTTCTAGAGGGCCTCTTTTTTTTGCTTCTCAATTGTAGGAGCGAGCGTGCTCGCGAAGAACCTCAACGCTAACGCGCGCGTCCTGAATAAACGAGACGCCTGTAAGTTTTTCGCGAGCAAGCTCGCTCCTACAAAAAGCGTGGCGCGGCGTTATATCTTGCCGAGCAACAACAACACCAGCAGAACAACCAGTACCACACCCAGGATACCCGACGGTCCATAACCCCAGTTACGCGAGTGCGGGAACACCGGCAGGCCACCGACCAGCAGGAGGATCAGGATAATAATCAGAATGAGGCTCATGGTTTTATTCCTTATAGGTTCTTTGCAAAAACCGGCTGTTTAACCGTTGGTTCGTCCATGTACAGTGGGACGCCTTACCCATTCCGACTCTGCCGCTTCGTAGAAAATTCATTGTTTTTATAAAACATTTTGATGCGTCGCTTATTTCTTTTAACGCGTACGCAACGTGAACTAATTAGTTGAAAAAAATTGAACTTAGTCTATGCGCGCAGCTGTGACCGAGCCCGTGGTTTGCCTGGGGCATTCATCACCCTGATGGTGCGTGGGTGGAGCAAAAACCTTCGCTACACTGCCGCTCACTTCTTCGTGAACCACAAGGCTACCTCCTATGCAAAACCGCATGATGATCACTGGCGCCGGGTCTGGCCTGGGTCGCGAAATCGCTCTGCGCTGGGCCCGTGAAGGCTGGCAGTTGGCGTTGTCCGATGTGAGCGAGCCTGGTTTGCAGGAAACCCTCAAGCAGGTTCGCGAGGCGGGCGGCGATGGTTTTACCCAGCGTTGTGACGTGCGTGACTACAGCCAGCTCACGGCCTTTGCCCAGGCCTGTGAAGTAAAGCTCGGCGGCATCGATGTGATCGTCAACAACGCCGGCGTGGCCTCGGGTGGGTTCTTCGCTGAATTGTCCCTGGAGGATTGGGACTGGCAGATCGCAATCAACCTGATGGGCGTGGTCAAAGGCTGCAAGGCGTTCCTGCCGCTGCTTGAGAAGAGCAAGGGGCGCATCATCAACATCGCCTCAATGGCCGCGCTGATGCAAGGCCCGGCCATGAGCAACTATAACGTGGCCAAGGCGGGCGTGGTGGCGTTGTCCGAGAGCCTGCTGGTGGAGCTCAAGCAACAGGAAGTGGGCGTTCATGTGGTGTGCCCGTCGTTTTTCCAGACCAACCTGCTCGACTCCTTCCGTGGGCCAACCCCAGCCATGAAGGCCCAGGTGGGCAAACTGCTTGAGAGTTCGCCCATCTCGGCGGCGGATATCGCCGACTACATTTACCAGCGCGTGGCCGCAGGCGAGTTCATGATCCTGCCCCACGAGCAAGGCCGCATGGCTTGGGCGTTGAAACAGAAAAATCCGCAACTGCTGTATGACGAAATGACACTGATGGCCGACAAGATGCGCGCCAAGGCGCAGGCCGTGAAGGGCTGATTCGGCTGCGGTCTGTCAGACAAATTACCTGCCTGCGTAGGCAGTGCCTGATTTTCCCGCAAGCCATTGCCGGCCCAGCGCCAAGGGGGCATGGTCGGGGTCCTGCTACTGGAAAAGGACAACCGCCATGCTGGTCTTAAGCCGTGCCACAGGCGAAGCCATCGCCATTGGCGATGACATCACCGTGCATATCCTGGAAGTGAACGGTACTCATGTGAAATTCGGCATCGAGGCGCCGGTGGGCGTCAACGTGTACCGCGCCGAGGTGTACCGCAAGATACTCAAAGGCGAGGGCCAAGCTACCCATCCCGTGCCGGCGCCCAACCCTTAGGCGCCGCTGTTCAGTCGAACAGGTGCTTGGGCACATCGTGCTTGAGCATCAACTGGCATTGCTCGCTCTCGGGGTCGAAGACGATCAGCGCCTGGCCTTTGGTCAGCGCCTGGCGCACGCGCAGCACGCGGGTTTCCAGGGGCGTGTCGTCGCCATTGTCGGTGCCGTCGCGGGTGACGAAGTCTTCGATGAGGCGGGTCAGGGTGTCGACTTCAAGTGCATCGTAGGGAATCAGCATACAAGCCTCAGGTGTCAGGTCCCGGCGATGCTACTGCGCCGGGACCTTTGTTGCCAGTATCCACTCACTCCGCGTCAGGACTTCTGGCCGACCAGGCTATCCACCGACGGTACGCGGGTGTCGCTCTCCATTTGCGTTTCATGCTCGATCTGATGGCTGAACCGATCCAGTGAACCTTGGGCCGGTTGCGCATCGCTGGCAAACACCGGCGGGCTGAGGATGTAAGCGCCCAACAAGCGGCTAAGGGCGGCCAGGCTGTCGATATGGGTACGTTCGTAGCCATGGGTGGCGTCACAACCGAAGGCCAGCAACGCGGTGCGAATATCATGGCCGGCGGTGACCGCCGAGTGGGCATCGCTGAAGTAATAGCGGAACAGATCGCGGCGCACCGGCAGGTCGTTGTCCGAGGCCAGGCGCAGCAAGTGGCGGGACAGGTGATAGTCATAAGGACCGCCGGAATCCTGCATGGCCACGCTTACCGCATGTTCGCTGGACTGCTGGCCGGGGGCGACCGGGGCGATATCGATGCCGACAAACTCACTCACATCCCAGGGCAGGGCGGCCGCTGCACCGCTGCCGGTTTCTTCGGTGATGGTGAACAGCGGGTGGCAGTCGATCAGCAGGGGCTGGCCACTGTCGACGATGGCCTTGAGCGCAGCGAGCAGGGCGGCGACGCCGGCCTTGTCGTCCAAGTGGCGGGCGCTGATATGCCCGCTTTCGGTGAACTCGGGCAGCGGGTCGAACGCCACGTAGTCACCGACGCTGATTCCCAGGGAATCGCAGTCGGCGCGCGTGGCGCAGTAGGCGTCCAGGCGCAACTCCACATGGTCCCAGCTCACCGGCATTTCATCCACGGCGGTGTTGAACGCGTGCCCGGAAGCCATCAGCGGCAACACGCTGCCGCGAATCACGCCGTTATCGGTGAACAGGCTGACACGGCTGCCTTCGGCAAAGCGGCTCGACCAGCAGCCCACCGGCGCCAGGGTCAGACGCCCGTTGTCCTTGATCGCACGCACGGCGGCGCCGATGGTGTCCAGGTGCGCGGAGACAGCACGGTCAGGGCTGTTTTTCTGGCCCTTGAGGGTGGCGCGAATGGTGCCGCGCCGGGTCATCTCAAACGGGATGCCGAGTTCTTCCAGGCGTTCGGCGACGTAACGCACGATGGTGTCGGTAAAGCCGGTGGGGCTGGGAATGGCGAGCATTTCCAGCAGCACTTTTTGCAGGTACGCCAGATCGGGTTCGGGAATGGTTCGGGTCATGGAAACTCCTGATGAGTTGAGGGCATCGATGGTTTCGATGAGGGGTTCAAGCGTCTTCGCCTGGCCCGGCCTCATCGCGGGCAAGCCCGCTCCCACATGGGAATGCGGTCAACTGTGGGAGCGGGCTTGCCCGCGATAGCGCCGGTACAGGCGACACATCACTCAAGTCGCCGGCTGACTGTGTGGAAACAACAAATCCACAAACTTCTCAGCCGTGGGTTGCGGTTCATGGTTGGCCAGGCCGGCCCGTTCGTTGGCTTCGATAAACACATACTCCGGCTGGTCGGCCGCAGGCACCATCAGGTCCAGGCCGACCATAGGGATATCCAGGGCACGGGCCGCACGCACGGCGGCGTCCACCAGCGTGGGGTGCAGGATCGCCGTGACATCTTCCAGGCAACCCCCGGTGTGCAGGTTGGCGGTGCGTCGCACGGCCAGTTGCACGCCACGGGGCAGGATGCTGTTGTAGTCGTAACCTGCGGCTTTGAGGGTGCGCTCGGTTTCTGCATCCAGCGGGATTTTGCTCTCGCCATCGGTGGCCGCCTGGCGGCGACGGCTCTGCGCCTGGATCAACGCGCGAATCGAATGTTGACCGTCGCCGATCACTTCGGCAGGGCGACGAATCGCAGCCGCGACCACTTCAAAACCGATCACCAGGATGCGCAGGTCCAGGCCTTCGTGGAAGCTTTCCAGCAACACGCGGCTGTCGAACTGGCGCGCCGCTTCGATCGCCTGCTGCACCTCCTCGATGCTCTGCAAATCCACGGCGACGCCATGGCCTTGCTCGCCGTCCAGCGGCTTGACCACGATGCGCTGGTGTTCGTCGAGAAACTCCAGGTTGTCGTCGGCACTGCCGGCCAACTGTTGCACCGGCACATGCAGGCCTGCCGCCTTGAGCACCTTGTGGGTCAGGCTCTTGTCCTGGCACAGGGTCATGCTGATGGCGCTGGTCAGGTCGCTCAGGGACTCACGGCAACGCACGCGACGCCCGCCGTGGCTGAGGGTGAACAGGCCTGCATCGGCATCGTCCACCTGCACATCAATGCCGCGCCGGTGGGCTTCTTCGACAATGATGCGTGCGTAAGGGTTGAACTCCGCCTGCGGCCCCGGGCCCAGAAACAGCGGTTGATTGATACCGTTCTTGCGCTTGATCGCGAAGGTGGTCAACGCCCGAAAGCCGAGCTTGGCGTAAAGGCTCTTGGCCTGGCGGTTGTCGTGCAGCACCGACAAGTCCAGGTAGCTCAGGCCTCGGCTCATGAAGTGCTCCACCAAGTGGCGCACCAACACTTCACCGACGCCAGGGCGCGTGCATTGCGGGTCGACGGCCAGGCACCAGAGGCTGCAACCGTTCTCCGGGTCGTGGAAGGCTTTGTGATGGTTGAGGCCCATCACGCTGCCAATCACTGCGCCGCTGTCTTCATCTTCGGCCAGCCAATACACCGGGCCGCCTTGATGACGTGGGGTAAGGCGCTCCGAGTCGACGGGCAGCATTCCGCGCCCCTGATACAGGTGGTTGACCGCTTGCCAGTCGGCCTCGCTCTGCACCCGGCGAATGCGAAAACCGCGAAACACACGGGTGGCCGGACGGTAGTCGGTGAACCACAGGCGCAGGGTGTCGGACGGGTCGAGGAACAGTTGCTGCGGGTCAATGCCCAGGATTTGCTGGGGCGCGGCCACGTACAGCGCGATATCGCGCTCGCCGGGCTGCTCGTTCAGCAGTTCCTGGGCAAGGCTTGCCGGGTCAGGAAAGGTGTGGCCGATCAACAACCGGCCCCAGCCGCAATGCACGGCAATCGGGTCGGCGGCCAGTGCGCTGCCATCTTCGGCCAGGCGCGCTTGCAGGCGCTCGTAGGTCGGCGCCTGACCCTTGAGTAAGCGTTGGCTGTAAGCCGCGGCATTCGGTTTCATGGATCAGATTCCTTGTTCGCTCAGCCACAGGTTCAGCGCCGCCAGCTGCCACAGCTTGGAGCCGCGCAGCGGGGTCAGTTGGCCTTGCGGGTCGGTGAGCAAGCGGTCGAGCATGGCCGGGTTGAACAACCCGCGGTCCTGGCTTGGGTCCAGCAGCAACTCGCGCACCCAGTTCAAGGTATCGCCCTGCAGGTGCTTGAGGCCGGGCACGGGGAAGTAGCCTTTCTTGCGGTCGATGACTTCGCTGGGGATCACCCGTCGCGCCGCTTCCTTGAGCACCTGTTTGCCACCGTCGGGCAGCTTGAACTGGGCCGGCACACGGGCCGAGAGTTCCACCAGGCGGTAGTCGAGGAACGGTGTGCGCGCTTCCAGGCCCCAGGCCATGGTCATGTTGTCTACGCGTTTGACCGGGTCGTCTACCAGCATCACCGTGCTGTCCAGGCGCAGGGCCTTGTCCACGGCCGCGTCGGCGCCCGGCATCGCGAAATGCTCGCGCACGAAGTCGCCGGCAGCGTCGTTGGCGGTCAGCCATTTGGGCGCGACTGTGGCCGCGTAGTCGTCGTAGCTGCGGTCGAAAAACGCCTCGCGATAGGCCGCATACGGGTCGCTGGCGCCGTCCACTTGCGGGTACCAGTGGTAACCGGCGAACAATTCATCGGCGCCCTGGCCGCTTTGCACCACTTTGCAATGCTTGGCCACTTCCCGCGACAGCAGGTAGAAGGCGATGCAGTCATGGCTGACCATCGGCTCGCTCATGGCACGGAAGGCCGCTGGCAGTTGCTCAATGATCTCGCTTTCGGCGATGCGCAGTTGGTGGTGATGGGTGCCGTAGTGTTTGGCGATCAGGTCTGAGTACTGGAACTCATCGCCACGCTCACCGCCGGCGTCTTCAAAGCCGATGGAGAAGGTCGACAAATCCTCCACGCCCACTTCGCGCAGCAGGCCGACGAGCATGCTCGAGTCGACGCCGCCTGACAGCAACACACCCACATCCACCGCCGCACGTTGGCGAATGGCCACGGCTTCGCGGGTGCTGTCGAGCACGCGGTCGGTCCAGTCTTCCAGGGTCAGGTGTTTTTCGTCCTCATGGGGGCCGTAGGGCAGGGTCCACCAGGTTTTCTGTTCAGTCTTGCCGCTGGCGTCGATGCGCATCCAACTGGCAGGCGACAGTTTTTCGATGCCGGCCAACAGCGTGCGCGGTGCGGGCACCACGGCGTGGAAATTCAGGTAGTGGTTGAGGGCGACCGGATCGAGGATCGGGTTGATGTCACCGCCCTTGAGCAACGCGGGTAACGCCGAGGCGAAGCGCAGGCGCTGGCCGGTGCGCGACAGGTACAGAGGTTTGACCCCCAGACGGTCGCGGGCGATGAACAGGCGCTGGGCATCACGCTCCCAAATGGCAAAGGCGAACATGCCGTTGAGCTTGGGCAGCAACGCTTCGCCCCAGGCGTGATAACCCTTGAGCAACACTTCGGTGTCGCCACCGGAATAGAAGGCGTAACCCAGGGCTTCCAGCTCTTGGCGCAGCTCCGGGAAATTATAGATAGCGCCATTGAAGGCCAGGGACAGCCCCAGGTGGGCGTCGACCATCGGCTGGGCGGAGCCGTCCGACAGGTCCATGATTTTCAGGCGGCGGTGGCCCAGGGCAATCGGCCCTTGGGCATGAAAACCCCAGGCGTCGGGGCCTCGGGGGGCGAGGTGATGGGTGATGCGTTCTACGGCTGCCAGGTCGGCAGGTTGATGATCAAAGCGTAACTCGCCAGCTAATCCACACATAAGTTCCTTACCGGTTTTTCCGTTGGGGAGGGGTCAACACTCAATACGCCCAAAAGGGCGCGTACCCAGAAACTGACCCAGTGCTATGCGTGGAGTTTTAGACCGATAAGTTATAAGACCGCTAACCACTTTGCCATCAATCGGTCTCTTTGCGGGGCACGGCTTGGCCTCGAACCAGAGCCCGCAGGGCAAAGCGGTTGGGATGGCAAGCCTCGGCTACGCTGGTTGGCACTGGCAGGGGCTCATCACTCAGCCAAGCAGCCAGCAGTTCGCCGCACAACGGCGCAGTGATCAGGCCGCGCGAGCCATGGCCGCTGTTCAGATAGAGCCCCGGCAACCACGGGCATGGCGTTTGCGGCACTTGCCGGGCGTCTTTGCCCAGTACCGCATAAGCCTGCTCAAACGCCGCATGGTCAGCCAGTGGCCCAACGATGGGCAGGTAGTCAGGGCTGGTACAACGAAACGCAGCACGCCCCTCCAGCTGTTCGGGCGCCAAGCGATCAGCACCCAGGCGCTGCAGCAGGTCGGTAGAAATCTCACCCAGCATCTGCAGGTTGCCGTGGTGTTCGGCGGGCGTGGGCGTGAGGTCCTGATTGGTGAAGTCAAAACTGGCGCCCAGGGTGTGTTCGCCAAGCCGAGCCGGTGCGACGTAGCCCTCGGCACAGACGACAGTGGCCAGGGCCTTACTTGCCGGGGTTTGCGCCAGCCGCGTGATCTGCCCACGGATGCGCTTGAGCGGCACGTCAGCACTGAAGGGGAAACGCTTGATCTCCGCAGCCCCGGCGAGCACCACGACACTGGCGCTGGCCAGCACGCGGTCACCGGCGCGGGCTTGCCACTGGTCGTCGAGCCGGTGCAGTTCCAGTGCCTCGTGGTGGGTGAGCACTTCAATCAGGGGATGTTTCGCCTGCCACTGGCACAGCGCGGGTGGATGCACCCAACCGCCCTGTGGAAAAAACAACCCGCCGTGGGCCAGTTCGATTCCCGCCTTTTGCTGCGCCTGCTCGCGGTCCAGCAGGTGCAGCAGGTCTGGAGCGAAGGCGTGTGCCAATTGAGCCTGACGCTGGCTCTCTTTGGCATCAAACGCCAGTTGCAACACGCCACAGCCGTCCCAATCGACGCCTCGGTGCAAGTGTTCCAGCAGACGCCGGGTGTGGCCAAAACCGCTGAGTATCAGCTGGGACAACGCCGTGCCATGGGCCGAAAGCTTGAGGTACAACACACCCTGTGGGTTGCCCGAAGCTTCCTGTGCCAGGCCGGCGTGGCGCTCCAGCAGGCTGACACGCCAGCCACGGGCGGCGAGGCTGGCGGCGGTCGCACAGCCGGCCAAGCCGCCGCCGATGACCAGGGCGTGACGTTCACCCTCGATGGCGGGAGGCCGGGCGAACGAGGGTTTACGTGGGGCCGGCGCGGGAGCGTCCTCGGGCCAACCGAGAAACTCCCCACGCAGGATCTCCCATTTATGCCCGATGCCCGGCGTGCGTTTCAGCTTGAACCCGGCGGCATTGATCAACCGCCTTACCCAGCCGGTGCTGGTGAAGGTGCTGATGGTCGAACCTGGAGCCGCCAGGCGTGCCAGTTGGGCGAACAGCTCGGCGGTCCACATGTTGGGGTTTTTCGCCGGGGCGAACCCGTCGAGAAACCACGCATCGATTTGGGCGTCCAGTTGCGGCAATTGTTCCAGCGCATCGCCGATCAGCAGGGTCAGGGTCACGCGGCCGTTGTCCAGTACCAGGCGTTGGAAGCCCTGGTGGATGGCAATGTAGTGCGCCAGCAGTTGCTCGGCCAAGGGTTGCAGCTCGGGCCAGAGGGCGAGGGCGCGTTGCAGGTCGGCATGGCTGAGCGGGTATTTTTCCACGCTGACAAAGTGCAGTCGCGCACCGGCCACCGCGTGCTGTTGGAACAACTGCCAGGCGCAGAGGAAATTCAAGCCGGTGCCGAAGCCAGTCTCACCAATCACCAGGCGCCCACCTGCCGGCAAGGCGGCGAAGCGTTCCTGCAAGCGGTTCTGCTCCAGGAACACGTAGCGGGTTTCTTCCAGGCCCGACTGGTCGGAGAAATACACATCGTCGAACACCCGCGAATGCGGGCGGCCTTGATCATCCCAGTCGAGCTGGGCGTGGGTGATGGGGTTCATGGCGACTCATAAAATGAAAGCGGGCAAAGACAAGGCGGCCATTCTAGCCGATCAACAGGCATTGAATTGATCCATGGCAAGGCTGGGTTGTATTTCCTTGCGCGTGTCGGGGCCCAATCCGCTAGTCTTGAGCCATCTTGAAACGGAGCTGCCCATGTTCGAATCCGCCGAAATCGGTCACGCCATCGACAAAGACACCTACGACGCCGAAGTGCCGGCCCTGCGTGAAGCCTTGCTGGAAGTTCAATACGAGCTGCAACAGCAGAAGCGCTTCCCGGTGATCATCCTGATCAACGGCATCGAGGGCGCGGGCAAGGGTGAAACCGTCAAGCTGCTCAATGAATGGATGGACCCGCGCCTGATCGAAGTGCGCACCTTCGACCAGCAGACCGACGAAGAACTGGCGCGTCCACCGGCCTGGCGCTACTGGAGGCAACTGCCGGCCAAGGGCCGCATGGGCGTTTTCTTCGGCAACTGGTACAGCCAGATGCTGCAAGGCCGCGTGCATGGGCAGATCAAGGATGCGCGCCTGGACCAGGCCATCGCCGGCGCCGAGCGCCTGGAAAAGATGCTCTGCGATGAAGGTGCACTGATCTTCAAGTTCTGGTTCCACCTGTCCAAAAAACAGATGAAGGCGCGCCTCAAGGCCTTGGCCGACGACCCGCTGCACAGCTGGCGCATCAGCCCGCTGGACTGGCAGCAGTCCAAGACCTACGACAAGTTCGTGCATTTCGGTGAGCGCGTGCTGCGCCGCACCAGCCGCGATTACGCGCCGTGGCATGTGATCGAAGGCGTCGACCCCCATTACCGTGGGCTGACCGTGGGCAAGATCCTGCTCGATGGGCTGCAAAGTGCCCTGAAGCAGGCCAAGGTCAAGGCCAGCGGCATGAACCCGGCGCCGTTGCTGGCCTCGGTGGACCGCAAGAGCCTGCTCGACAGCCTCGACATGACCCTGCGCCTGGACAAGGACGATTACGAAGAACAACTGATTACCGAACAGGCACGCTTCTCTGGCCTGATGCGCGACAAACGCATGCGCAAGCACGCCCTGGTGAGTGTGTTCGAGGGCAACGACGCGGCGGGCAAGGGCGGGGCGATCCGTCGGGTGGCGGCGGCACTGGACCCGCGTCAGTACCACATCGTGCCGATTGCCGCGCCCAGCGAAGACGAACGGGCCCAGCCGTATCTATGGCGGTTCTGGCAGAAGATCCCGGCGCGCGGCATGTTCACCGTGTTTGACCGCTCCTGGTACGGCCGCGTGCTGGTGGAGCGTATCGAAGGTTTCTGCACCCCGGCGGACTGGATGCGTGCCTATGGCGAGATCAATGACTTTGAAGAGCAGCTGCGCGATGCGGGGGTGATCGTGGTCAAGTTCTGGCTGGCTATCGACAAGGAGACGCAGCTGGAGCGCTTCCAGGCCCGAGAGGAGATCCCCTTCAAACGCTTCAAGATTACCGAAGACGACTGGCGCAACCGCGACAAGTGGGACGACTACCGTGCGGCGGTGGGCGACATGGTTGACCGCACCAGCACCGAGGTGGCGCCCTGGACCCTGGTAGAAGCCAACGACAAGCGCTGGGCGCGGGTCAAGGTGCTGCGCACCATCAACCGTGCGCTGGAGGAAGCGTTTGATAAAAGCGACAAGCACGACAAAAAGAAAAAGAAATAGCCTGTAGGAGCGAGCTTGCTCGCGAAAAACGTCAACGATAACGCGTGCTTCCTGAGTGAACGCGGCGCCTATTAGTTTTTCGCGAGCAAGCTCGCTCCTACAGAGGCTCCATGCTTTTGCATCCACGCAGTGAATGATCATCGCTGTCGGCCAGGCATGGCTCTATCCTCATCCACAACCACAAGATCGAGGTAGCCCATGCGTGAAGTAGTGATCGTCGACAGCGTGCGAACCGGCCTGGCCAAATCCTTTCGCGGCAAGTTCAACCAGACCCGTCCCGATGACATGGCGGCCCATTGTGTCAATGCGCTGCTGGCCCGCAACGGCATCGACCCGGCTACGGTGGAAGATTGCATTGTCGGCGCCGGCTCCAACGAAGGCGCCCAGGGCTATAACATCGGGCGTAACGTGGCGGTACTCTCGCAACTGGGCACCGGTACGGCGGGCATGACCCTCAATCGTTTCTGTTCCTCGGGCTTGCAGGCGATTGCCATTGCCGCCAACCAGATCGCTTCGGGCTGCAGCGACATCATTGTTGCCGGTGGCGTGGAGTCCATCAGCCTGACCATGAAGAGCGTCAACACCGATAACCTGATCAACCCGCTGCTTAAAGAACAGGTGCCGGGCATTTACTTCCCCATGGGCCAGACCGCCGAAATCGTTGCGCGGCGCTATCACGTCAGCCGCGAAGACCAGGACCTTTACGCGCTGCAAAGCCAGCAGCGCACCGCAAAGGCCCAGGCTGATGGCTTGTTCAACGATGAAATCGTGCCGATGGCGGTCAAGTACAAGGTCGAGGATAAGAACACTGGCGCGGTGCAGATCCTGGATGGCGTGGTCGACCGGGATGACTGCAACCGCCCGGACACCACCCTGGCCAGCCTCAGCGGCTTGAAGCCGGTATTTGCCGAGGATGGCTCGGTGACGGCAGGTAACTCCTCGCAACTTTCCGACGGTGCGTCGATGACCCTGGTGATGAGCCTGGAAAAAGCTTTGGAACTGGGGCTCAAGCCCAAGGCGTTCTTCCGTGGTTTTACCGTGGCTGGTTGCGAGCCGGATGAAATGGGCATTGGCCCGGTGTTCTCGGTGCCCAAGTTGCTCAAGGCCAAGGGCTTGCAGGTGGCGGACATCGACCTTTGGGAACTCAATGAGGCTTTTGCTTCTCAGTGCCTCTACGCGCGTAACCGCCTGGAGATTGATAACGCCAAGTACAACGTCAACGGTGGTTCGATTTCCATCGGGCACCCGTTTGGCATGACCGGTTCGCGGCAGGTGGGGCATCTGGTGCGGGAGTTGCAGCGGCGCAACCTGCGTTATGGGATCGTCACCATGTGCGTGGGGGGCGGGATGGGTGCTACCGGGCTCTTCGAAGCCGTGCGCTGACCCCGGTTGGAACAGCGCCAGTGTGGGAGGGCTAATGTGGGAGCTGGCTTGCCTGCGATAACGGCCTGCCAGCCGACACTTCTCTCCCTGACACCCCCCGATCCAATTGTGGGAGCTGGCTTGCCTGCGATAACGGCCTGCCAGCCGACACTTCTCTCCCTGACACCCCACCATCCAACTGTGGGAGCGGGCTTGCTCGCGAAGGCGGCCTGGCAGTCAACACAGTTGGATTGTGTACATATCCATTGCTGCGGTAACGGCCACTTAGGGTTCCGCCCTGACGGCGGCTCACTTTTGAAAAGAGCGCAAAAGTAAGCAAAACGCTCATGCCCCACCACTCGGCACCTCGCCTAGGCTCGGTGTGCCCGAACACAGGCTTGAATCCGTGGGCCGCCGCCACGCGCCATCCATGGCGCGGGGCGGCTAACCCGGCGTCCTGCCGGGTTACCCACGAATTCAAGCCTGCGTTCGGCCAGCGTGGTTTAACGGGGCGCCTGAGATCAAAATCAAAAGCAGAGCAAGAGCGGCTCGCTTCGCATCGTGGTTACCGTTGATCGCAACAGCATTGTGTGGATACCTATGGCCATCGCAGGCAAGCCAGCCCACACTCAAAACTGTGACGTATCCGAACTCAGTGACTTGCCCCTAGAATGCCTGCTCCACTTCCTCTGGCATCTGGGGCTCTCATGCACATTTCTTCCGGCCGCTGGGTCTATGGTTTTTTCCTGACCCTGCTGACCGCGTTTCTGTGGGGCATTCTTCCGATCAAGCTCAAGCAAGTGTTGCAGGTGATGGACCCGATCACCGTGACGTGGTTTCGCCTCATGGTAGCGGGCACTTGCCTGTTCGTTTACCTGGCCGCTACCAAACGCCTGCCCAGCCGCAAAGTGCTTGGCCCCAAGGGTGGGTGGCTGGTGGGCATGGCGGTGTGTGGCCTGGTGGGCAACTACGTGCTGTACCTGGTGGGCCTGAAAATGCTCAGCCCAGGCACGGCGCAGTTGGTGGTGCAGATGGGGCCGATCTTTCTGATGGTAGCCAGTGTGTTTGTGTTCAAGGAGCGCTTCAGCCTGGGGCAGGGAGTGGGGCTGATGGTGCTGATCGCAGGCTTTGGCTTGTTCTTCAACCAACGCCTGGCGGAGTTGCTGACGTCCATGGGCACTTACACCGCCGGTGTGCTGACGATCCTGCTCGCCACCACCATCTGGGTGTTCTATGCCCTGGGGCAGAAGCAGTTGCTGACGGTGTGGAATTCGCTGCAGGTGATGATGGTGATCTATCTGTCGTGTGCGCTGTTGCTCACGCCCTGGGCACATCCGCTGGAGGCGTTGCAGTTGAGCCCGTTGCAAGGGTGGCTGCTGCTGGCGTGCTGCATGAATACGCTGGTGGCCTACGGCGCATTTGCCGAAGCCCTGGCGCATTGGGAAGCCTCGCGGGTCAGTGCGACCCTGGCGTTGACGCCGTTGGTGACCTTTGTGGCGGTGGCAGTGGCGGCCTGGCTGTGGCCTGACTATGTGCAGGCAGAACAGATCAATGCCGTGGGGTATACCGGCGCACTGGTGGTGGTGTTGGGCTCGGCGACCGTGGCGCTGGCTCCATCACTGCTGGCCGGGCTCAGAGCGCGTCGCGTACATCTGGATGCTGTTCGATAAGGCGTTGGGCCAAACCGTCGAAATCGCCATTGAAGGTGTGGCTGCCGTCGATCCTGGTTATGGTTATCCACGCTGGACATGACGACAAACTGCATAAACCATCAACATTTTCAGTGGAGTGGAAGCAATTGACGGGTATTTGCCCTTCCAACGGATACAGCGCGGGCAATGGATCATGGTGCAGGACGGGTTTGCGCATTTGTCGATAGGACTGGCTGATTCGGTTGAACCAGCCCACGTTCATGTCGTCGCCCAGTTCTATTTCGAGGAACACATCCTCAGTGGGGTCCAGCAATGTCAATTGCGTGATGCGTGCTCGGTTTTCGGGCTTGAGGTGATCGATGAGCGAAGGCAAGACATTTGCACCGAAAGAGTAGCCGACCAGCCACACCCGCGGAGCATTCCAAATCTTGCGGTAAACCGTGATCAGGCCGTCCAGTTGTGCCGCCGAGTCAGCCACTGGTTGTTCATGCCAGAAATATGCTTGCGTACTGATGCCTAATACACCGTAGCCACGTTCATTTAAATTGCGGCTCACTGCCTGCTCCAGCGGCGCCCAGCCCCTGTCGCCTGAATAGAAAATGACCAGTTCGTGCCGAGTCGGCGCTGTTGCGGGCGGGTTCAGGATGACTGGGTATGGCTTCAATGCCGGGTTGTCGGCCAGGTATCGAAAACCCGCCCAGACCAGGCCGGCGGCCAATAGCAAGATACCGGTCAGTGCGTAGATGCGTTTCATAGCCGTGTCGCCAGCTCCGATGAGCTTTGATTAGGCCTCGGGCTGGCTGACATAGATAGCTGTGAAAGTTGACAGTAGACGCGTTCAACGCGCAGGCGTAGGTGCGATCAATGGCCTGCGTCTACCATGTTTTCCGGGCGCACCCACTGGTCAAACTCGGCCTCGGTAAGGTAGCCCAACTCCAGTGCAGCCTCACGCAGTGTCAGCCCTTCGGCGTAAGCCTTCTTGGCGATCTCGGCCGACTTGTCGTAGCCGATATGCGGGTTGAGTGCAGTGACCAGCATCAGCCCACGCTCCAGGTGCTGGGCCATTTGCTCGGCGTCGGGTTCGAGGCCGGCAATGCAATGCTCCTGGAAGTTGTTGCAGCCATCGGCCAGCAGGCGGATCGACTCCAGCAGGTTGTGGATGATCACCGGTTTGTACACGTTCAGCTGCAAGTGCCCCTGGCTGGCGGCCATGCCGATGGTCACGTCGTTGCCCAGCACCTGGCAGGCCAGCATCGACAGCGCTTCGCATTGGGTGGGGTTGACCTTGCCGGGCATGATCGAACTGCCCGGTTCGTTGGCCGGCAACTTGACTTCGGCCAGCCCGGCGCGAGGGCCGGAACCCAGCAGGCGCAGGTCGTTGGCGATCTTCATCAGTGCCACGGCCAGGGTTTTCAGCGCGCCGTGCAGGGTCACCAGCGGCTCATGGCCGGAGAGGGCGGCGAATTTGTTCGGCGCGGTGACAAAAGGAAAGCCTGACAATGCGGCCAGTTCGGAGGCAATCGCCTCGCCAAAACCATGGGGCGCATTGAGGCCGGTGCCGACGGCGGTGCCGCCCTGGGCCAGCTCGCACACCGCGGGCAGGGCGCTGCGGATCGCACGCTCGGCGTAATCGAGCTGTGCGATAAACGCCGACAGCTCCTGGCCGAAGGTGATTGGCGTAGCGTCCATCATGTGGGTACGGCCGGTCTTGACCAGCTTCATATGCCGCGCGGCCAATTCCGCCAGGCCGCCGGACAAGGTGGCGATCGCCGGCAGCAGTTGCTTGTTCACCGCTTGCACCGCAGCAATGCTCATGGCGGTGGGGAAGCAGTCGTTGGAACTCTGGGAGCGGTTGACGTGATCGTTAGGGTGCACCGGGCTCTTGCCGCCACGGTTGTTGCCGGCCAACTCGTTGGCGCGGCCGGCGATCACTTCGTTGGCGTTCATGTTGCTCTGGGTGCCACTGCCGGTCTGCCAGACCACCAGCGGGAACTGGTCGTCATGCTGGCCGTCCAGGACCTCGTCGGCAGCCTGCTCGATCAGGCGGGCGATGTCGGCGGGCAGGTCGCCGTTACGGTCGTTGACCCGTGCCGCAGCCTTCTTGATCAAGGCCAGGGCATGCAATACCGCCAGCGGCATGCGCTGCTCGCCAATCGCGAAATTGACCAGCGAACGTTGGGTTTGCGCGCCCCAATAGGCGTCATCAGGGACCTGTACTTCCCCCAGGCTGTCGGTTTCGATACGGCTCATCGGTCACCCTCCTTATGCTGTCGTGATTGGTCAGTTTAGGCCCTGGCGGCCAGCGTGGGTTCCCTAAAAGCGCTTTTGTGTCACCGCGCCCCGTGAAACCGGGGCTTGCCATGGGGTGGGGTTGAGCCGCGAGGTTTTTTAGGCGCAGAATGGTCGCCCTTGGGGTCTTACCTCGCCTGCTAGAAAAGGAAACTCGATGACTCGTCTTCGTGCCATCTGTACCGCGGTTGCTCTGGTTTGCGCCAGCGGCCAGGTTCTTGCCGATACCGCCAGCCACAACGCCAGTGCCGAAGCCTTCCTTACCCTGGCCCATGCTGACAAGCTGGGGACCCCGGTGTACATGCAAGTGCAGCAAATGTTCGCCCAGCGTTTCGAACAGACCAAGGCGCCTGCCGCCAAGCAGTCCGTACTGGACAGCTACCAGGCCAAGGCCAACGCCGCTCTGGACCAGGCCATCGGCTGGCCGAAGCTCAAGCCAGACATGGTCAAGCTCTACACCACCAACTTCAGTGAATCCGAACTCAAGGACCTGGTAGCGTTCTATCAGTCGCCACTGGGTAAGAAAGTCCTGGAAAAAATGCCCCAGCTAACCCAGCAATCGGCCCAGATGACCCAGGCCAAGCTGGAAAGCGCCGTACCGGTGGTGAACAAGCTGTTGGAAGACATGACCAACGAGCTGGCGCCCAAAGCCGCCGCACCGGCCAAGAAGAAGTAAGCAGGAATGACCATGCAACAGCGTATCGAAACGGCCCTTGCCGCCCTGGCCCCGGAACATTTGAGCGTGCTGGATGAAAGCCATATGCACAGCCGTGGGTTGCAGACCCACTTCAAGGCCGTGCTGGTCAGCCAGCAGTTCGAGGGGCTCAACCGCGTCAAGCGCCACCAGAAGGTCTACGCCACCCTGGGTAGCCTGATGAGCGAGTTCCATGCGCTGGCGCTGCATACCTACACGCCTGAAGAATGGGCGACCATCGACGCAGCCCCGGCCTCGCCGACCTGCGCCGGCGGGCACTGAAAACCTTTGAGACCGGCAGGTGCAAACCTGCTGGTCTCGATAGGTGCTATCAGGATCTGGTTACAAAAGGCCGTCTTCAATACCCCCTTCCCAATGCCGAGACCTCTAGGATTTTTTGACCTTAGTGCAAACAGGTCATGAATTCATGTCTAACGCTCTTCATCGAAATACACCTACCTTGACGGCCATTGACCCTCGCGGGTTAGCCGTGCGCACTGTGCAGTATCACCGCGCAACGCTTGCGCACTCCCCACAGCCGCGCGTCAATCGCCAAGTGTTTGGGGCCAGTGGTTTCTTACTGGAACAGTGGGACCCACGTCAGTTCGCCCTCGGCTCGACCGGGGTGGCGGCGCAATCGAACCTTTATAGCCTCTCCGGCGAGGCCGTGCGTACCCTGAGTGCGGATGCCGGCTGGCGCCTGCTCTTGCACGGCGCAGCGCGGCAGCGCCTGTATAGCTGGGACTCGCGTGGCGCCCATCAAGCGTTTCGCTATGACCGTTCGCTGCGCCCTGTGGCGGTGTTCGAACAATCGGCAGAGGACTCGTCACCCCGTTGTGTCGAGCGTATGACGTACGCGCCCGCAGTCCCTGCCGAGGCCGTCGGTAATCGCTGCGCACGGCTGATTCGGCATACGGACCCGGCAGGCGTTCTGCTGATGGAGGCGTACGGGATCGATCAACGCGTCATCAAGCAAACCAGGCGGTTTCGCGCCGACACCGCGCTGGTCGACTGGCCACAAAGCGATGAGGCCCAAGATCTGCTAGTGGAACGCCAGGCCTATACCACTACCTGGCGTTACGATGCATTGGGTGCGCTGCTTGAGCAGACCGACGCCAAGGACAACCGCCAACAGTGGCGCTATGGGCAACAGGGCTGGCCGGCAGAAGTGGCGCTGACGTTGAAGGATGGCGAGCGCCAGGTGTTAATGGATCAGCGCGCTTATAATGCCGGCGGCCAGATCGTGTCCGAGCGGGCGGGTAATGATGTCACTAAAGTCGCCCGTTATTGCGAGCAAGATGGCCGGTTGCTGGAACTTAAGGTCTATCGTAAAGGGCAGGCCGCCGCGCCGTTGCAGCAGCTTGTTTATGAATACGACCCAGTGGGCAACATTCTCAGTCTTAGCGATCTGGTCCAGCCGACTCAATGGCACAGCAACGCCCGGATCGACGCAATCAGTCGATACCAGTACGACACGCTTTATCAGTTGATCCAGGCCAGCGGCCGGGAAAACAGCGCCAACACTGGCGGCCAGAAGCTCCCGACCGCGGTGCAGTTCGGGGCGACGGATCGGGGGCTCTGGCGCAATTACACCCAGCATTATGCCTATGATGCGGCGGGCAATCTGACGCGCCTTCGACACGTGCCCTCCAGCGGCACAGGCTATACCCGCGAAATGCAGGTGGCTGCGTTCAGCAACCGCGCCGTGCCTTCGGTGCAAGGGCGGCAGGTTCAATGGGATGAAGCGTTCGATGCCAATGGCAATCAGTTGTCGCTCGACGGCGTACAGCAGGCCGTCTGGGATGTGCGCAACCAATTGACCTACACCACCCAGGTACAGCGTGAGAAGGGTGACCCGGATGTGGAGAGTTACCTGTATGACAGTCAAGGCCGGCGCGCACTCAAGGTGCGCAGCCGCGAAGCGCGTACAAAACCCTACACCCAGGGAACCTATTACCTGCCAGGCCTGCAGGTCCACAAGCAAAGCACACAGCGCTTCAATGTGCTGGACATCGATACGGGCGGTGGGCGAGTCACCGTGGTGCAATGGGAGTCGGGTAAGCCCCGCGAGATGAGCGCCCATCAGTTGCGATTCAGCGTTCTGGATCACCTCAAGAGCTGTGCGCTGGAGCTGGACGAACAGGCTCGGTTGTTGAGCCAGGAGCATTACTATCCTTATGGCGCAACGGCGTGGTGGGCAACCAGCAATAATGTTCGGGGGGACCACAAGGTTCGTCGTTACTCAGACAAGGAGCGCGATGCCACGGGCTTGTATTACTACGGCGCCCGTTATTACGCGCCGTGGTTGCAGCGTTGGATCAGCCCGGACCCGATGGGCGATGTGGACGGCTTGAACCTGTATGCGATGGTCCGGGGCAATCCCGTGGGGTTCAGGGATGCCGGTGGCACGCAAACGACGTTTGGCGAGCAATTCCAGCCCAGTCGAGGGGATATCATTTTCGGCCTGGCCGCCACAATTACGGCCTACAGGAGTTTCTGGTCGAAGCTGAGTGCGCGAGGGGATGCGATGGTGGCCTATTTTTCAGGCGCGGAACTGCAGCGCTGGACTGCCGGGCTGGCGCCTCCCGTTCGCGCCTTCTCTGCTTTTCGCAACGCGAATGCGGACCTCTTCAGAGACTTGACGCAAAACCCAGACGATCCAGCGAAAGCTAACGAACTCAAGGCTGAGCTCATTGAGCAGCTTTCGGTCGGCGTCCGGCCGTTTTACGAGGGCATTGTTTTGAAGTACTCAGGGTGTACGTCAACTGCCTGCAACCAGCAATTCGCAAGGAAGTTTGTCAGTGATCTTGGCGCAGGCAAATATTCACTTGTAGCGACGGCTCACCAATACATTGGCACAGACCTTTTGACCATCCAGCAAAAGATCGTCACTCGAAGCAGCAAATCCGCTTTGGAAACCTTGACCAGCTTGCACAGTGCGGCGGTGGTCCATTTCGCTCTCGACAATTTGGACATAGGAGCCGTCATCAGCAAGCAGGGGGTATCTGCTACGGCTTCCGAGCTGCGCTGGCTCTATCGGCACAGGACGCAACTGGCAGGCCGCGTGAGGTTCTATCAAAACCAACAACGGGTCGACGCGCCTTGGGAGTCAAACGCGTCTGCTTGGCGTCGCTACACCCCGCGGCGTCCCGGGGTATCAGGGCGGGCGGCACGCTGACCAAACGCCTCGGCCTGTGAGCACATACCCTATGGGAGCGGGCCCCTGCCACATTTGATCTTCAAGAGCGCCGCCTCGACCCGCGTGAGCGGGGCGGGGCGATGCCAGTACCCGGACACACAAAAGCATCCTCCTGCACCACCTTTCTCGCCCCCCCGTCCCTAGGCTTTCAGGACTACTTATTCAGCAATAAGGTCTTGAGATCATGTCTGATTCCATCCATCGAAACACACCGTCCCTGGTCGCAGTCGACCCACGTGGGTTAATTGTTCGTAACGTCAATTACCACCGCTCAAGCGCGGAGGTTGAACCGCAGGTGCGCATTCATCGTCAGGTCTTTGGCAGTACAGGCTTGATGATTGAACAATGGGACCCACGTCTGTTGCAGTTGTCACGCTCACAACCCGACACCGCGCCTAATCAACGCACGGTCTATAGCCTTGGTGGACAAGCGTTGCGCACCCACAGCGTGGATGCCGGCTGGCGACTGACGCTGATGGGGGAAGCCGGGCATTTACTCGAAGAATGGGATGGGCGGGGTGCTCACCAGGCTCATCACTACGATCAATATCTGCGGCCGATCGCCGTCTTCGAGCAGGCGGCCAGTGACGAGCAAGCGTTGTGCGTCGAGCGTCTTGCCTATGCCGTGTCCTCGGATGAGGAGGCTGCGCGCAACCGCTGTGGCCGGGTGGTTCGCCATGATGACGGCGGCGGCTCGTTGTTCCACGAGCGGTATGGGCTGCACGCAGAAGTTGCTCAGCAGACCCGACGCTTTCGGCAGGCGGATGCCACGCTGGATTGGCCGCAGCCCGCTGCACAACGCGAGGTGCGCCTGGAGCCCGAGAGGTTCCAGACATCCATTGGGTTTAACGCGCTGGGTGAGCGCCTGCATCACACGGACGCCAAGGGCAACCGCTTTGACTACGCCTACGGCATTGACGGCCAACCGGCGAGTATTGTTGTGACGCCCAAGGGCGGCGTGCGTACGCAGGTGCTGGGTCAGCGGGACTACAACGCAGCGGGTCAGGTGCTCAGCGAACGCGCCGGCAACGGCGTTGTGCGTGCCATGCAATACCGTGAGTTTGACGGTCGCTTGCTGCAAATGACTGCCCATCTACCCGCACAACCGGGCGCAGCGTTGCAAGACCTGCGCTACGACTATGACGGCGTTGGCAACATCGTGCGGATCGACGACCTTGCCCAGCCGACGCAATGGTCCAGCAACACCCGAATCAGTTCGGCCAGCCTCTATGAGTACGACTCGTTATCGCAACTGACCAAAGCCACTGGCCGCGAAACCGCCGGTAACACGGGAGGCCCGGCGTTGCCGGCGAATGTGACGTTTGGCTCGACTGACGACAGCGTATGGCGTCGCTACACCCAGCGATTTTACTATGACGCCGCCGGCAATTTGCTCAAGTTGCAACATGTGCCCAGCAGCGGCGCCGGCTTCACGCGGCAGATGAGCGTGGCCGCGGGCAGCAATCATTTTGTGCCGCAGGCTGATGGCAAGACCGCGCCGGGGTTGGGCCAGGGCTTTGACCGCAACGGCAATCTGCAAGCGTTGGCAGGTGATCACAAGATGAGCTGGGATGTGCGCAATCAACTGGTGCGCCTCACGCAGGTGCGACGCGAGGGCGGCAATGACGATGAAGAACGCTACGCCTACGATGCTGCGGGCCAGCGCATCCTCAAACGCAGGGTCTCCCAGGCCAGGGGCGTGGTGCATACGGCCCAGGTGCGTTACTTGCCTGGGCTGGAAATTCGGCATGACAGCGCAACGGGTGAGCAACTGAATGTACTCAACTTTGATGCCGGTACGACCACGGTGCGCATCCTGCTTTGGGATCGCCACCCTTCGGGAGGGCGCCAAGAGGCGCAGATCCGTTACGGCTTGTCGGACCACTTGGGCAGCAGCAGCCTGGAGTTGGGCGAGCAGGCGCAACTGCTCAGCCAGGAAAGTTATTACCCTTACGGCGGGACCGCGTGGTGGGCGGCGAAAAGCTCCGCCGAGGCGAGTTACAGGTTCATCCGTTATTCGGGCAAGGAGCGCGATGCCAGTGGGCTGTCTTACTACGGCTTCAGGTATTACGCGCCGTGGTTATGCCGCTGGATCAGCCCGGACCCGACCGGCGATGCCGATGGCTTGAATCTGTACGCCATGGTTGGCGGTAACCCAGTCACCCAGGTCGATGTGCAAGGGCTGGCCGCCACACCGGCTTTGGAGGAGCCGCAGGACAAACAAATACGCAGGCTTTCCGTCAGTCGCAGGCTCGCGAATATAGGGCGGGTTATGCGCCCCAGGATACAAGCAGCCTCGTCGGCCGCGATTCGCGATGGATTATCCACCTATATCGCCAATGCCATCGCGACGGGCGTCGATCTGGCGATCTTCAGCAACCTGCAGCCCACGGCGCAACGCAACCAGATTTTGCGCATTAGCGTTGCGGTGCTTGATGCCGTGTCCTCGGCACATATGAGCACCGGTATCGTCGCTAACTGGACGCACTATGCGCCACAGATCGGTGCTGTTTTTGCAGGTGCCGCAGGTATGGGTTATGCCATGTATGGCGACTCGATAGGTGATCAAGCCGAGCACAGCTGGGACCCGGTGGCGGTTCAGCGTTTGGGCGGGCATGTTCGCGCGCTCTCCAGGGAACTGGTGCAGCAAGTCTTGCGTGGGCACGGTACTGGCATCTCCTGGGGCAGCACGCCCCTGAGCGGCAGGGTCACGCGTACCGCCGGAACGACGGCGGCCTATGCCCTCGCTACCGTGGCCAATGCTGTTTATGGCGGGCAAGTGCCTGCGCTGATGCAACCCAATGTCTCACCTGCAATAGAAGCCTACGACGGGGCGGTGGGAACGATGATTCGCGGCGGTCACCTGACCGCTGCCCACGACCCCCATGGCCAGACCCTGCAAATGCCGGATCCTGCCGCGACGATACACGGTGGGTTGAGCCGAATGTTCAATCAGGTGTGGACGCATTGGGCCGCGTCCGGTGTCGAGGCATTGGCTGTTGCGCTGACGGGCCTGCCCCAGGCCGCCCAAAGCCGGACCACTCGAACGATTGTCATGGCGGCCCGCGGCGTGATTGCATCACTGACCGAATGGCGCGGCTTTTTCGTAACGTTTGCCCGGCGCGGGTATACAACGTTGGCCTCGCGCTGGGGCGCAGCCCGGCGATCCTGAGGAGAAGATGAATGGGCCGGCGCCGCGGCCCATGGTTCTTCAGTCAGTAGTTTGGCTTGCGTTCAGCTCTTCATGGGTGTCGTTTTCGTCCTCATTGACGGTGTACCAGGCCCAATAGGTGGTACGCCGCATGAATCCCCCCGCAGTGAACGTCTGCGTCGGGCGTCCGAGGGGGTCATACAATTGCCGGTCGCTGTGACCCAGCTCACGCATGGAGTGATCATTGACGTAGGTGTGGCTATTGGCGAAATAGGGGCGATAGGCACGTATGACCAAGCCCTTGTTGTTGTATTCGACACGCTCGCTGACGCGCCAGCGGGGATCGGCATCCACTTCGCGCAGCTGGTTGCTCAAGGAGCCGGATGCATCTGCCACCTCGTCGACCAGCAGGTTGCCCTTGTCGTCCACTGCATAGGCCTTGCCTGGTTCGGTCTTTTGCTTAGTCTGTAACGAGCGGCCGAAGCCGTCCCAGCAGGTCAGGGTCATGCGAACCTGTTGGTCGGCATCGCCGGGGTAGCGGTCGGCTTGCGACATGAGCCCGTGTACCGGCACGCGGCTGGCCTTATCGATCAACGCCTTGAGTTGTTTTTCGCTGTCGCCGAGGGGCTGGCGACCACCACTCAGCCGCGCCCGCGCGCTCATGCGGATATGCCCGCTGGGGAGCAGATAGTTCTTGGTGACCCACTCAGGCTTGACCAGGGCCAAGTCGATGCTGCCCATCCAACTGAACGGGGCGTAGCAGTGCGCGCTGGCCATGTCTTGCAACACGCTTTGCGCCTGTTCGATGGCTAATTCGGGCGTCACATGGTTGAGCGTGCGGTAGCTTTCAAGGGCAGCGAAACCCACTCTGAGGCCTTGTTCACTGCCGTAAAACGTGCTGGCGAGCAACTGCCCAAAACCGTCATAAAGCGCTTCTTGAACAGTGCCATTGGGGTCGACGATTTTTATCGGCAGCATCACTTGATAGTCGTATTCGGCCGTGGTCACACAACCGTCGGGCATTTTTACGCGCACGGTTTGCAACGTATAGGGGTCATAGTTGAGCGTTGTTTCGCCATGGGCCTCGGTGGCCCGCAGCGCCCTTATCCGATAAAACTGGGTGGCCTTGCCATAGCGGGGAAAATGCCGGCGAATCGACCACAGGCGGTTTTCCTTGAGCGGCGCCTCGCCGTCGAAGAGAAAAAACAGCTCCATGCTGTGATAGCCGCTGTCGGTGAGCTTTTGCACCAGGTCCACCTTGGGTTGGTTGGGCATGGCCGGGATGTCGTTGTAGGCACTCAGGGCCTGGTCATCCAGCTCGGCGGTTTCCAGGTAGTCAGTCAATGCCTGGGCAGTGGCGACGCCTGGTGCCAGGGTTTTACCCAGGCCACCGGCCTGCCGGTAGTGCTGCACCGACAAGCCGCTCAGTGTGCGCCTGGCCCCAGCGGCCAGTGGCCCGTCTTGGGGGTCGATGAACACCTCATAGGTGATACGCGCAGGGTCCAGCCCGCCAGGCGCCGGTGCCTTGCCAAGCACCAGGGCGTTGTCTCGTTGGCGGTAGGGCAAGCCCAGGCGCCACTGCTGTGCGTCGTCCAGATGAATAGGCTGCGCCAGCGTTTCGCTCAGGTAATAGAACTGTTGCGCGTTGTCATGGGTATCGCGCCACCAGCGCTGCTGGTGCTCATCCACCAGCACGGCGGGCGGCGGGCTGGTGGCGGTGCTACGGCGGGCATAATGCAGGGACACGCCATGCACCAGGTAACCATAGGCATCCCAGCGCAGGTTGATCTGGTGCTGGCAGAGGGGATCGTCTTTCACGCCTTCATACTGATAGCTGATCGACTCCAGGGCTAATGGCAGCAACCGGGCGTAAGGGGTATGGGCACTGGCCGGCGCGAGTTCGCGGACCAGATACCGCTGGTGTTGGACTGAGTAGGGCACGGCGCCTTGTGCCGGGTCCGCCGCCATCAGTTCGACCCGCAGCACCCTGCCACTGAGTGCACGGGCCACCTCGCGTGCCAGCGCCGGTGCGGGGTCGCTGATCAAGTCGTCATGATGCTCCAGCGGCTCTGCCTGAACCGTCCCCCTGTAGCGGCTGACCAGCGTGCGGCCGAGAGCCTTGGCGTGCGGGTCATGAGTGCTCTGGTCGAGGCTGGGCATGTCAAGGGATCGCCCGGTATGAAACCAGGTTTTGCTGAGCAAGGGTGCGCTGGAACCCTGCGTGAGGGGGGCGTCCTTGCGGCTGTCGGTGTCGGTTTGCAGCAACAGCCCAAAGCCACGAAACTCACGGTCCACGCGGTCGTAATAAGCCTGGCGATAGCTCACGCGCTGGGTCAACTGGTTGCCGGTAATCTCGTCTCGTTGGGCTTGTTGGCTGACCAGCAGCAGCGCAAAGGGTAACTGGCTGATCGCAGGCTGGCCCTTGGCATGCAGCTCGCGTTTTTCGTCCAGCCACTCCTGGGCACTGCTGCGATATTTGATCGAAGCCTGAGCGCCCATGTTGTTGTCGGTGCGTATGAGCAGCCAGGGCTTCTGGCTGTAAAAGTCGTAGCGCCAATGGATGGGGGTTTGGTGGGCGGCGGTCAGGATCAGGCTCGGACAGCCCAGGCCGAGCACGTCGATAATGCTGACCTGGCAGTGGTCGTCATACTGCACGCCTTCTGGCCACGGCACGTTGATCGCCTTTGTCTCGAAGCCGTTGCCGCCTTTGTTGAGGAAAATACTCAGATGAGTGGTGCTCAAATACAGCAAGTCTGCGGCGCCGCCGCCATTGAGGTCGACGAGCAGCACATGCGCCGCGTTGAACGTTTGATAACGCAACGGCAATGTGGCCAATACAAACCCCTGGGCAAAACGGCCGCGACCCAGGTTCGGCCAACATTTCACTTCGTTATGCCGGATACGCACCAGATGCTGTTGGCCTGTGGCGAGTACATCGCTGAACACCACCAGTTCGTTGGGCGAGGCGGAAATGATCGGCAGGCCATCGTCGGGCGTGTGCGGTACCTCGATGGCGGGAGCGAAGCCGGATGCTCGGCGATTTTCATACAGGCGCACGCTGCGCGGGCCGATCATCGTAAAGTCATGACGACCTGCCCCCATCAAGTCAGCAAGCATGCCCTGGGGGTGGAAGAACTCCGAGGGGAATGCATCGAACGGTGTATAGGCTGACCAGTTGCGGTGTTCGTCCAGGCTGAAAAAACCATTCATCCCGTGCCCGGCCACCAGCCAGTCCAAGCGCCCATCGCCTTCCACATCGGCCAGCGCCTGATGGAAGGGGCGAGTGCTGTCGGCGACCGGCACCCGCGTTAATTCCACGGCCTCGCCGTAGCTCACCTGGTCGCGAGTTTGCGGGTTTTGCGGCCGCTGCGGTTCGCGGTAATACCAACTTTTATCTGCGCGATACAACACACCGGGCAAGCCTTCGCCATACAGATCCACCAGTTGATAACGAGCGCCGTCATGCAGCTTGGGAAATGCACCAAATGCCTGGTAGCGGCTCGGGTCGACGTTGAGTTGGCTCGACTGATAAAGGCACTCCAGCGGCGGGCGGCTCACCCTATTGCCCGCGCTGTCGAAGGCTTGCTCATGCACCCCGCTTAACAGGCTGACATGGCTGGATGTGTGGTATTGCAGTAGCAGGCGCTTGGACAGCACGGGGTCGAGGCCCATTTTTGTTTCTTTAGGGAAGTGGTGAAACATCAGAATCTGGCTGCAGCGGCGCAGGGTGCGTAACTCGAAGCCAAAGGCAAAATCCGAGCAGGGATCGGGTCGCACAGGCCATTGCTGAGTTTTCTGATACGTGGGCCGCTGTTCCAGATCAAGGGAGCGTTCGCCATAATCAAAGAGCAATTGGAAGTGCCAGCCTACGTCCGGTTTATCCTCGGTCTGCCACAGATACAGCTGCTCTTGCTCCCTGGCGGTGAAGTTGCCATAGCAGACACTTTCCAGGTAATGCCGGGCACGACAATCCCTGGGATAGCGCGCGTTGTCGGTTTCTTTTGTGTAGTGATAATAAATGTGCTCGCCGTGGGCATTCAGGCTTTCCTGCAGCAACCACTGCGCCACATGGTGCGTCTGGTCCGGATCGGCAATCCGGGCCAGCGAGGTTTTTCCGTAAAAGTGCTGGCTGCCATCGGCACTCTGTATCAACCAGAAACCCGCCGTGTCGGTTGCCGTTTGCCAGTGTTCGATACGGTCGAAGTGGCTCTGGACCCTGGGGAAATACCGGGTGGCCGTGTAGGCGATGGTCAGTGGCAAACCATTGAAAGAGGTCGTGGAACGGCTGACGATCGCCCCTTCAGCGTCGCGCTCGGGTAGCCATATTTGCGCGTCGGGGCCCACCAGTACGTCGTGCTCCGTGTAGGCGGGCACGCCATGGGAGGTACGCCGGCTGACGGCCGGCAGGGCAACCTCCCAACCCAATCCGAAGGGGCCGTTACCGGCGCCGCTTCGGTAGGTCAGCGACATGGCGGGTGCGTAGCCGCGCGCGGGAGAGATCGGCAAGGGAATCTCAAAGTTTGCCGTACCACTGGAGCCGATATCGCTCCAGCCCTTACCCGTGCCTTGAATGGCACCGCCGCCTTTTGGCAGGGCCGGGGTATTGACCTGGAGGTTGAGCGTATCGTCGTTCATGCCTTGCCCCCGCTGACCGTCGGCACCCTAGCGGTGTAACGCAGGTGGATGACGATATCGTTGATCGATTCGAGTACGGCTTTTTGCAGGGTGTGATTGGGGAACGCCAAGGTCCAGTTGGAGATGGCCCCGGTGTATTCGAAAGGCAAGTAGCGATCGTTGCTCTCGAAGTTGAGGGTGAACAGGCCGTTGTCATCCAGTCCGGTGGACAGTGCGATTTGCTGATGGGCACGCATGTCGCGGCGCCGCCCGCCTGCGGGCAATACGATTTCGTTGTGGGTCTGGGTCAGTATCGCCTTAATGTCCTCATAGGGGCCTAGCGTCGCGGGCAACGACACGCTGATGCTTTTTATTCGCCGCAGGATGTGGTTGGGGTAATCCTCTTCAAACAGCGCCTCGGACAACATGAAGCACAGCGTGCCGGTATCGACCAGTTGTCGTTTATGCCCGGCCCATTTGTTTTGCGTACTCGATGATTGAGTGCCGGTTGTGCCTGTTGTGGGCGTGGTGACTTTGCAATCGATCATGCGATGACGCAGGGAGATGGTCTTGACGATCTCCAGGTCCCGGACGTTATGGTTCAAATAGGCCGCATTCATCTTCAACAGCGACAGCTTCAGGGCCTCACCCGCCAGGTAACCGCGGTAGTTGTTGTTCCAGGCTCCGGGCTGGATAAACGTGCTCGCATAGTCTGCGACTTCGTACTGCCAGCACGCTTGTGCGGTGCGGCACAGGGAAAGGCTCAGGTCATAAACCTGGTAGTAGAACTTGCTCAGTTGTGCATTGAGCCAGTCATACAGTTGGGCCCTGGTAAAACGCTTGGCCAGCAATTGGTAGTTCGACCAGGCCTGGGCCAGGGAAGTCTCGGCCAGGCGTAATTGCAGGCGCGTGGCTTTTTCCTGCTCGGCATAGGCTTGTAACTGGGCATCGACCTGGGCCAGTTCGAGTCGGGCCTGATCCTGGGCATGCGCCCATTCTTGCTCCCGACGGTTGAATTGCTGGGAGCGGTCCAGGTCTGCGGCAGTGCCGCGCAACGCCGTCGCGACGCCTTGGGCCAAGGCCTGGGCTGCATAGAACGGGCCTTCCCAGCGCGACCCGCCGGTACTTGTACCGAAGATGTTCGGCGCTATCATTGCGATGCCGGCCCCTGCAGCGGCGGCGGAACCTGCGGTCTCGAATCCGCTACTGATCAAGTAGAGTTGGCCTGCATGCGCTTCTGCGGGGCTGATGCCTTCGGTGAGCAGGTGTTCGTAGTGGCGCATCCGCGATTCGATCATGCTCCGACTGGCGCCGAGTGCCTGGCGGTTTTTCTCGTCGAGCAACAATGCCTGGTGTTGCTGGGTTACGACGATATTGGCCAAGTCCCAGGCTTGTTGTTGCTGCAACTCCAGGTATTCAGTCTGTTCCTTGCGCTCAATCAGGCTCAGCATCGTGTTGCCGAATTGAATCACCGCCTCGGTTGCCGTGAGTGCGTGGCCCAGCATGATCTGGAAGCGATAATGGCCGACTTGCGCGTCAATGAACGGCGCAGCGCCGCCTGCGCCGAAGGCTCCGCTGTTGCGGCTGGCCAACAGTTTGAGCGGTGAAAGTGGAGTTGCGTACAGCGACAGGCGCAAGGGGTTGCCGGTGATGTCGAGACTGTACCGTAGGTTATGCAGGCGACTTTCGAGCTTGTCCCAGCGCGTTACCAACTCGGTATTGAAGGGTAGGCACAGATTATCGGTGTCCGTGAGCGAAGCCAGTGCGGCGCCTTCGGTCGCAGGGGTGACATTGATGGGTGGGTTTTCCTGCTCCAGTTTTTCCAGAGCTTTAGAGCGCTTCGACGCCAAACTTTCGAGGGTGATCTCATCCCACGGTTCAGTGGTGGTGACGCGGGGGCGTGGCCCCAGAAAGTGATTGGCTCGCGTGTACCAGAGTTTGGCTTGGGTCAGGCTGTCGGGGGTGAGCTGCCGATAGGCGGCATCGCCACGATTAAGCAGTATATCGAGATAAAACAGGTAGATTGCTTTGCGAAAATGCACCGGTGAGCGAATCGCCAGTTTGTGTGGGTCGTGGCTGACGCAACTTTCGAGCGGACCTGTACGAACGAGCTCGTTGAACCCCCAGAATGCAGGGCGTTCGCTGGTCTTATCGGCCAACCGCCTTGGGTCGAAGATGTATTTGAGCCAGGCTTGGGCTTCGACATACTGCTGCTCCTGATTCAGGCGGTGGGCAACCAGCCAGGGCACGTACAGGAACAGCTCCCAGAAGTACTTGCCGTGAGCCCCGTTAAAGTCAATGTCGTCTGCCGCACCACTTGGCGTGAGTGGAGGTTCTTGCCACGTTTTGGGCGTTAACGAAAACAAATGCTCAAGGCTGACATTGGCCTCCTTGACCAGCTTGCCGGCAAAACAGGTATTCATGCGAATGCGCAGGGGGATGTCGGCAGGCGGGATAGAGGTGTTCGTCGGGAAATCAATAAATTCGGCGGTGCCGAGTGTTTCCGATGTCAGCCTCTTGATCATCGGCGCCAGTTGTTGAGTGAGCGGTGCGCCAGAAGTGGAATCGGCCAACTTCAAGGTGGTCGCTTTCAGGGCATACCCGAGAATTGCCGAGTCGCCTTCTTTGGTAGGCTCAAGCGTCATCACCCCGTGTATCAAGGTGATGCCCGACGTTATTTCCTTCGTGGTCACTGGAATACGCGCCGTGACCCGATGCCCAGTGGGTAATTCGGGAGTTGATCCGGTGAGGCTTTCGTGGACAGCGTCCTGATAGTTGGTGATTTTATGTGAGTTGGCATTGATTTTTTCGGTGAATGGATAGTCTTTAAAGTTGGCTCTCATAATAATGTGCTTGTAGGCACGCAATTGAGAGGTGCTCACGTTGGGCCTTTTGATAGTCAACGTATTTTGTGAGTGCAGTGACGTCTTTTTATCTGCGTCTGCGTCTGTGTATTTACTGTAGCGGTCAATGGCGACCTGGATGGAGTTTTCTGTACTTGTATATAAGCTGATGAACGCATTCTTATCGATGTAATGATCTTCTAGCGAGATAGTGTCTGTGTCTTTGTCTTTGGGCTGAGCGACGATGAGTAACCCGCTCGCGGTATGGACAGCGTTGGGGAACTCATCATGCGTGGCCGTGTTTTTAAAATAAAGAGCGTAAAAATCAGTTTTTAACGTGTCAGTTGGACCGGTAATTTGAGAACCGCTGGTCAGTTTAAGCTGAGTGGCTGTCGGATCATCCAATGCGTCATCTACTATCAGTACGATGCGGATATTTTTAGGCGCTGCTTTTGTTAGTGTGACACTGTACGATTGCCGGAAATTGCCATTGAGGGTGGACGTAAATACGAG
Source organism: Pseudomonas sp. MF6394 (assembly GCF_002018845.1). Lineage (NCBI taxonomy): Bacteria > Pseudomonadati > Pseudomonadota > Gammaproteobacteria > Pseudomonadales > Pseudomonadaceae > Pseudomonas > Pseudomonas sp. MF6394. The sequence goes on from NZ_MVOJ01000010.1 coordinate 179,636, forward strand.
TTCATTGGTGTTTGAATCAAACGAGACGTCACTGGCTCCAGGGCTTTTTATTTTTTCTCGATTTTTTTCAAAGTTCCAATAGTCGTTGTTTTCGGTAATTGTTTCCTCTGTGGGGGAAATCGAGTGTTTTTTTGGAGACATTACCTTGAACTGCAAGTTGTCTTGGTTTTTATGAGCAAAGAACGTGAGGTATTGCCGAGCGGTGTCAGGCAGCAATTCGCTGTAGTATCCACTCACACTTTGATCTTCGCCTTGAACCACAGCCTGCACTTTTTTCTTCTGCGACGGATCAAAGTGTTCCAGGAGCCGGTTTATCTCCTCCTCCACCTGTGAGCCGGGCAGCACGCTGTAGCGCTCGGGGCTGCCGCCATTGGCGATGGTGGTGATATTGAAGGACTGATCGATGTGGACAGCCTGGAAAAATTTGCCAATAAAATTCTCCTGCTGTTTGGGGTCTTTACGGCTGGTGGCCAGGACACTTAAAAATAGTACAGGGGGGCCGTTACTGTCGACGATAGCCACTGTCTGTGTAATGGTTTTCAGGAAGACAGAGGTCAATGCGTTGACGTCTTCGGTGGCACAGTGCTCCTCAATACACGCTTTGGGTGCGCTCCAACTGCCATCGTGCTTTTTATAAGAAAAATTGAGGCGAAACTTGACGTAGCGGCTGTTGATCCATTCGGCCAGCTGTTTTTTTTCCTCTGAATTTGTTTGCGCCGGTGGGACGGAACTGGTGGGGGCGGGTTTGATGCATTCGGCCCAGATGATAAATAGTCGGTTATTGAAATACACCGGCCGGATACTTTGCTCGGCGGTGGCGTCAGACACCGACAAGTTGATGTTCTCCCAGTCTGACCAGGCGTCCTGGAAAAGTACCGAGCCTGCGCGCTTGGACAGGTCGAGGGAGCGCCAGTAATAGGTGTTTGCCGAGCTCGATTTACCGACGAAGTAATAGATGCCGCTATACAGGTTGCCCACGTCGGCGTCTATATAACCGTTGATCGTGCGTATGTTGGCGGTTTCCTCGAACCTGGCCAGGTAATTCTGAACCGCCGTGGTGACGGTATCCGCTTGAATTCGATACTGGCTCAGGTCGTTTTCCAACTGCTCAAAGCTGTCGGTTTTGTCACGCCGTAATGTCGGGTCCAAGTAGTTGGCGGGGTGATAGTGCAACTGCTGGTTGGCGTTCCAGAGTGCGTAGGTGTGTAACTGTTCGCGCCATAATTTGTCTTGTGGTGCGGTCATGCCCTGGTTTTCATAGCCAGGTTCCAGGCCGAGCTGGATGCGCGTGATGTACTGCTGCAGGCTGGAGATGGCACAGGCTACCGGACTGGTCGGTACGGCTTGGCTGACTTGTACGTCGAGCAGCCAGTATTCGTAAAGGTCGTCGGCAAGGGTGATCTTTTCCTTTAAGTCGGTAGGTACCTTGTAGGTCAGGTAGTACGCGAGCATGGCGTCGCGCAGGCTTTCATTGAGCTGTTGATTAAGCGAGTCAGACATGATCAATCCTTGAACAGGTCGAATGTGAGTAGTGTGTGAAGGGGTTATGGATACGCACTGGTGATCGCCTCACCGACGCTCTTCCAGTCAGCAAACGCAGAATCGGCTTTCAGTTCGCTGGCTTTGATCAGCATGTGGGCAGGCAGGCCTGTGTCGATGCTGGCTCGGCGGCAGCGCAGCACCCAGTCCAGGCGGTTCATTGAGGTAATGCGTGGAGGTTTGAGTTGGTTGCTGAACACATCGATTTCACTGGCACTCCAACCTAAAAGTTGAGCGAGATGCTCGTTCGTGTCTTCGCTGGTGTTTTGCGCAGTGCTGTTGGGCAGGGCATTGGCGTGTTCGAAGTAGTTCAGAAGCTGCTCTTCCGTCAGGCCGCAGTGGTGGATGCAGTGTTTGAACTGCTGCATGAGGTAGAGGTTGTACGGGGTCAGTTCAAGCAGCGAGGGCATCTTGTACTTGCGCGCGAGCCAGTGCGGATTGACCAGGAACTGGTGAAGTGCTTGTGAGCTGAGGGGAAGTTGCAGAATATCGGCGGCGTGAGGTAACAGCAGTATCAGATAACTGAGGGTTTGCAGCGGTGCAGCAGCGGGGGCATATAAACGCAGGAAATGCTGGTCATTGTCGTATTTCTGATAGCCGTTGGCATCGCTTGGGGCTTGTGGGACGGCTTGGATGATTGCTTTAAGGCGTAGATATAAAGACCACAACTCATCACGCACCGTGCTCAGCAATGTGTGGAGCTTGGACTTTGCTTGGTTGATTAACTGTGTCGTACGGGCAGGCGCCGTGCTGATTTGAACGGAAGAGAGCACGTGATCGAGCGCTGTCTCGATGTTGTTACTGGGACGCATCTGTTGCAGCGCCGTACAGGCCAAGACTTCCCAGTCAACGGCGGGTAAACGATCTTTTTCGTCAAGGGGTTGCTGAGGAAGATCAAGCGGTTGCAACGCTTTGGAAAGGGACGCTTGGTCATAGAGGGCGAACTCCTTCAATAGCAGATTGATGACCGGGTCCTGGACCTGGCGATCCAGCAATAGCTGGCATCTGAGCAACGCCAGGCTGCTGCCGTTTTCTTTAAACCAACGGCTGGCCCATTCCAGGTGCATGAGCACATCGAGAAAGTCAGTCATGCCCTTCGGTTTGTTGCGTAACGTTGGGTGGCGCAACTGCATGAGAAGGTTCGCATTCCCGAGCATTTGCACCAGTTGTCGGCATTCCACGACCGATACCCCAAACAGGCGAGCGATTCTCGCTTGCCGATAGATCTCGCTGACTGTCTCGATCGTACGGGTTGCAGGCTTGTTGGGGTTGATCAGTAGTTGAAGCGAATCCTGGGTGTCTTGCAGGCCCAACCCAGCGCAGAGCTGTTGCCGGGTGGTATCGTCGAACCTGGCACTGTCCAGATACAGGGGCGGCAGGGCGGACCCGGTGCGATTAAATACCTGGTCGAACAATGACACGCGGTCTCCTGAGGCATGAACGGGTAATTGATGAAGCCAGGCAGCGAACTCTTCGGCTTGCAATGTGTAGCGTTTGCTCAAATAGCAAAAGACCCCCAGCGCCCGGAGGGTGTTATGGGTGATCAGCAGCGTGTTGTTGCGATTGCCTTCGCAGCGCATGGCGCTGACTATCAGGGTGTCCAATTGCGCGAAAGGCAGGCCGAGCCAGCGCTGTAGACGAATCATGCGTTGCAGCCTGTCGAAGCGCTCAAGGCTGATGTTGGTCAGCTTGGCGTTGTCCAGGCTGATAGCGGGTGTGGTCGTGCCGTTGATGTAGCACGCACCGTAGGTGAGGCTGGTTTCTTGCTTGCAGTTAGGCGATTGGCGTGGTGACTGAGTCTGTAGTGCAAGCAGTGCCTGAAGCTGGTCGGCATCCAGTTGTGTGTGGCTCAGAAAGTCAGTGAGTTTTGCCGGTCCGATCAGATCAGTCTTCCAGTTGTAATAGTTGTGATAGAACGCTTTCGCGCCCGCTTCGGCTACCCAGCTACTTTTCAGCAGCGTCTGTTGTTGAGGGCTCAACCCCGATAACTGACATTGGACCTCGTTGTTCTGTTCGCCGACCTGCCCGTAACTGCTGGTTTCTTCCGCCAGCGGCAACTGGCGACTGATGCGATAGTTCAACTCACCCAGCGCCGGCTTGTCGCCCGACAAGCCCTGTTGGCATTGCTGATGGTGGAAGTGATAGGGCAGAGAAAACGGGTACCAGGTTTCACTCAGCACCTTATAGGTATCTTCTTCTTTGGCCTGCGCGATATTTTTGAGCAGGATCTGGTTGACGATCGACAACATGGGAACCTGGCCCGAAACGCTATGTTGGTTGAGTACCAGGTCTTTGAGTTCCGGGCGTCGCTGCGACAGCTTGAGTGCGCGGGTGTCCTTGGTGTTTTCTTCCAGCTGCAGGGCGAATAAATAGAGCGCCCGCAGGTAGGCAATCGGCGAATCGACCGCTGCAATAGACGAACTGGAGCAGAACTGGTCCCACTTTTCCTGGAACAAGGCCTGGTAGATTGCGCTGGTCTTGGGGGGGATACTGCGTTTATTGCGCGGTGCAGAAGCGGGCGGCGAGACTTGCTGTTCGCGAAATAAGGTTTCCAGTTGCGTGGCAGCGTTCTGGGCCTTGAGATACACCGTGTGGGCATCGTCATCGTTGTACTTTTTCAGTTGCTCGGTAAAGGCCTCTTCGGACAAACGTACGATGTCCAATATCGAGTGGATGTTGAGGCGCCGCAGGGCGGTCTTGAAATCGTCCCGACCGGGAGCGGGCGGGCGTGAGTGATCAATCAGTTGAGCGAGCAACGGGCTGTTGTCGGTTTGCATATTCATACGTTCCTTCACGCCCGCCGATGGGCCGGCGGGCAATGAAAAACGCTATCACGCAGGTTAATGGGGCCAGGTATAGGTATATACAGGCAGTGTTGGCGCCCGCCGGTTGAGGTGCCCGTACAGCGATACCACCTCGCTGCAAGACATGACTCCTAGGCTTTCTGACCATTGTGCAACTCAGGTCATGTGATCATGTCTACTTCACTTCATCGAAACACACCCTCGCTTGTGGCATTTGACCCCCGTGGGTTGGCGGTCCGTAGTGTCGCTTATCTGCGCGCTACCCCTCAGGCTGCTCCGACGGCCCGTATCAGGCGTCAAGTCTATGGGGCCAGCGGCCTGATGCTTGAGCAGTGGGACCCTCGCCTGCATACCCTTAAATCCCGCGAACCATTGACCGAGGCGAATCAGGTGTCGGTGTACAGCCTGTCCGGTACGCTGATCCGCCGCAACGATGTGGATGCAGGCATGCGGCTGATGCTGTCGGCGCCCTCCGGGCAACTGTTGCATGCCTGGGACGGGCGGGGTGCTTATCAGCGCCACGACTACGATGCTTTGCAGCGTCCGGTGGCGGTGTTCGAACAAGCCGGCGACCAAGCGCGCCCCCGATGTGTCGAACGCCTGGTGTATGCCACGCCAACACCCGAGCACCGCGCACTTAACCGCAGCGGCCGTTTGGTACACCATGCCGACCCGGCGGGCACGCAGGTGTGCGAGCAGTATGGGATCACTGGGCAAGTGCTTGGGCAAACGCGGCGGTTTCGCGAGGCGCCTGGCGATGTTGACTGGCCGCTTGCCCAGGCCGATCAGAACCCGCAGTTGGAAAGCGCGCATTACGCTACACGCTGGGCGTTTGACGTCCTTGGCGGCACCTTGGAACAGGTCGACGCCAAGGGTAATGTTCGGCACTTTGCCTATGGTCTGGACGGAGAGGTGAAACATATTCATCTGACCTTGAAAAGTGGCGCGCGCAAGACCGTGATAGAGCGCTACGTCTACAATGCCGCCGGTCAGGTGGAGGAGGCCCTGTTGGGCAATGGCGTGAGCAGCCTGGCCACCTATCGGGCCGAGGATGGCCGTATGCGCCGACTGGTGGCCCATCGCAAAAATGAGCGGGCAGCGCCGTTACAGGATTTGAGCTACGACTATGATCCGGTGGGAAATATTTCAAACCTGCAGGATCAGGCGCAACCGACGAAATGGAGCCACAACACGCAAGTGGAGGCTTCATATCACTACGAATATGACTCGCTGTACCAATTGACCCAGGCGGCGGGCCGGGAAAGTGTCGCCGCCGCCATCGGGCCGGCGCTCCCCTCGCGTATTTCGTTCGGTTCAACCGATACCGGTCTATGGCGCACCTACGCCCAGTACTATGCCTATGACGAGGGAGGCAACCTGACTCGGCTGCGCCACGTGCCCTCCAGTGGTGTCGGCTACACCCGCCACATGCAAGTCGCAACGGGCAGTAATCGCGCGTTGTCGAGCGAGCATCCGGTTGGCGAATTGGCGCAGGGTTTTGATGCCAATGGCAACCAGAAACAGCTTGGGCGTGGTTTGCCGATGGCGTGGAATGTGCGTAATCAGTTGTCCAGGGTCACGACAATTCAGCGCGAGAAAGAGGACTCGGATGAGGAGGCTTATGTGTATGCGAGCGACGGCCAGCGTGCGCTCAAGCTGACTCGCCAGAAGGTTGCTGGGAGTCTGCAAACGGCTCGTGTGTATTACCTGCCAGGCCTGGAACTGCGCCATCGGCCGTTGCGTAAGCTCAATGTAGTGCGTCTTGAAGTGGCATGTTGCACGGTGGAGGTCTTGCAATGGGAGGTGGGACTCGATAAGGCGGCAGCCGATGAGACCCTGCGCTTTTGCCTGAAGGATCAGCAGTCGAGTCATGGGTTGGAGGTGGGCGAACAGGCTGAGTTACTGAGCCAGGAGAGTTATTTTCCGTATGGGGGGACGGCGTGGTGGGCATCGCGCAATGCGGTGGAGGGCAGCTACAAGACCCGCCGATACTCCGGCAAGGAGCGTGATGGCAGCGGTTTGTATTACTACGGTTTGCGCTACTACGCTCCATGGTTGCAGCGCTGGATAAACCCCGACCCCGCAGGGGGAGGCGCGCAGCTCAATCCTTATCTCATGGCGTTTAACAACCCGGTCACGTTCGTTGATTCAATGGGGTTGCAGCCTACCGCCATGGAAAATATCAAGTTACAGGACGAAATCGTGATGATCCTGGTGCTGGTCTTGCTGGGCCTGGGGGCGGGAGCGCTGCTGGGCAGTGG